>JBEKUF010000192.1:0-6123 GCA_049515295.1 Verrucomicrobiia bacterium | reverse complement strand
GTCATCGTGCTGCTGGGGGCCCAGGTGTCGTTTGCCGCACAAAACGTCCAACTGTACATGCAACAGCGCGCGAGTGAGCGGATGGACCAGACGCAGCGCGAATTGCTCGCGTGCCGCGTCGTGCTCCGGGTGTGCCACAGCTTCCTCTGCCGCGTGCCGCCGCCCAACACCGAATCGCTCGCCAGCCGACTGCGCGCGCCGTTGCAGGCGCTCAACCAAGTGGCGCACCGGCTGGTCGAAGCCGGTGTGCTGGTTGAGGTCGCCGATGGCGAGGGCGGTCTCCAGCCCGCGCGGCCGCCGGAATCCATCACGATCGCTGACGTGCTGCACGTTGTACGGACGAACGACGGCACGCGCGCCGAGGAACTGAACCGTCCGCCTTCCGAACCGGTCGAGCAGGCGCTTTTCGAACTTGCCTCCGTGGCGCGGTCGGCCCCGGCGAATGCCAATTTCGCCGAGTTGGCCAGGACGGTGGAGTAGCGTTTCGATGCGGCCCTCCGGGCCAGGTTTGGCAAGGCGTGCGGGCAGGTCGAAGTGTAAAGAAAACCTTACACCTGTGTGCAATTCGTCTGGCAAACCTTACACTCCGGTATCCTTTGGAATGCCCATTGGCGATTGTTTTGTCTGGCGTCGTAGTGGTTAAGTGCCGCCAGTCTTGGTGGTTACGGGGTAGGTGGTAGTGGTAACCTGCGTCCCAGATTTCTTCTGGCACGTAAGCCGCTGGGATTGGGAGTGGAGAAGTGCCCTCGAACAGGTATAGGGCCTGGTCGCGGGGGGTCGCTTTGTGTTGAGTCGGGAACCGGGTACGGTTAAGGGAAAGGTGTTGGTTGAGAAACGCGCGAGCGTCAGTCTGGGTCCGTAATGAACAGGGAGAAGTGTCCGCTCGCTTCTCCATCCAGATATTCTGTGGATGGCCCGCTGGCAGGTTCGCCTTACCATCCGGTCCTGAGCAAACAGCTTGAGGGAAACCGTGGCGAACTTGTTACGTAAAATTCAATTTTTCATGGAGCGCCGTGGCGAAGGGCTCGTCGAGTTTGCCTTGGTTCTGCCGGTGTTTCTCCTCCTGATGTTCGCCCTGATTGATTTGGGCCGCTATTACTGGATTCGGGAAACCGTCGAGAATGCCGTTCGCCAAGCCGGGCGATATGCGGTCACCGGCCAAAACTCGGGCAGCACGAACCGCGTGGCATCCATTAAACAGGTTGCGCAGAATGCGATGGCCGGGTTGTATAACCCCGACACCACCACCATCACGGTTAACAGCAGCCCCGTGCTAAAATCCGGGGATACAACCACCAATTTTGCCGGCTATGGAGGCGAGAACGTGACCGTCACGATTAGCACCGCGTTGGGATTTTTCACGCCGGGAATCGGCCGGTATTTTGGGCCGAGCGGCAGCAACACGCTGACCGAGAGCGTAACCTTTCGCAATGAAAGTTTCCCGGTTGGCGAGGCGAATTGAAGAGCCATGGACGCGACCTCACGGAAAATGAAATCAGCCGGCCCGCGGTTTCCCCGGCGGAACAAATCGGGCCAGGCCCTGGTCGAGTTCTCTTTGGTGTTGCTCACCCTGGTGCTGCTGGTGTTTTGTCTCATGGACTTTTGTGTGGCGATCTACGAGAAGCAGTTGCTGGCGAACCTCAGCCGCGAGGCGGCGAATCTTGAGGCCCGCGGCATTGGACAAAGCCCGGCGCAGATCATGGCGAATGCGCTGTCGGCGATCGAGCAGGAAGCCACTCCACTGAATCTGTCATCCGCTTCGGGGAAAGTCATTCTGACGGCAGTGACCAACAACGGAAGCGGGCTGATGTTTATCAGCCAGCAAGTATCCGGCGGCGGGTTGGCACAGAGCAGCAGGCTCGGGCATATGGGAGTGGGAAATCAGGTCACATTGCCGACCACCAATCTCGTGCAAGTGGGCGGCACCTGTTACGTCGCCGAGATCTTCTATGCGTACAAACCGCCGGCGCCGATCAAATTTGTCGGTCCGTCCGGCGTGTTTTATGACGTGGCGTACTTTCAATGAGGCTACCCGGGAACATGAATCACACCCATGAGTATCGACAACGTGAAGGGGCGCGCGAGCGCGGCCAGGTGCTGGTTATGTTCCTCTGTTTTCTGGTCGTGTTACTGCTGTTTGTCGGGCTGGGAATCGATCTGGGATTTGCGTATATCACCCAGGCGCGGTTGTCCAAGGCCGTCGATGCCGCGGCCTTGGCGGCGATGAATAACTATTACCAGGGAACGGCTCAAGCGATCAGTATCGGGCAGGCAACTTTTGACGCGAATTTCGCTCCCAATACGAACAATCTCTCGCCCGGCTACGTGATTGGCACGCCGACGCCCTCCATCGTTTTCAGCAACGCAGGTCCCAACGTGATGGTGAATGTCAGCGCCTCGGCAACAAACAAAACATTCTTCATTGGGATGCTTCCGGTGGGGCTGACGACATTGGGGATTAGCGTGGGCGCCCAAGCGACCCGTCTGCCGCTGATCATGACGCTGGTGTTGGATCACTCCTACTCCATGTGCCCGCCGAGCCAGTGTGGTAGTGGCGGCATTTTCACGGGCGGCGGAGAATATCTCCCCAGTGCAGTCACCAGCTTTATCAGTGATTTTGACTCAAATGTTGACCAGGCGGCGGTCATTAGCTTCGGCTCCACATGGACTAATGATGTGCCGATGACCGGCAATTTCCAGTCCGTCATCCCGCCAGCAGTAAACAACATCGTCTGGGCCGGGGGAACCTGTTCGATCTGCGGATTGACAAACGCGCTAATTATGGAGAACAGCGTGGCCGTGCCTGCGGGCCAGCAAGTTGTCAAAGCGGTTGTCTTCTTTACGGATGGGCTGGCCAATATGATCGAGTCCACCATCTCCTGCCCAACAGGTGTGTCTGGACCCTGGAATTTCGGCGGCTATCTCCCCTCCGAGACCGAGCAAGTCAGTTTCTGGCCTACGAACATGCCGGCTACTTACGCCGCCCAGGAGACTGATATGACTTGCACGACTCCAAGCTGTTGTCCTTCTCCCGATACGTACCAATCATTCGATGGCACGCCGAGGCAGTTTAACATGGACAACGTTATCTATGATGCGACAAACCAATGTATCCTGGTCGCCCAGCAGATGCAGCAACAGGGGATGTACGTCTTTTGCATCGGCTTGGATAGTGCCAGTGGCGGAGATGTTCCAGACCCGGGTTTTCTCCAAGCTGTGGCCAACGATCCTGCCAATCCCGCGACCTACAATCCGGCGTTGCCGTCCGGCGTCGCCCTGATCTCAGGCAACGGAGCGGATCTTGCGCAGTTGTTTCAGTTGGTCGCGGCCCAGATCCAGTTGCGCTTGACGCGTTAGCTGGATTTGTATCCGTCTTCGCGGTTACCAACAGGGTGGTCACTCACTGTCCAAACCCTGAACACGGAGAGTGTTCAACTGAACTGGACACCTGTGTTCAAAGTGTAAGGGCAGGTGGACAGCCGGTTGACGCGCCCTGTTGCGCAGACATGGCTCCATAAAAAAACCAATCGTCGCAATCCTGCACAAACCACTCGTTGACTGGACGTTACACCCCGCACGGCCATCTGCCCTGGAGGCCTTGTATTTGTTGGCATAGCGGGCGCTATTAATTGGCCCGACTTGGAGAAGTTGTCGTTGAGTTGCGGTGTGAACACAGGTCCCGTCTGACTTGGTTCTCACACAAAATGAGGTGCCGGTCCCGAAGTATTCGGGCGCAAGAGAGGGATGGTGTCGTCAACATGACTGAGAATTTGATTGTCAAAGAATTGCAAGAGATCGCATCGAGGTTGACGGGCGATCTGGATGTTCAAAAAGAGCTGATGCACGAGATGTTCCTGCATCTCGTCCGCATGCGGACGGTCGATCCCGACCGCCCCCTGAGTTGGTACCTGAAAAGCTGCGAATTCCGCGCGCGCAACCACCTGAAACTGGATGGGCCCAGCGGCGCGTCCATGCCCGAGGTCATGCCCGTCGGCAACGAGCGCAGCGGCGTTGACGGGCGTTCATCTTCCCCGCTGGTTGGTCAGATCGAAATCCAGGGCGAACTGATCACCGGCGATGTCCTCAACCTCATCCTCCCGCTGCTATCTGACAGGCAGCAACAAGTTCTCTTCCTCCTGATGAAGGGTTGCGGCGTCCGCGAAACCGGTCGCCAGCTCGGCATCACCCACCCCGCGGTGATCAAACACCGCAAGAAAATCGCTCGCATCGCCCACGAACTTCTCCAAGAGTCCGAAGGCATCGGCGTGGCGGTCGCCGTCCGAGACGGCACAAAAGAAACCGGCAACGGTCACGACACCGAAACCAGCAACGGCAACGGAGAGACACACCAAGCCGCCTAGGGGACATGGTACACCGGGGACACATAGGGAAGACGTTGCTGTTGGCAGGGGTAGCCGCCCTCTGTCTGCTGCTGCCCGCGCACATGGAAGCCCAGACCCCGGTTTCCCTCAGTAACGGATTCTCTACCGCAACCAGCAATATGACGACCAACATGGCGCTGGGAGCGACATGGAGCGGTGGTCAGACCCCCACGAACCAGAATAATGTTTTCATCGTCTTCACGAACACTACCTCCAACGTCAGCTTGACCCTGACGAACGCGGCGTCCAACGTGTTCGTCGCCGACAGCCTGTGGGTCACAAATATGTCGAGGGGCAATCTCGCCGTGACATTTAGCGGCGCTGCCTTTTTTACCAGCGGCGTCGAGCAAGTCAATTTTGACGGCGCGGGGAACACAACGGCGGGCAGTACGGCTCTGACCTTCTCAAATAGCGTAACGTTCGGTGCGATGAACTTCATTGGCAACCCCAATGGCGGCAGCAGCCAAAGCGCCACCCTGACGCTGGCCGGGACGTCGCAGGGCAACAGCCTTACCTTCAATGGCGGCGGCTCGGAAAAAAATTTCCTGATTATCAGCGGCACGCTCGGATTGACCGGCACACTGACCGCGACCAACATCAATTCCACCAGCTTCGGCACGATCTCGGGGAATTCCACGGTTGGCAATGTGATCATCAACAACGCCACCGACAACAGTTTCACGATCACCAACTCCACGATGAGCATCACCGGCGCGGTGGCCAGCGTCGCCGGCGGGTTCACCCTGGCCAGCAACGCCACCGTCGCGCTGAGCGGCGGCGGTGGTCTGATCATCAGCAACGTCGCCCCGGTGCTCAACGGGACGCTGAACATTGGCAATCAAACCGTCACCGGCAAGACGAACTGGTCCAACAACGGAGCGGTAGCGTTGGCTGGCGGCTACATCGTCGGCAACAACCTGACCAACAACAACGGGGCCACGCTGCTGGGCTACGGCAATCTTTCCAATGTCGTTGTCAATCTGGGAACGATCTGGGCCACCAACAACACGCTCGCCTTCGCCAGCAACATCGTTCAAGGCGGGACGGTGACGATTGGCAGCGGCAGCACCCTCAGCCTGCTCGGATCCGGTGCTTTGACGAATATCGGCACGATCAACCTCGTGGGCGCGGGTGTCGGCAATAATGCCGTGCTGAACCTTGGTTCCGCCGCATTGACCAATCTCTCCGGCGGGACGATCACCGGTGGCGGCATCATCCAGAATGCTTCGCAAGTGGTCAATCTCTCCGGGGGCACGATCCTGGCGACCAACACCACGGTGGAACTGCAGTTCACCAATGCCAATACGTTCGGAAACGCCGGCACGATCGGGGCCACCGCTGGTGCGACGCTGACCTTCGGTGCCGACCCCGGCACTGGTGCTGGCGCGCTCATCACTAATTTTGGCACGATCAACCTCACCGGCGGCACGCTCAACAGCGGCACCATTACCAACCTGGCCGCAGGAACTGTCCTTGGTTTCGGCACCATTGCCAGCAACCTTGTCAACGGCGGCATCGTGGCGGCTACCAATGGCAATCTGGTGATCAATGGTACGGCCACCAGCAACGGCGCGTATCGGGCGGCGGCAGGCGCTTCGGCGGCGACCCTGACGTTTGCCGGTGGCGGATCGATCAGCGCGTTGTTCAACACCAACGCGACCATCCAGGTGGCCAGCGTGCTGACCAACACCAGCGTGTTCGCCAACCAGGGCACGATCGTTTTGGCTGGTGGCACCTATCA
>JBEKUF010000191.1:0-6186 GCA_049515295.1 Verrucomicrobiia bacterium | reverse complement strand
CGAAAATGACGTACATGAGCGCGTAAATGTAGTACCCGACACGGAATTGGACCCATGCGTCGCCTTTGGAAGTCAGGCCGCATTCATACGTGTCGTTTTTGGTCGGCGCGGGACGCCGCGGCGCTACCAGCCACGCGATGGCCAGTGGCAGCAGCGGGAACGCGACCGCCACCAGCAAGAACACGACGACAAACAAGTACTGATCTATGTATAAATCCTTCACGCGACAGAACCAAAAACACAGCCGACCAGCGACCCTTGTTCCAATTTTCACAAACTACGTAACAGGATTACCCACCCTTGTCAAGGCGGTGTCCGGGACACGATGGGAACCGGTGGGTACATCGTGACCCCCTATGGTGAAGTTGAAGGTGATGAGTTTGCAAAGGCTGCGGGCGTTCGGCTGCACCCGCAACACCGTACGTAAATGGCTGCGGCGCTACCAGCCCGGCACGCCCTCCTCGCTGGCCGAACACTCTCGCCACCCTCCACAGCCAATACTTCCCCCGTTATTCTCCCAAGAGGGGACACGATCTACCTGTAGATCCCTAATCTCGAACGTACGCCGTCCAGCCCTGTGGCCACTTCGGTTCAGGCAAGAAACTGAAACAGTGGCGGAGAGACAACGTCTTCCCATCACTTGAGCTTCTGGAATTGCTCGATGGCGTGGAGGAATTGCCGTCCGTCATTGAGCGGCACGGACATGGCGCAGTTGGTGAGATTGTCTTTGGTGAGAATGAAGCAACGTTCCCGGCTGACCATGATCCCGACGAGTTTGCCGTCGGAAGTCACCACGTAGTCGCCGGCATCGGCGCGGTAGGCGGGGTTCTCGAACCACGCGGCGACGCCGCGCATCGCGCGTTTAACCACCAAATAGCGGGCGTCGGACAGGTCGGGCGCTGTATCCACGTCAAAACTCAGACCGGCCGCCGTGCTCTTGAAGACGTACAGCTTGTGTTGTGGGTCGGTTTGGACGGCGGCGTCGGGCCCGGCCAATTCCATGGTGCCGACGCCGGGTGTGGGCTGACTCAACTCGACCGCGACTACATGGGAATCGCCGCGCAACGCACACGCGGGGCCGGTCAGCGTGGCGGACCAAGGGGTGTCCCCTGCCCGATCGATGGCGTACTTCAATTGGGTGATTTCGCCCTCGCCGCTGCCAAAAGCCCACCAGTCAAAACCGAAGGCATGAGCATTAGCGACCACAAACGAGCGACCGTCCGCATTCACCACCGGCGGGTAAGCGGCCGACCGGAAGTGCGCTACGAGGGCCCGTTCGTTGGGATCGCTCTTCGCGAGCGCGACCTGCAGGTTGAGGCGCGCGCCTTTGACCGCTTTGTACGGACCCGGCCCGCGGGCCTTAATCGATTCGATCTGGTCGCCGAGTTTCGCCGTCTGCTGACGCAAGGCGTTCTGGCCGGCCTCAATGGCGGTCAGGCTTTGCGCGATCTGGTCGCTCTGGCCCGACCTCATCAGCGCGTCCAACCTGGATTGGAGTTCCTGCTGGCTTTTGGCGATGTCCTCCATCGCCTGCCCCAGACCGGTTTTCTCGTCACCACTCAATTCCCCCCTCATACCCTTCACGTCTTCCGCCATGGCCGCGAGGTTCTGCAGCATTGCTTGCTGTTCATCGTGAACGCCCGAGACGTTCTGTTGAATGGTCGCGGGGAGCGTGCGAGCGAACTCATCGAGCCGGGCGAGGGTCGAACCCATTTCCTGTTGCTCCTTGGCGACGTCCGTCAGTTGTGCTTCCACCCTCTCTTGTGAGGCCAGCACCTGCCCGCTCAGTGTACTGATGGTCGCCTGCTGGCTCGCGACCGTCTGCCCCAACTGTTGGGCTTGCTGCGCCAATTCCGTCTTTTCCTGCTGAAGCTTGTTCTGCTCGTTTTGAAGTTTCGCGAGGATTTCCTTGGTAGCCTCGCCTTGTTGTTGCAGTTTCTGCCGTTCCTCGTTTACTCGGGTGAGTTGTTGCTCGACGGTCGACAATTTCCTTTCGGTTTGCGCTTTCTCTTCCGTGACGGCTTTGAGGGTTGCCTCCTGCTGGGTGAGGTTCGCCGTTGCTTCCGTCAGGCGGGCGCGAAGCTGCTGGTTTTCCGTGGAGGCGGTGTTGAGGCGAGTGAGAAGCGATTGTTGTTCGTAGTCGCGATTCCATTCTTCCTGCTGCGCCTGCATCGCCGCAGGCGTGAATTCTTCGTGGACGCGAGGCGTCTTGGGAGCCGAGGTCTCAAATTGAGTGTGTTCGCCGCCCGTGCCGATGACAAACAGCAGCAGCGAGCACACCAGGAAATCGAGCATTACAATGAGGATCGACGTCTTCATGCGGTCGTGCGGCCTACTTGGGCTGGATGAGGCGCTCCTTCAACGGATACAAGTATCGGATGCGCAGTGACACGGCCGACAAGATGCCCACGACCGTCGACGTGTAAGCGAAATGGCGGCTCATTCCAGCGTTCAAGGTGATGAGAATAAACGCGATGACCGTCAGCGCCAATCCGGTGAACAAGGGCAGATCGAAAAACACGTCCATGTTCTCCAGCCGCTTGAGACGCAACTCGGCGGTGGCGCCCTCGTCGTCTTCGACCTGACGAATCTTTCCTCGCACGAAGAACCAAACCACGGCATGCACCGCCAGCGAAATCAACACCACTGTACCGGACAACAGCGCGCTGTCGGTTCCCACTGCGGCGGTTGCTGTGTTGGCAGTTTCTCCAGTCCCCGTGGCGACGGAAGGCGACTCCATCGCGGGACGCATCGCCAACGACAAGAAGTACAGCAACAAGCTCAATACCAGCCCCACGGCCAGCGCCGTGAGCAGGAAATGGGCGGGAGTGGGAGCCGCCGGAGTGTTTCCAGGTCTGGCAATCAGCTTCTCCAGATAGCGGCCGGGGACCACGACCAGGATCAGGAAGCTGCACAAAACAGCGATCAGCACGTACTTGATAACCGAGACGCTTCCTCCATACTGGTACCGAAGCGTCTGATATGCCTGCCGGATCGAATCCAGCGTTGACGGCCGTCCTCTGGTGATGGAACTCAAACGTTGCGGCGCCAATCCCGGATGATCGATTGCAAACTTCAGTCCTGCCATTCCCTTGCCGATGGCCGCGTGCAGCGCGTCCAACGCATCCGACGCTCTGGGGCCCTGGCGCATGATGAAATCAATGCACGCTGATGCCGCCGCCCGGCCGTCTGCCCCGGCCACGGCGAGGATCTGCGCGAGTTCCTTCGGCGCGTCGGGGGTCATCGATGCCATCTTCGTCAACACCGCCAACTGGTCGGGACTGTCGGCCTGACGCAAGATCGTCTCAAACTCGCCCCACGTGCGACACCGCCTGGCCAACTCGAACATCGGCATGAAGTTATTCCTGAACTTTTCCACGGCGATGCCGGACTTCGGGTCGGACTGCATGAGATTGAGCATTTGGGTCAATTGCACCGTCAGCGATTCGTTGATTGCACCGGCCAGTCGCGCGGCTTTGGTGAGCGTGATGGCGCCCTGCGCGGGCGGGAAGACGTTGTCGATGCTGGTGATGCCATTGAGCGCGGTGATGAACCCGTCCTGATTGCCTTCCAACCCGCCTTGCTTGGCCAGGTCGGCGATGTCCCCATACAATGCCGCGTCAGCGACCGTGGTGCCGGCCAGATTCTCAAATGAATTCCCGCTGAGGGCGGCGGCCCAGCCGGTGGCTTTCAATCGGCTCGCGGGCGTGTTCTGGCTGGCGAGCTGGGCGAACACCTTCTGACGGGCGTCGACGGCCTTCTGTTTCTCCCCCGAATCATTCTCAATCGCGTAATCGAGCAGCAGTAACGCCGAACTGCTGCGCCCGGCCGCCAATTCAGCATCTGCCATGTGCGGGAGGCTTACCTCCGGCAATCGCTCGTATTTTGCCGACGGCGTGTCCAGCGGAGAATCGGCGAGCTGGACGACCACGATGAGCGCCCCGAATAATATCACTCCCAAAATGAACCGTACCACTTTCATGCGTTACCTCAATTCAATCTGTCCCATCTTCCAACTGCCCGCCCAGCGGGCGATTCAGCCAACGCCAACAATACCTCAATATTCATTCTCAGCATAGAGAATCAATCGTTATTTCCAGTATTTCTGGGCGGGAACAGACGACAGGATGTCGGCCAGCAGGCGTTGAATGGCCAGTTGACCGAGGGTCAACGGGGTTGCCGTCGAATTACCAGGCCGGATTGTCACAAGTACATCGCTTCGGAGGCGACGGCGCGGTATTCGTGGAGAATGGTTTCGAAGGCGATGGCCTGGGCTTCGACGCGTTTGCTGAGGGCGAAGAGGTTCGGGGTTTCGATGGTGATATCGAACGGCTCGCTGACGCCTTTCGAAAGCGGACCGAGCGAGCCGGGGAATTTCTGATTGATGATGCCGTGTTGTGCTGGATGACCATCGATCACAGCGTCGGTGTTGATCGGGATGACGCTGCTGGCCTGGAAGAGCGCAGGTTTGGCGAGGCGTTCGCTGAGGACGGCGCCCGTCGCGTAAGCGTACAGACCGAACGATTCATAGTCGCTGTGGCCGCCGATGAAACCCGTGAACTCGTGCGCGCGCAACTCGGCTTCGAGCATCTCGACCTCCCCTTCCCGACTGTTGCGGAAGAATTCGCGGTTGAGGTCCTTGCCGACGCCATTCTCGCGCGTCATGCGTTCGTAGCCGACGGGATTGACGCACGGGTAGATCGTGAGCGCGTAGTTGGAGACGAGTTGCGGCGTGCGGGAGAATCGACGGGCGAATTCCAGCGCCGCGAGAATGCCATCGGGTTCGTCGCCATGAACGCCCGCCACAAGACAGATCGGGACCTGCACGGCGTAGGGTGAAGGCGATAGACGGCTGACAAGTTTGAGAATTTCGTACGCATTCCCCTCGAAGCTTATTCCTCCGATTCCGCGGACTTCGAAGACGCCGCTCGCGAGATTGTGGATATCGGCGACGAGCGAGGCGTAGTCTTTCTGACGATTGGAGCCGAGACTGGTGAATTCGGTTTGGACGACCGCTGGAAAATCCTTTATCGAGAAATTGAACCGGCTGTCGGCGAACATTTTCAAAACACGCCAGAATTCGTCGCGTTCCTCTCCCCGGAGCATCAGCTCGAGTTCGCGGACGACGATAACGAATTGTTCTGGCGTGAGCTTTGTCATTGTCCACGCGCATCGTTGCCAGATGGTTTGCCGGGCGCAAGCTCATTTGCTAGGCTTGCGTTTGCATGAAAAAGGTCCGACTCGGCATCATTGGTTGCGGCAGCATGAGCCGGTACCACGGGAAAGTGTATACGACGCAGGTGAAGGACGCGAAGATCGTCGCGCTCTGTGACACACACAAGCACAATCTCGACCTGTATCAGCGAGAGATTTTTGACCCCGTTAAACAGCAGCCGCCGACGTTTGCGGATTACCATGACATGCTGGCGAAGGTGGCCATGGACGCCGTGATGATCATCACCCCGCATGCGAACCATTTCCAACAGATCACCGACTCGCTCGAGACGGGATTACATGTGTTCGCGGAGAAACCGATGGTGATGACATCTGAGGACGCACGCAGCGTCATCAAACTCGCGGAAAAGAAGAAACGGATTTTGAGCGTCGCGTTTCCCGGGACGTTCTCGGCGGAATTCCAATATATCCGAGGCCTGATGGACAGAGGGGAGTTGGGTGAGGTGATTGCGGCGGATGCGTTTGTGGCCCAGGCTTGGAAAAGGGGGACGAAGGGTACATGGCGACAGGATCCGAAGCTGGCGGGCGGAGGGATGGCGTTTGATACCGGGGCCCATGTCTTCAATTCGCTTTTGTTTCTGGCGAACTCGCGGCCCATGGAGGTGTTCGCGTTGATGGAGAATCGTGGCGCGCCGGTGGACATCACGTGCAGTGCGTCAATTCGCTACGAGAACGGCGCGGTCGGCACGGCGTTGATCAATGGCGATTCGGTGGTGGGCTGGGACGAAGGCGTGCGCGTGTCAGCGACCAAAGGCGAAGTGCAAACAGGGATTCATGGTGGACGGCTTCAGCAGTGGGGCGCGGATGGCCGGCCGGTGAAATATCCGCCCGTGCCCGCCGTGCGGTCGTTACAGCAATGGTTTATCGATTGCGTACTCGGCAAGGCCAAAGACCCCGCCCCGGCAATCTGGGGCTTGCGTCAGGCGTTGTTGTACGAGGCGCTGTATGAAT
>JBEKUF010000190.1:0-6214 GCA_049515295.1 Verrucomicrobiia bacterium | reverse complement strand
AAAACCTTGCACCAACAAATTGTAGTGATCGTCCCACTCCTTCGGAACGAACACTCCGAACGGGCCCCAGTGGGCCGTGTACGCATAAACCCCGATGACCAGCGCGCACACCGCGGCCAGGACTCCGCGCTGCATCCACGAGCACCTTGCTCTGGGTGCCTCCGCCTCGCGGCCATCTGACCGGCTGTCGATCATCTCTGGACGCCAATCGGAAGATAGGGATGCCGACCACGCCGCCGAAGCCGCGCTTCATCCCTCGGATGCGAGTCGAGTCCGCCTTCCGGTGATTGGACGGGTTCGAATAATAGCCCTCAGGTGTTGCTTCTGCAATCCCTCCCCACTTTGGACGATTTGCGAACCGGTCGCCTTTACATACCGGACCAGCCGCTTACTCGACGCCGCGGAGTCGCGCCAGGGCATTCCGGGCTTGGACGAAATCCGGCTTTAGACGTAGCGCCTGCTCGTAGTGGCCGATTGCCTTCTGCACCTGACCGGCGTGCTCCAGGGCATTTCCCAGATTGTACTGCGCCTCGGCGAAGTCGGGCGCCAGACTCACCGCCTGCTCGTAGTGCCCGATCGCTTCCTGCAGCCTGCCCTGTCTTACCAACGCGGCTCCCAAGTTGTTGTGCGCATCGGCGTAATCGGGCTCGAGACGCACTGCCTGCTCGTAGTGTCCAATTGCCTCCTGTACTCTGCCTACCCGGAGCAAAGCATTCCCCAGGTTGTAGTGGGCTTTGAGAGAATCGGGGTCGAATCGCAGCGCCTGCTCGTAATGCCCGATCGCCTCCTGCACCTTGCCCACCCGAACCAAGGCAAGCCCGAGGCCAATGTGTGCCGCCAGGCAACGCTCGACGCTCGCGAAGAGGTTAAATGCCACCGAGAAAGCCAGCAGCAAGCCCCAGCCCCAGCGCATCACGCGCCGCCAGACTGGCCGGGCAGCTTGCCCCGACTCCGAGGTCGGGGCCACTGCGCGCTCCATGCTCAAAATGCCAATCACCGCCAGCAGCACCAATGCGGGGAGGAACTCCACCTCATAGCGACCAGCGGCGTAAAAAAACAGGACAAGCGTCAGTGAGCCAATGCAGAAGAGCAGGGCTACCGCCACCAAAAACTCGCATAACCTGAAACGTTTCTCTGCTGACCGACCCCGCCAACCCAGCGGCACGGCTAGCGCCAGCCACACCAGCGGAATGTTGGTCAGGATGCCGAAGGCGTGCTCGGCCATCTCCGCGTGCCCCGCAGGCGGGGGGGGCACGGCCGTGCCATGCACGAACGGAAACTGACCGCTCCAGCGCGCCGGCTCCAAAAAATAGACGCGGAAGTTGAACCACAGATACCGCAGACTGAAGAATTGCCTCGTAAGCAGCCGCTCTCCGGACATCTGATAGTGCCCGCCGAACTCGAAAGGACTATCAAACCGCAATACATTGTACAGCATCAGCCCGAGCCCAATAAGCACCATCGGGATCGCGGCCGCCAGCAACGGAGCCAAAACGGTCCGTCGCTCACGCCAACACTGAGCCACCGGCACCAGCAGGATGACCGCACCGAACACCAAGGAAGGCCGCGCCCCCACCGCCAACCCATAGGCCAGACCGGCCCCCGCCAGCCACCAGCACCGCCGCTCCGGCTCATGCAGCGCCTTCCAAATCCCCGCCAAGGCCAGCATCGTCAACGCATACCCACAACTGATGGACACCTCATGAACATCACATCGTGCCAGGAGCAGTGGTGTGCAGGTCACCAAGCCGAGCGCGAGCGTGCCGGCAGCCACCACCGCGACACTGACTCCGGCAAAGTAGCGCCGCCAAAGCGCGTGCAGTAGCCCCACACTAACCAGGAAACCGACAAGGCAAAAGATCACTGCAGCGTCCTTTTGAAGCAGATAATGACCGGTCAGCGCCACATAAGGCCAGAACAGCAGCACAGCGGGCGTCACCCCGAAATAGAGGTATAACTTCCCCTTGTAATAACTCATGTCGAGCACCGGATAAGGAGCGTGGGCAACCGGATCGTAGGGGTCGGCGAGCTGCGCGAGCCCGGGCGGCACGTCAGTTTTCAGGTTGAGCTGGCCGGCGCGAAAGCCCTGCACGAGCAAATTGTAGTAGGCGTCAGCAGAATCGAAGCTTCCCGATACAAAATAGCCCGAGCGGGCCGTATACGCATAGATCCCGAGGACCAGCCCGCACACAGCGGCTAGAATTCCGCGCTGCATCCATCGGGACTTTCCTCCGGATCCTTCCGCCTCCCTGCAATCTGACTTGCTGTCAATCATCTTTGGCTTGGGCACCCCGCTCCTGTAGTTCTTGCTGATCGGAAAACAACCGCGCCGACCAAGTGGCCCAGGCGGCACTTCACCCCTCGAATGCGAGTCGATTCCGCCTTCCGGTGATTGGACGGGTTCGAATAATAGCCCTCGGGTGCTGCTTCTGCAATCCCTCCCCGCTTTGGACGGTTTGCGAACCTTTCGGTTTAGACTTCCGAGAACCACCGGCCTGTCGAACACTTGCCTCGCCCAGCCGCCCCCCCTCTGTCGGGCCGTAGTCGAACCGCGCACGATCCCGGCAACTGCGTGCTTGACTCGCCACGCCCTGTCGATACAAACAGCCCTGAGATGAGGAAGGGAACGTAACGCGGAGGCAGACCAGGACGGCGCCAGGCGACATCGGACAGGTTCCGGGCGGAACACGGACGAGTCAAGGCGGGACCGGCAAGTTTGGGCGGCCAGTTGGTTCCCCGTTTTAACCCTCGTCGCAAAACCGAATTGCTATCACTAAAATGGAGCTTGTGAATCCATATCAAGGAGTCAGCACATGAACGCCACGAACTGGATTGTCGTTTGTACAGCGACCGTGCTCAGTTTGACTGTAACGGCATCGGCCCAGCAGACGAATGCCCAGACCGGCGCGAACAAGATTCAACAGACTCGTCTGGGGCCGATGGATGCGGAGGTCATGAATCCTGTTTTCAGTCGCGATGCTTGCCATCTCGCTTACGTCACCACTAAGGGTGAGAAGCAATGCGTCGTCGTGGACGGCCAAGCGGGCACGGAGTACGACGGAATCTCTGAAGGCTCCCTGATCTTCAGCGCCGATGGCAAGCGCCTGGCGTATATAGCCAAGAAGGGCGCGAAGTGGTTGATAGTGCTCGACGGCCAGGCGAGCGCGGAGTACGACGGAATCGCTAAGGGCTCACTGATCTTCAGCCCCGACGGCAAGCGTCTGGCGTATATAGCCAAGAAGGGCGCGAAGTGGTTGGTGGTGGTGGACGGCCAGGCGGGCGCGGAGTACAACGGAATCGTTGAAGGCACTCTGATCTTCAGCCCCGACAGCAAGCGCGTGGCGTACGTGGCCGGGAAGGGCGCGAAGTGGTTGGTAGTGGTGGACGGCCAGGCAGGCGCGGAGTACGACGGAATCGCTGAAGGCACCCCGATCTTCAGCCCCGACGGCAAGCGTCTGGCGTATGTGACCCACAAGGGCGCAAACCAGTTGGTGGTGGTGGACGGCCAAGTGGGCGCAGGGTACGACGGAATAGGCACCCCGATCTTCAGCCCCGACGGCAAGCGCCTGGTGTATGTGGCCGGGAAGGGCGCGAAGTGGTTGGTAGTGGTGGACGGACGGGCGGGCGCAAAATACGACGGAATCGCCAAAGGCACCCCGATCTTCAGCCCCGACGGCAAGCGTCTGGCGTATATAGCCAAGAAGGGCGCGAAGTGGCTGGTAGTGATGGACGGCCAGGCAGGCGCGGAGTACGACGGAATCGCTGAAGGCACCCCGATCTTCAGCCCCGACAGCGTTCTCGAATATCTGGCGATCAAGGACGACTCGCTTTACCGAGTCAAACATATCCCCGCGCAGTGAGCGGCTGGCTCGCCATTTCTCTAATCGTCGTCACCCACGTTTGTCGTCGGTGAATCTGCTCTTTCAGGTGGGCAAGTTTGTTGGCCAGTGACGGGTTCCTCGCCGCTCCGACCTTCAGTCCCCAACCAGGACTCGAACTGTCCGATATCTCGTCCACAACCCGGTGAATTGACCGGCGGCCTTTTTATCGTCGCACGGTCCTAATGCGTTTCGAATTTCGACACTCGGACTTCGAGCTTCTTCGGTAGAGCGAAGGCGGATGTCTTGCCCCATCGCCCCGCGTTGGCTACCATCCCGCTATGAAACGACTGGTCGGGGCCGTCCTTCTCATCACTTTGGCGTTAAGCGCCTGCCACCAGCGCGCCACCAAACTCGAACCCGCCACCCTGGTCTTCGCCCGTGGCGCCGATTCGCAAAAACTTGATCCCGCCGATGTCGATGACGGCGAGTCGATGAAAGTCCTCGTCAACGTATGCGAAGGCCTCGTCCGCTTCAAGCACGGCACCACCGAGCCCGAGCCCTGCCTCGCCACATCCTGGGCCATCAGCCCCGACGGCCTCGCCTACACCTTCAAACTCCGGGGTGGAGTAAAGTTCCACGACGGCACGCCGCTCGACGCCCAGGCCGCCGCGTTCAGCTTTCTGCGTCAAATGGACAAATCGAATCCCGCTCATCTTTCCGACGCGACCTTCGCCTACTGGTCGGCCATGTTTAACATGATTACCGCCATCGAGGTCGTCGATCCGATGACTCTCCGCCTTCGTCTGCGCGAACCGCACGCGCCGTTGCTGGCCAGTCTTTGCATCCCGGCCGCGCATCTCATCAGCCCGAAGTTCATCGACCAGCGTCATCCCGTCGGCACCGGCCCGTTCCGTTTCGTCGAATGGGTCCCCAACGAACGCATCGTGCTCGACGCCAATCCTGATTACTGGGACGGCAAACCGCAAATCGACCGCCTCATCTTCAAAGTCGTCCCCGATTCGTCCACGCGCCTCATCCAACTCCAGACGGGACAGATTCAAGCGATGGATGGCATCGATCCGAACAGCCTGCCAATCATCAAGGCCGACAAGAACCTGACGCTTCTCACCGCGCCCGGCTTGAACGTCTGCTACCTCGCCTTCAATTGCCAGAAACCGCCGCTTAACGACAGCTATCTGCGCCGGTACATTGGCGCCATGATCGACAAGCGAGACCTCATAAAGGATGTCTATCGCGGCGCGGCCATTGTCGCGATAAATCCGATGCCGCCCTTAATCGCTGGATATAACGACACGCTTCGCGAGGTCCACGGCTGGATCGGCGTCGTGCCCCATGTCGACCGCCCGCTCCGCCTCGAAGTCATGACCAACCCTCGCCCTTACCTGCCAAATCCTCTTCGCGCTGCCGAGATGATCAAGGCCGACTTGGAGAAAGCTCACATCCCCGTCGAGATTGTCCCCAACGAATGGGGCGCGCATCTCAGCCGCACCAGCCACGGCGAACACGAAATGGCGCTCATGGGTTGGGTTGGTGATACCGGCGACGCTGACAACTTCCTTTACGTGTTGCTCGACAAAGATACCGCGACGCTCGGTTCCGCGCTGAACGTCTGTTTCTGGATGAACGACGATTATCACAACCTCATGATCGCCGCCCGCCGCGAACTCGACCCCGAAAAACGCGCCGCGCTCTACCGCCAAGCGCAGGAGATCGTCTTTGAGGAAGCGCCGATGGTCCCGCTCGCGCACGCGCAACAATTAATGGCCTGCCGCGCGAACGTCTCCAACATCCTCTTCGAGGTCAACGGCGACATCCTCTTCCAAAACGCTACGGTGAAGTGAGCACGCGAAAGATGGCGAACCTTCCACTTGCCATCTCAAGTCTGAAATGCCGCAGCCGCTCGGGATGATTTTGGAACAACTCCGCCGCGCAATTCGGATCGAGTGGCCCCAGCTTGTCCGCTTTATATCGGCGCGATTCCATCCCGTCGTACAAAAACCCGACGTCATACACGAAATAGTCCGCGCCGTACTTGCGCGCGAACTCATAGAATCGCTCTTCGCTCCCGTAGATCGCATCCAACATCTCGTGATAGCGGTCGCGAATCCGCTGGTTCTCGAATTTCGAGTGCATGATGATCGGGCGTCCCGTGTGCGCCAGAAATACGGGCGAATCCGCGATCGACGCCAACAGCACCGCATTCGTCGGAGTGTGTCCTTCCAGCCAGCTCACAATCGGCCGATACTCGTCCGGCGTCGGCTGCTGCCGTTCCAACGGCTGCGCGTTCAGCATCACCAGTTGCCACACGGCAGCGGCGAACACGATCAGCTTCCACCAGATCCGCCTCGTCACCAGTCCCGCCGCCAGCACCG
>JBEKUF010000189.1:0-8914 GCA_049515295.1 Verrucomicrobiia bacterium | reverse complement strand
ACCGGCCTCAGCATCGCGATCCCCGCGTTGATCGCCTACATGTATTTGCGCCGCCGTATCGAGGTGCTCGTGCTGGAACTGGAACGGCACACGAACGAGTTGCTGACGCGCCTGTACCGCAACCCCCAATAGAAATCCGCCATGCGCATCTTCGATCCGGCCAAACCGCAGCGCCCGCCGTCCATCCGCCTGATCAATCTCGTGGACGTGCTGTTCATCCTCCTCATCTTCTTCATCGCCACCACCACGTTCCGCGCCGGCTCGCCCACCGCCGTCAAGCTCGCCCTGCCCGAGGCCAAGACTGCCGAGGAAGTTGGCCGCGAGAAAGTCGCCCGCGTCTCGATCGCCGTCAGTTCCGACGAAACCGTCTATCTCGACAACAAGCCCATTTCGCTGAGCGCCCTGGAGCAATCGCTGCGTGATGCCAAGGAGAAGAACCCGAAACTGCAAGTGCAGTTCTCCGCCGACAAGACCGTCAGCTACGGCACGGTCGTGGCCATCGTCGACGCCGCGCGCGCCGCCGGCATTCCGGACATCACGGCATTCACCAAGAAATCCGCAAAGTAATCAATCGGCGCTGAAAACAACACGGGCGGCTGTGGGTGACACAGCCGCCCGTTGAATTTGCAAACTCTAACGGATTACTTCCCGCCGAGGATCGCGTCCTTCGCGGCCTTGGCGATGCGGAATTTCACCACCCGCTTGGCCGGTATCTGGATCTGCTCGCCCGTGGCCGGATTGCGGCCGATGCGGGCCTTGCGATTCACCAACACGAGCTTGCCGAGTCCGGGAAGCGTAAACGAATTCTTCGCTTCCTTGTACGCCAACTTCACCAACTCTTCGATGAACAGGCCCGCGCTCTTCTTCGATACGCCGGTCTTCTCCGCCAGAGTTCCCAAAACTTGTGACTTCGTCATTTTTGCCATAAAGCTCCTTACTTGTTCTCCTTGGTTTAGGGTTTACCGAATACTACAAAAGCGCCGGAAACCTTGCAACTATTGATTTTTCAGGGGTTCGACTCTCCGTCCGCGGCCAAAAACGGGTTCGTGAGACGCTCGTGGCCAATCGTCGTCACGGGTCCGTGCCCGGGAAACACGCGCACGTCATCCCCCAGCGGCAACAGCTTCTCCCGAATGGAACGCAGCAACGTTTCGTAGTCGCCACCCGGTAGGTCCGCGCGTCCCACCGATCCCGCGAACAGCACATCCCCCACGAACGCCGCGCGTTCCTTTCGCTCGAAGAGCACCACGCTGCCGGGACAGTGACCCGGACAATGAAAAATCTCAAAGCGTAACTCACCGACGTCCAGTGGTTTACCCTCTTTCAGAAAAAAATCCGGATGGTTCGGTTCAATGTCCAGATCCAGACCGAAATACCGCGCCTGCGGAAGGTTGAGCAGCGGCGCGCTCTCGCGATGGATGCCGAATTTCGCCCCGGTCAACCGCAACAACTCGGCGTTATCCAAAATGTGATCCCAGTGGCCATGCGTGCTGACTAGGTAGGTAATCGCGGTGTTCCACTTTCGGGCTTGTTCGACGATCAACGGCGAAACGCCCTGCGGCGCGTCGATCACCAGCGCGCTGCCGTTCCGTTTATCCGCGACCAAATAACCGTTGGTCGCCACCGGGCCGGCTTCAAAAGTCTCGATAATCATTCAACGTCGCATGGTCGTGGATGCGCCAGCCTCATTCCTCCTCATCCTCATCGTCTTCGTCTTCCTCGTCCTCTTCCTCCTCGTCGGCGTCCTCCTCTTCATCGTCCAACTCTTCGGCTGCGACCGGGCTCTCGATGTCTTCCTGATCGCTCAAATCGAAGCCGCAGGTCGGACACCGCAGATTGTTCCGCTTCAACTCCTCGGGCTCGACATCCACATTGCAGTTCGGGCACGTGACTTGTTCCATACCTGTTCCCCCCCTTCCACTAGCGTTGCGCCGAAACAATAATAAAAAAACGGACGCGCGCAAGCGCGATTTGTCCGATTCTACTTCGCCGTTGGTGGACGCAGCTTGGCCAGATCCGCCTCGATTTGGCCGCGTTGTCGGGACGGACCGCGCCACGTTGCCAGGCACTTCTCGTAAGCGGCCACGGCTTCGTTGGTGCGGCCGTCCGCCGCGAGGAGCTGGCCCAGGAACAAGTACAGATGGGAGTCCTCCACATGTTCGGCCACCGTGCGCTGGATCGCCTGGATCGCGGTCGCGCGGTCTCCCTGCCGCGCCGCCAATTGCGCCCGCAACAGCCACGCCTGCGCCGAGTGCGGTTGCTCGTCCAGCACCGCTTCCGCCTCCGCCGACGCCGCGTCGAGGTTGCCCTCGGTGGCCTTGATCTGGGCCTGCATCAACCGCGCGTAAAAATACCGCGGATTGATCACCAGCAGTTTGTCCGTCAATTCCATCGCCCGTTCCTTGTCGCCCTCGTCGAGGTTGATGGTGGCCAGATTCATCCACGCCTCCGACGTCCGTGGATGGATCACAATGGCGTCTTCGAACAACGCTTTCGCCGTATCGACCGCCCCGACGACCATCAGGAAGTTTCCCACCGTCGCCACCACACGCGCGCGCAGGTACGGATCGTTGCCCGCCACTTCGTCCGCGAGTTTGTGCGCGTACGTCAGCACGGCCTTCGCGTCCGTCACGTGCACCGGTGTGAACTCCTTGAGTTCCCTGTCGGCCCGCAACGCGGCCCAGCAACTCTGGTGCACGAAGATGCACGCGGCGTGGTCGAAGTACAGCAGGTCCCACGTCCGGCTCTTCACCAGATATCGCAGCAACGCCCGGTCATCCGCCGTCCCGTACTGGATGAACGCCACCGATACGGACCGCTCGCGCATCCAGTCTTCCCATTCCGACGGGTCATACATCGCCCGCCGGTACCGGTCCACAAACTCGCGGCCATACAGATTGGCCCGCCCGTCGCAGAACGAACGCCACTGCGGATACCCCGTCCAGATCAACGGCCCGCCCGAGAGGAAGGTATTGAAAACATTCAGCCCCGGCGGCAGGATCCTCATCACCGACAGCGCCCGCGTCGGCACGATCGATTCGTCCACGCCCACGCCGAATTTCGCCGGCCGACTTTCCGCGATCGCCCAGCGGTTCGTCACCGTGACCACGATCAGGAACGCCGCGGCGATGCCCACCGCGATTCCGGCCGTCGCTTCGCCCCAATCCGATCGCTTCTTGCCGGCGAATTTCTCCCGCAGCACCGCCAGCCCGTGGGCCAGGATCGGCGCGGTCACTACCGCGTACAGCGCCGTGAATCGGTTCGCGTGCAACGCCAGCACGCTCATCGCTGCCACCACCAGCGCGTGCGCCCACGGGAACCCGCCGCGTTTGATGGCCAGTACGGCCACCAACACCACGGGGTTCAGCCAGAACAACCACCAAAACACCTGCACGGCCCAGTTCGGCTCGGTCAGCAACAACTGGCGCGTCGGTTGCCACTCGGCAATCGCACCCGACGGGCCCGAGCTTCTCGTCTGCTCGATCGCATGTTGCACGAGTCGGACGCCAAATGGATTGACCAGACACGCCGCGCAGGACAACACCAGCGCGCCGGCGATCAGCCCCAAACAACGCCACTCTCTCCGCAGGGCGAACTCGATGCCGAACAGGAGTCCGTACATGGCCATCAGCCCGATCCCCAACGGAAACGATCCATGCACGTTCACCCACACCAATTGGAGCAACGGCAGCCAATACAACGATCGCAGGTTGCCGCGCCGCGCGGACTCCAGCAGGCTCATCGTCAGCGCCGCAAACAACAGCATGAATACATCCGGTCGCACTTCGAGCCGGGCCCGCGCCGCCACGAGCGCCGCCATCATCACCAGCGTCGCGAGCGACCGCCCCGCTCCGTTGCGGCGACACGCGAAGAACACCACGAATCCCGTGAGCCCCACGATCACCGCCTTCCCAACCACCAGCGCGTTGAATCCGCCCCACGCATACACAATGTAAATGCCAACCTGAAACAACCATTCCCAGTCGAGCCACGGCTTCCCGTTCACCGTTGCCGAAAACGGATCGATGCGCGGGATTGCCATGTGTGAGAGAATCCATTCGCCAGTCTTCAGGTGCCAAAACGTGTCGGATTCGGAAATCTTTTCCAGCCCCAGCAGAAACGGGAAGGCGAGCGCGAGCACGACTACCGTCGCGGAAAGGATTTTGAGCGGTTTCACATGCATGGCGTAAGCCACGTTGTGGCAGCATGAGGTCGCGTTCCGCGTCCAACGCGGTCACGCGACAACGCCACTCACGTGGGCGCGACATTGTCGCCAACCTCACGGCGTATTTCCAGCCCGATTCCGGGGGCCAAGAAGACCGCCCTCAAGACGCGTGTGCGGTTGGAGACGGGCCTGTCATCGGCTTCAGGAAATCTGGAATCAGGCCAGTGGTGGGAGTACAGTGTCGAAGTTCGATTACGCCTACGACTCCGAGGGCGAGATCACGAACTGGACCCAGCAGCAGACGTTCACGTCGAGCGTGTACAACTTCCAATACGACGCCGCCGGCCAGTTGGTGGAAGCCTTGCAAAGCGGCGCGGCATCAAGTACCAATGAGTATGCCTATGATGCGGCGGGGAATCGATTGAGCGAACGCACCAACACCGTCGTGGAGGGTGCTTCGTACAACAACGTGAATGAGTTGACCAATCGCAGCAGCGGCGGACCATTGCGGTTCCGCGGCAGCGTGAACGAGCCGATCAGCAACGCCACCGTTGCCGGCAATGCCGCAATTGTGGATTCGGGGACGAACTTCACGGGCTACGCCTCGGTCAATCCCGGCAGCAACACCGTGCAGGTTGCCGTGTCGGATTACAACGGAAATACCGTGGCCCATTACTACTCGGTGGTCCTCAGCAACGGTACCTCGCAGACGCTCACCTACGATCTCAACGGCAATCTGGTAAACGTGACCAACACCACGACCGGGGCGTCGACCAGCTATGCCTGGGACGCGGCGAATCGGTTGGTGGATATTTACATCAATGGCACCCACCAAACCGAATTCCTTTACGACGGCTTGGGTCGGCGCGTGTTCCAGGGCGAGACCGACAACAACGGCGACAACACCATTAGCTGGATGCTGTGGTCGGGGACGGAGTTGTGCGAAGAACGCGACGAGGATGGCACAGTGGTCAAACGGTACTTCCCCCAGGGCCAGTGGCAGGGTGGGACAACCTACTTCACCCGCGATCACCTGGGCAGCATCCGCGAGATGATGGACAACATTAGCGACATCGACGCGGAATACACGTACGATCCGTGGGGGCGGCAGACGAAGGTCGGCGGCTTTATGGATGCGGATTTCGGGTTCACGGGCCATTACTACCATGCGCCAAGCGGACTCCACCTAGCGCTCTACCGCGCGTACAACGCGGATTTGGGAAGATGGCTAGGCAGGGATCCGATTGAAGAAACGGGCGGTTTCAATCTGTACGGGTATGTGGAGAACGAACCGCTGGCGCAAATCGATCCAGATGGAACCGTTATTGTATGGATTGAAGCCGTCTTAGTTGTCGCGGGATTTACAATCCTTGTCATAACGATTATTCACAGAATAAACGCAAGCAAGGGAAACTCTGGCAACGGCTTGACGGACGCACTTGCCACGATGCCAACGGTCGTGAAAGAGGTTCCAAAAGGGGTCGCTCAGGTGGCTTATCCACCCACTCTCTCCGGATCGGAAACTGTAGGCGATCTCGTAAGGGGCCAAATACAGAACCAGATTATCGGGAAGGTTGTGGACAAAGCCTGTCCCTAGGAGAAGCAATGTCGGAACCCATGCTGTTGCAACGAGAGACTCTTACGAGCAGGGACTGGAAATTCATCAAACACTACGGGAGCAGGGGCACCCGGCGGTTTTCCACCCTTTTCCTCGTACTAAGCCTTGGTTTCGGAATAGTGTATATCCTCGTCCTCTGGTTGTATCCGGCGCGCTTCCAACTAGAGGACCTGTGGCCCATTCTCTTCCTCGCCAGCGCAATCGTTTTTTTTGGTTTTGTTACTCGTGTCTCATACTTACTGGAGAAGCTGTCGACGGGGACAACTATGCAAAAATGAGTCAGCCAGAACGCCAAAACGACATAGTAGATCAGACGAAGGGGGTCAGCGCTTTAGAAGCCGTTGAAAAAGTCGGGTTCGTGAGCGTTGTGTTAGTGGGGTCAACTCTTGACACTTGACGAAACATGCCGGGAAGTCGCCGAGCAGTAGCAGGCGAACCCGCAAGACAGAACGGGCTCGTGCTCAAACATTGGTACGTTTCCATCAGAGCGATAGAGCGCTACGGCGAGGCGCAGGTCAAAGCACATCGAGACCAGGATTATGATACGCCGCTTTCTGATCAGTTGGGCGGGGATCTCGTTTGTTGTCTTGCTTCTTCTTTCCGGGCTTGTTGTCGCAGGGCCGGTCCAGAATCCCTATCGCTCGCCGTTTGAGGTGAAGTATTCGCCGGATGGGAAATGGCTGGCGGCATCGGATCGGACGGCGGGGAAGCTGGTCGTCATCGACGCGAAGCAGGCGCGGGTGGCGAAAGAGATCGGCTTGGTAGGTGAGCCAGCCGGGGTGGCTTGGACGTTGGGCGGCAAGAGGGCGTTTGTTTCCGAAAACTCAGCCCGATTCCGGGATTAATGCGACGGAGACGGCTCGGTGACCGGCGGATTCTGCCTGGCTCTGGCGGCCAGCAGGCGCGAGAAGAGTTCGCGCAGCATGGCGTTGTCCGGGTCGAGTTTGATGGCTGCGCGAACCTTGTCGATGGCCGCGTCCAGATTGCCCTGCTTCTCGTAGAGCGCGGCGCAGTTGTAGTAGGCGGACAGGTTCCTCGGCGCAAGTTGGATCACCCGCTCATAGAGTGGGATGGCCTTCTCCACCTCTCCATGGCTGGACCAAATGCCTGCCAGAATGGAGATGAGGGCGATGTTTCGCGGATCAAGTTCGATGGCTTTCTGAAATGTCCCCGCCGCCTCCTGGTAGCGTCCAAGGTAATTGAGCGCCGAGCCGAGGTTCACCAACGCCAGTTCGTTGCTGGGCTCCAGATGGATCACTTGTTGGTATCGTTGGGCGGCCTTTTCCCCTTCGCCCAGACCGGACCAAATGCCCGCCAAATTGAAAAGCAGCGCCACGTTGTTCGGATCGAGTTCAATCGCTTTCTCAAATTTCGCGGCAGCCTCCCGGTACCGCCCCAGGTCGTTGAGCGCCGCGCCGAGGTTCGCATACGCCAGTTGATTGCTGGGGTCCAGGTCGACCGCCTTCTGAAGCGGCTCCAGAGCTTCGGTGTACTTCTTCATGTTAATGAGCGAGTTACCCCAGTTGAGGTAGATCATGGCGTTGTGAGAATCGATCTTTTCGGCCCCCTTCAATTCCTCGATGGCTTCCTGATACCGCCCCAACTTGTCCAGCACGTAGGCCATGTTGATGACCACGCTGATATTGAGCGGGTCATACGCCGCCGCCCGATGAAATTGGTCCAATGCCAACTCCCATTTGCCGTCCTTGACCAACTGGATGCCGCGGCCCTGATAGAGGACGGCGCGGGCGGGATCGCGCCCGCTGACGGGTTGGTCGTCCTTGAGAAGGCCGACGTCGGGCTTGGCCGGCGGCTCGTACAGGGCCGCCACGAACATCGTCAACACCACCGCGCCGGCAAGCGCGGCTGCCGTGCGCTGGAAAATGCGAACCCCGTCTCCGGGTCGGCGTGGCTGTGAACCGCTCATTTGCTCTGGCAAATCTACCAGACTCACGCTATTTTTCGAGCTTGATCGGTCCGGGCGAGTCGTCGTTGGAGACAGGCGAGATGAACCTGAGTTTCGGTTACAATACAAACGGGTTTGCCCAACACAAACTCGAAGATGCGCTGGAGATCATCGCCGACTGCGGCTATCGCGGCGTCGCGCTGACGTTGGACAACTATCACTGCAATCCGTTCACCGTCGAGCCCGCCGATCTCAACCGCCTCCGTCAAGTTCTGGACAAACTCCAACTCCGCGTGGTGATCGAAACCGGGGCGCGTTATCTGCTCCATCCGCAGCGGGACCGATACCCCACGCTCGTCAGCAGCGAGGGCCGGCAGATCCGTCTCGAATTCCTGCGGCGGGCCGTGGACATTGCCGCCGACCTGCACGCGGAATGCGTCAGCTTCTGGTCGGGAGCGACGGACGCGGAAGTTCCCGAGCACCAGGCGTGGGACTGGCTGGTCACGGGCTGCCTGCAACTTGCCGAGCATTCCAAACGCCGCGGTGTCCAACTGGCCTTCGAGCCCGAACCGGGAATGCTGGTCGACGACATGGCCAAATTCGAGGTCCTCAAGAAGCACATCACCAGCGCGCGGTTCGGCCTGACGATGGACATCGGCCACGTGTTTTGCACCGAGACCGCGACGTTCCGCCAGGTCTATGGCAAGTTCGCGAATCTCATCCGCAACATCCACATCGAAGACATCCGCGACCGCAAACACGAGCATCTTATGTTCGGCGAAGGCGAACTGGATTTTGTCGCCATCCTTCGCGTACTCAACGACAACAAATACACGGGCCTCATCAACGTGGAACTCCCCTGCCACGGCCATCGTGCCGCTGAAGTCGCCCGTGCTTCCATCGTGTTCTTGAACGCGATGGGCGAAAAAATCCCGCCGCCGACTCCACACGCCGGGCCCAAATCTGCTCCGTCCGCCGCCCATTAGCCGCCTGTCCGATGGCTTTGGGTGCGCGGGATAATATGTGCGAAACAAAATTTCCTTGTCTGACGACGGCTCCGATTGTATTATCAGTTATTCGGAGGCACTATTATGAAGATTGCGCATCTCGCTAGCCTGTCTGCCGTCACGGTCATCATCCTCAGTGTGTCCTCGGGTTTTGCCGCCCCGAGCGAATCCGTCGAATCGGCTGGCGCGTCCACCGCCTACCAGAAGGTCGATGCGAT
>JBEKUF010000188.1:0-6333 GCA_049515295.1 Verrucomicrobiia bacterium | reverse complement strand
CGCTGTTCTGCAGCGCCACCACCGCCGACCATCGCACCTCCGCGCTCTCGTCCTTCAAACAACCGCGCACCCGCTCCAAATCCTCATCCGCATCGCTCACCTGCAGCAGCCCCACCACCGCCACCTGCCGCCCCTCCGCGCTCGGCCCCGCGATCATCTCGCGAAACTGCTTCTCCACGCGCGCCCCGCCGACGTGCGTCAACGCATCCGCCGCTTCCGCCCGTTCCTCGTCATTCGTGCTCCTGAGTTGCTTGATCAAATCATCAATCTGATCCGCCCGCGCCGCGCCGACGCACCCCGCCACCAGAATCGCCGCGGCAATTTTCGAGACCGACGCGCGCAACCACTTCAAGTACCGCCGCTCGCCGCTCACAATCGGCACGAAAATGATCTCCGGCACCTCGTAACTGTGCGCCGCCTTCACCGCCCCCGCCACCGCCCGCGTCCGCTCCCGCGTCGTCTTGATCAGCAGCAGACACTCCCGCGCGCTCTCCAACTTCCCCCGCCACCAATACTGCGATTCCAGCCCGCCCACCACGTTCACGCACGCCGCCAGCCGCTTCGTCAAAATTGTCCTGGCCACCTTCCGCGCCTCCGCTCGCGACCCACAGGTCACCAGCCCCACCACGCCATTGGTCATCGTTTTTTCCCCTCAATAATCTCGATCACTTCCGTCAACCGCGTAATCACGTACGTCGCGTCCTTCGCCCACTCCGGCGCGCCCTCGCCATTGATCAACAACGCGCACGGCGCCCCCGCATTCTTCGCGCACAACACGTCCCACTTGTAATCCCCCACCATCAACACCTCCACCGCCTTCGCTCCCCACCGCCGCGCAATCTCCCAGATCGGCTCCGGCGCCGGCTTGTACGGCCCGTCCTCCCGCGTCACCACAATATCGAACTTCAGGTTCAATTTCCGGCACACCCCGTCCACCGACCGCCGCGTGTTCCGCGTCAACAACGCCGTCCGCATCCCCCGCCGCGCCAGCTCGTCCAACAACTCCCGCGCACCGCGATTCAACTTCGCCTCCGCCACACCCGCGTCCTCGAACTTCGTCATGATCGCCTGCACCCGCGCCCGCTCCACCGCCGACGCCTTCGCCAGATAATCCAGCATATCCACGTCCCCGATCCCCGCCTCCTCCTTGATCTTCACAAAATCGAAGTACGGCTCCGTGATCGTCCCATCCATGTCAAATATGACGCCCTTCAGTTTCATTGGAACCGCGATAGTCCCACATCCCCCCGAAAATTCCAATGCCGAACAAATCCACCCGGGAGGTTCGCCCTCCCCAGTTGAATAGGCGTCCCGCCTGTTCAGTTACATTGCACTACAATGTATCATGTGACGGGCTGTCGCCGTGCACCGGGGTCAGGACCTGATAGGCTGTTGCCCAAATCGCGTTTTGGTGATTCCGGTGTAGCGGCGCTTCGTATCCGACTGACGAACCACGTACCACCCCGCGCAGTTAGCTCCTCACCACGAAAAACCAGACGTGTTCCGTCAGCCATATATACTATTTCTGCCCATTCTTGTTTACCAGCCACCGCGCCGCTTCCGCTTCGCCGAAAAGATTCACACGGTCGGAGAAGTTAAAAGGAATCTCCCAAAGTTCTCAACGAAATTGATGTCACGTCTGAAATCTGTGTCGTCCACA
Organism: Verrucomicrobiia bacterium; assembly: GCA_049515295.1. Lineage (GTDB taxonomy): Bacteria > Verrucomicrobiota > Verrucomicrobiia > Palsa-1439 > Palsa-1439 > Palsa-1439. The sequence goes on along the minus strand of JBEKUF010000188.1, from coordinate 4,673 downwards.
GGACAGAAATGCGCCTTCCTCATTTTAGCCTGGCGCTTACTCCGGAATGTCGCAGGTTGGCACGGATGCGGAGCGGCGGAGTTCGTCAATCACTCAGGCTAAATCACTTTGTCGACTTCGGCGCGTGAAGCAGCGTCAAGGGCAATGAGGGAAGGGATCTCGAAGCGGTTGCCGAGTGGGTCACGGAGAACGACGTGATCGTCGGTGACCCAGACAACGTCGCGATTCGGATTCCTGACGACGAAGTGCCGCGGGCCATGATTTGTCTCAACCTGCCAGTACCGCGTTCCGACGTGAGCGTGAGTGCGCAACACGCGGACGATCCGCGGCATCAAGTAGCGGCGGCCGAGTTCGTCTTCTGCGATCTTGCGGGAAGTGGGGTCCAGCGCGTCCAAATTGAGCAACATCAGGACTTCCTTCTTCTTGTCGTCGAGCAGGGAGACCTCCTGCCCTTGACCGCTGACCGGCCTGGCCCAGACCAGTTTCACCGGTCGAGCATCGGCCTCGCTGCCGGTCAGCAGAAAGATCTGATCCAATTTGCGGAATAGCTTGATGGTGCCCGTGGGCTCGGCGCTCATTTTATTCGCTCCATACCTGCGCTTCGGTACGCATCCGGTTAATCTCCATCTGCGTGCGAACGAGCTTGGCGTAATTGCCATCCCGTGCCAGCAACTCGTCGTGCGTGCCCTGCTCGATAATCCGTCCTTCATCAATGACGGCGAGGCGGTTGGCGTTTCGCAAGGTGGCCAGCCGATGCGCAATGGCGATGGTGGTGCGCCCGCGGATGAGGTTGCTGATGGCCTGCTGGATGGCCCTTTCAGTCTCGCTGTCCACCGACGAGGTCGCCTCATCGAGGATCAGGATGGGTGGGTCGTGCAAAATGGCGCGGGCGATAGCCAGGCGCTGTTTTTCGCCGCCAGACAGCATCGTGCCCTTCTCGCCGATCACGGTGTCATATCCATCTTCCTTGTCGAGAATGAAGTCATGGGCGTTGGCGGCGCGGGCGGCGCGGACAACGTCTTGGAAACTCGCGTCCGGCCACCCGTAGCGGATGTTTTCCAGGATGCTGGCGTTGAACAGGAATGGATCCTGGGGGACGATGCCGATCTGCTTTCGCATTTGCTCCAGTTTGATTTTGCGGATCGGATGACCGTCGATTGTGATTTGCCCTGAATCCACGTCGTAAAACCGGCAGATGAGATTGATGACGGTGCTCTTGCCGGCGCCCGATTTGCCAACCAATCCGATCATCTCTCCCGCGGCCACGTCGAACGAGATGCCTTTGATCACTTCCTTGCCACGGTCGTAGCTGAAGCGCACTTCATTGAAGCTGATGGCGCCACGGATCTTGGGGACGGAAATCGCGTCGGGCGCATCGTACATCTCCGGAGTCGAGTCGAGCACGGCGAAGATGCGTTCCGCGCCGGAGAAGGCGTGGGTCATCCAGTTCATCACCGCCGTGAACCACTGCAGCGGGCCGTAGAAGAGCCAGATGTACCCCACAAACGCCAGCAGATCACCCAGAGTGAAGGTCGGGTCGCCGCGGCTAATCCGCCGAGCAGCGAAGAACCACACCGCCGTAACGCCCACCGTCATGATCCAGAACATCGTTTCAGAGAAGCCGACGAACGTCCGTTCGATGTTGACGCGCGTGCCGGTCAGGGCCTCGCTGGTCACATCAAACTTCCGGGTGCGGCCCTTCTCCTGTGCAAAGGCCTTTACGATCTTAATGCCGTAAATGGTTTCGTTCAGGATGGAGTGTAGCGCGCCGACGCGGACGCCGTGCTTGTGAAACAGCGGGATCAATCGCCGCCAGAACCAGCCGCCGCCGCCCACCAGAAACGGTACCGGCAAGAACACCAGCAGCGCCAGCTTTGCGTCGAGGGAGACCAGAATGCAGGCAATGGCGACGAACGAGATGGAGTTCACCAGAAAGTAGGGCAGACCATCAATCAAGAAGTGCTGCAACTCGCCCGTGTCGGTCATCACGCGGCCGACGAGATCACCGGCTTCCCGCCGCTGATAGTAACTCATCTGCAGCCGTTGCAGCGCTGTGTGGAGTTGCGACCGCAAATCCGCCACCAGCCGCGCCCCGAGCCATGACGTCAGGCTGCCGCTGACCAGCCGTGCCGCGAGCAACAGGATGCCGCAGCCCAGCATAGCCCCGATCCAGAGGCTCAAGTGCGGGTAATGGTGGCCCCTGATCACATCGTCCACAATCATCTTGGTGATGTAGGGCGGCCCCATTTGCGATCCCACGGTTACGATCGTCGCGATCATCAAGGCAATCGCTTTGCCGCGGTACGGCTTCAGCAAGCCGAGCAGTCGTTTGAGAACTCGGAAGCGCTGCACACACAACGAGCAGTTCGCTCCGCGCTCGGGCAACGGGGCCTGGCACTTCGGGCAGTAAGCCGGTTCGACGTCCTCGGGCGGCATGGGCTGCCGTCCATCCAGCAGGTCGTTGACGACGCGGCACAAGCCCGCGAATTGCGGCACGTACGCCTTGCTGTAATAGATAAGGTGGCGATCTCCCTCCGACGTCTCCGCCACCAGCCGGGCACTACCGAAGAGTTCGTCCACTTTGATTTTCTTGATGCGCGTGAGTTCGAGCGTCAAGACGAGCTTGTCTGCGTCAAAGACGGCAATTCGGGCGTCGGTAATCACAATATGGCACGGGCCGAACCGCCGATCGAGCGTCAAGTCGCTGGCCTGAGCGAAGAGGATTCTCTCGTCCCGCTGAAGATGCGCGGACACGAGAGAGAGAATTTCCTTCGGCAGTTTACCGTCACGTCCCATGTGGGCTCTCCATCAAGACACGAGCGAATTGTAGCCGGATTCTTCGACCACGACCACCGATATTTGGCGCGGTCAGCCTCGGCGTCGGAGGCTTCTGCGGTTATACCCTGACTGTGACCGGACCACTTTTTTCGAGCCAGGGGTATGTTAGTCCGAGGGCATTCAGTTTGAACCGACATTTCCCATGTCAAGAGGGTCAACTCCTGACACCTCACAGATCGAGGCACGCCCTCACGCTGATCGACTATCGCTCTTCCCGCCTCCAGCCCGTCGTCTCCGGCGTCAGACCTTGACCCTTGACATCATCTCCCCGTGACCGGACCTTGCCCGCACCCCACGACACATTGCACTACAATGTATCGCGTCTCCGGCCCATGCGGCGTCTCGCCTGTTCTTTCATCATCACATTCCCCATTCCCCCGTTGCAATCCCCATCACCGTCTGGTAGGTTGCTCTGCGATGAAGAAGCCGGTTAACCCCGTGAAAGCGAAGAAGAAAGCCATGTTGTTCGGCCTCGGCCTGGACAACAAGGACGGCCATACCCGCATCACCACGGGCGACAATTTCAAGTTGGTCGGCGGCAGCGAGGAAACCCACGGCACGATGCAGGAAAAAGCCATCAAGCTCAACGAACACCTCAAACGCCGCGGCAAAACCCTCGACACCGTCACCCGCGACGAATTCCACGACATCGCCGACAAACTCGGCATGCCCCTCATCGATAAGCAGCAGGCCAACGAGCGGAATTGAAGCGACGAGGGGCTGTCGGACACATCTCGGCGCTTCGCAGAAGCGCCGCTACAACAACGGGCCTAATACGTCTTTCTCAGATTACTCGGCAGGATATTCAACTCGTTGCGGTACTTGGCCACGGTCCGTCGGGCAATCGGGATGCCCTGTTCCTTGAGGATCGCGACAATTTCCTGGTCGGACAACGGCTTGACCGGGTCTTCCCGTTCGATGAGCTTCGAAATGTGCTCTTTCACGCTGGTGTTGCTCATCGCGCCGCCCGAGGCCGTCTCGAAACCGGGCGTGAAAAAATACTTCATCTCGAACAATCCCTGCGGCGTCTGCATGTACTTGTTGGCCACCGCGCGGCTGACCGTCGTCTCATGCACGCCCACCACTTCCGCCACCTGCGCCATCGTCAGCGGCCGCAGAAACGAGATGCCCTTCTCCAGAAATTCCCGCTGCCGTTCCACGATCACCTTGGCAATATTGTAAATCGTCTGTTGGCGCTGGTGGATGCTCTTGATGAGGAACTTGCCCGCGCGGATCTTGTCGCGGATGTAGTCCCGCGCGTCGTTGGACTTCTCGCTGCTCGCCATCAGTTCCTTGTACGTGTTGCTGATGCGCAGATGCGGAATCTGTTCGTCATTGAGCAGCACCACGTACTCCTCCCCGACCTTCTGCACCACCACGTCCGCCGCCACGTATTGCTGCTGCTCCGTCGTGAACATCCGCCCCGGCTTCGGTTCCAGCGTCGAAATGAAATTCGCCAGTTGCTGCACCTGCTCGACGCTCAGCCCCATCGCCCGCGCAATCTCCGGAAACCGCTTCCGCCCCAGATCGTCCAGGTGCTGGTTGACCAATACCGCCTCGATCGACTCCGATTTGCCCAGCCGGTCCAACTGAATCAACAAACATTCCTTCAGATTCCGCGCGCCGACGCCGACCGGGTGAAACGTCTGCACCAGATCGAGCATCTCCTGCAAATCTTCCAGCGTGATCCCCGAACTGACCGCCAGCTCCTCGATCGGCGTGAGCAAATAGCCGTCATCGTTGATGCTGCCGATGATCAACTCCGCCACTTTCCGTTTCTCGTCGGTCACATTGATGAAGCTGAGTTGCTGGATCAGGTGTTGTTGCAGCGATTC
>JBEKUF010000187.1:0-6507 GCA_049515295.1 Verrucomicrobiia bacterium | reverse complement strand
GCCACTCCCGGACAAGAAGAATCAGGAAGTGTTCTGGAATGCCCTGCGGCAGCGGTTCGTCTCCACCGTCGGGACCGACCACGCGCCGTTTGATTTCAAGGGCCAGAAGGAAATGGGTCGGGGCGACTTTACCAAGATCCCCAACGGCATCCCGGCGCTCGAGGACCGCGTCAACCTGCTCTACACCCACGGCGTCGCCGAGGGACGGATCGACCTCAACACGTTTGTCGATTGCGCCAGCACGCAGGCGGCGAAACTATTCGGCCTCTTCCCGCGCAAGGGCACCATTGCCGTCGGCAGCGATGCCGACCTCGTGGTCTACGACCCCGATTATCGCGGCGAGATCTCGCAAAAGACGCAGTTGATGAATGTGGACTACAGCGCCTTCGAAGGCAGGTCCATCAAAGGCCGACCCCACGCCGTCACCGTTCGCGGCGAACTCGCTGCCAAGGACGGCAAATTCGTCGGCACCGTCGGCCGCGGCAAACTCGTCAAACGCGACCCGACGCACTTCTGATCGATTCGCGAAGGTAAAGGAAATCGCGCCACTCGCCCGCTACGATGCGCTGTGCCGATGAAGCCGATTCGACTGACCAAGCATGCGCGGGTATTTGGCGAGTCGGGGGTTCACAGAGGCCGAGGTCGAAGAGGCTGTTCGCACTTGTCCCTGGCAGCCGAGCGAGCTGGGACGACAGGAGTGCCGGAAGGATTTCCCGTTCCATTCGGTCTGGAACGGGCGGCACTACGCCACCAAACAAGTTCGCCCGATCTTTACGGAAGAGGCTGGCGAGATTGTCATTGTGACAGTTTACACGTATTATTTCTGAACGGAGCACACGATGAGAATCAGCTACGATGCCGAAGTCGATGCGTTGAGCATTACATTTCGCGATGCCACGGTGACGACCAAACATCTCGCCGAGGGCATCGCGGCCGATTACGATAGTGACGGCAAGTTAGCCGGCATCGAAGTGCTCGACGCGACCAAACGTTTTGGGGACAAGACAACCTTGCAACAGGTCGTCCTAGAGGGTCTCGAACCCACCGCGTCCATCGTGCGCGAAAAGCCGGGCAAAAAGTACGGCAAGTAATCCGCGCCGCCCGTCCCTACCCGCCCGCTATCGCCCCGATGATGAACAGTGGTTCCTTTCCGGAAACCACCTCTTCCGGCAGCGGGGTGTCCGGCGGATCATTGGACAGGTCTTCCTCGCAGGCGTAGAACCGCATGTACGGCCGGCGCTTTTGCGTGGCGTGGTCGCGGATCGTCCCACCGAGCACGGGATAGCGCGCCTCGATCGCATCCAAGACCGAGCGCAACGTGACCAGCCCCTCGATCTCAAGCTGCACTTCACCCTCGACGCGCGCTAGCGTCCGCAAATGAAACGGCAGGACAACTCGGATCATAATGTTTGGGCTTCGACGGACAACACCGGCGGAAGATCGTGGACAATGGCCGTCCAGTTGTCGCCCGCATCGGCCGATCCATATACCTGCCCGCCCGTCGTGCCGAAATACACGCCGCACGAATCCAGCGAGTCCACCGCCATCGCGTCGCGCAACACGTTGACGTAACAATCCTTCTGCGGCAACCCCTTCGTCAGCGGCTCCCATTCGTCCCCGCCCGAGCGGCTCCGATACACCCGCAGCTTTGCGTCCGGCGGATAATGCTCCGAATCGCTCTTGATCGGCACCACATAAATCGTATTCGGCTCGTGCGCGTGCACGTCGATCGGGAACCCGAAATCCGTCGGCAAGTTACCGCTGACCTCGTGCCAATTGTCGCCGCTGTCGTCGCTGCGGTTCACGTCCCAATGCTTCTGCATGAACAACACGTTTGGACGCGACCGGTGCATGGCGATGTGGTGCACGCAGTGGCCGACCTCGAAACTCTTGTCGGGCAATTCATACGAGGATTTCAAGCCCTTGGTGGCTGGTTTCCACGTTTTGCCGCCGTCCTCGGTGCGGAACACGCCCGCCGCCGAGATCGCCACGAAGATCCGGCTCGGATTGCTCCGATCCAGCAGGATCGTGTGCAATCCCAGTCCGCCCGCGCCCGGTTGCCAGAGATGTCCTTTCGCGTGACGCAGCGCCGGAAGCTCCTTCCACGTGTGCCCGCCGTCGGTCGTCTTGAACAACGCGGCGTCTTCCACCCCGGCGTAAACGGTATCGGGATCGGTCCACGACGGTTCGAGATGCCACACGCGCTTGAATTCCCACGGATGCGGCGTGCCGTCGTACCACAAGTGTTTGCCCACCTCGCCCTCGTACACAAACTTGTTGCTTTCGCCCTTGGGCATTCCTTCGGGCGCCGTCGTCACCCCGCCGCCCGGCGCGTCCCACGTTTTGCCGCCGTCCTCCGAGCGTTGAATCACCTGCCCGAACCAGCCGCTGCTCTGCGATGCGTAGAGCCGATTCGGGTCGGCCGGTGAACCTTTGAGGTGATAGATCTCCCAACCCGCAAAGTGCGGGCCGCTGACGTCCCATTTCTTGCGCTTGCCGTCCGATGTCAAGACGAACGCGCCTTTGCGCGTCCCCACCAGTAGTCGCACGTTGCTCATATTGCCTCCCTATGCGGATTTTGATTCGATGGCTCCCGGCGTCTTCTCGATTTCCCAGCCGAACAACCCGCCATAAAACGACTTCGCCCGCTCGACGTTGTCTGCGGGGATTTCAAACCACACGATGTTCGTTGACATGATCGTTGCCTCCTGATTCCGGTTTCTGCGACCCGTTGTTCTGGTTTCAGTTCAGTTCTGCGACGAACAAGCGCGACCCTGGGGGACAATATGCACCGGCTTTCCCGTTCGCGCCAGTGACGAACAGGCACCCCGCCGGTTTCAAGGAACCGCCGTTTTGCTCCCCAATGAACAAGTCCGACCGCGTTCCGCAACAGGAAGTTTTTTCTTTGCGCCCCGCGGGTGCGCAGCATATAATTCGCCAACGACGCGAGAACCGCGAGGACTTGCGCCGGATGGGTGGCATATAACGGAGACTGGTTATCCATGATCAAAAATCTGGCCCGGAAGTTGTCCGACGTTCAGTACGAGAAGAATTTTGCCGACATCAATCCCCCGTTCGCGCCGCACAACTCCAAGCTCGAAGCCAACCGTTGCCTGTTCTGCTTTGACGCGCCATGCACGCGGGCCTGCCCCACGCACATCGACATTCCCGCGTTCATCAAGAAGATCGTCTCGGGCAACATGCGCGGCAGCGCCAAGGACATCCTCAACGCCAACATTCTCGGCATGAGCTGCGGCCGCGTCTGCCCGGTCGATTCGCTCTGCGAAGGCGCCTGCGTTTTCAATGATCGCGACACTGAGCCGATCCAGATCGGCCGGCTCCAGCGCTTCTCGATCGATTGGTTTTACGCGAACTGGGACAAGACCAAGGAGATGTTCCACCCGGCCAAACCGAATGGCAAGAAGGTCGCCTGCATCGGTGGCGGGCCGGCCAGCCTGTCGTGCGCGTTCTATCTCGCCCAACTCGGCTACGCGGTCACGATTTACGACAAGAACGACAAACCCGGCGGCCTCAATACCTACGGCATCGCCCGCTACAAAATGTCCGCCGAGGAAGCCCTCACGGAAGTGAAGCTCGTCGAGCACGTCGGGGTCAAATTCAAACAGAACTGCGAAATTGGGAGGGACATCCAGGTCGAGAAGCTGACCAAGGACAGCGACGCCATTTTCATCGGGATCGGCCTCGGCCAGACCGAGGACCTCGGCCTTCCCGGTGAAGATCTGCCCGGCGTGGTGGACGCCATCACGTTCATCGACGAACTCAAACACAAGAAGCTGCGCGATGTGCCGGTCGGCCGCCGCGTCGCCGTCATCGGCGCGGGGAACACTTCCGTCGATGCCGCCACCCAGGCGAAACGTCTCGGCGCGGAGATGGTGATGGTCCTCTATCGCCGCTCCGAAGCTGAAATGCCCGCCTACGATTACGAGTACGAAATCGCCAAGAAAGACGGCTGCGTCTATTACTTCCTCACCGCGCCGAAACGCATCATCGGCAAAGGCGGCGTCGAAGGCATCGAATGCGTCCGCATGAAGCTGGGCCCTCCCGATAGTTCCGGCCGGCCCGCGCCCGAGCCGATTCCCGGCAGCGAGTTCGTCCTCGAATGCGACATGGTCATCAAATCGCTGGGCCAGAAGAAACAGCGGGAGTTTATCCAGAAGGTTCTCGGCCTGAAAACCGACAACCGCGGCCGCATCGCCGTGGACGATGTGACCTTGCAGACGAGCAATCCCAAATTTTACGCCGGCGGTGATTGCGTCAACGGCGGACGCGAAGTGGTCAACGCCGTCGCGCACGGCAAACGCGCCGCGTGGGCCATCCACAAGAAATTGACCGGGCAGGACATCGATTTGGAAGGCTTGTGGAAGAACGAGTCGATCCGCCGCGTCGCGAACACGGCCGAGTATCAGTACGCGTAAATGTGTTAAGGGGAGAACATCATCATGGCAGACCTAAGCATCAGTTTTGCAGGGATCAAGTCACCCAATCCGTTCTGGCTTGCCAGCGCGCCGCCCACCAATAGCGGCGCGCAAATCCAGCGCGCGTTCGACCTCGGCTGGGGCGGCGCGGTCTGGAAAACCCTCAGCGTGCCAATTATCAACGTCAGCTCGCGGCTGGGATCCCTGGATTACGGCGCCGCCCGCATGATGGGCCTGAACAACATTGAGTTGACGACCGGGCGCTCGTGGGAGGTCAACGTTAAAGAAATCCGCGAGACGAAGAAGAAATACCCCAAGAACGCCTTGCTGGTCTCATTGATGATCGAATCGAAACGGGAAGCCTGGCACGAAGCCGTGAAGGAAATGAATGACACGGGCTGCGACGGCATTGAACTGAACTTCGGTTGTCCGCACGGGATGTGCGAACGCGGCATGGGCAGCGCCATCGGCCAGGTGCCCGAGTACACCCAGATGATTACCGAATGGGTGACGGAGGTCGCGGAAGTGCCCACGGTTGTCAAACTGACCCCGAACGTCACCGACGTCACCCACGTCGCTCGCGCGGCCGCCGCGGGTGGCGCGGACGGCATCTCGCTCATTAACTCCGTCGGATCGGTCATGGGAGTCAACCTCGACACCTTCGCTCCGTTGCCCGACGTGGACGGCAGGGGTACGCACGGCGGCTATTGCGGTCCCGCCGTCAAGCCGATTGCGCTGAACATGGTGAGCGCTTGCGCCAGGGACCGGAAAGTCGGGATTCCCATTTCCGGCATCGGCGGCATCTCCACGTGGCAGGACACGGTGGAATTCATGGCTCTCGGCGCGACGAGCGTGCAAGTGTGCACCGCGGTCATGCACTACGGCTACCGCATCGTCGAGGACATGATCGATGGCTTGTCGAACTGGATGGACGAAAAGGGCTACCGCAGGTGCACCGATTTCATCGGCAAAGCCCTGCCGAATATCCTGGACTGGGGCGACCTCAATCTCAACTACAAGGTGATCGCCCGCATCAACTCGGACCTTTGCATCGGCTGCGAACTTTGTCACGTGGCCGCCTGGGACGGTGCCCACCAGTGCATCGGCCTCGAAACGGGCAACGGCCACCGCGTCCCCGTCATCAACGAACCGGAATGCGTCGGCTGCAACCTGTGCGCGCTCGTTTGTCCGGTCGACAACTGCATCCAAATGGTTGAGGTATCCACCGGCAAGAAGCCGATGTCATGGCGCGAATACCAGGCCGCGCTCAGCACCAATCCCAAGTTGGAACCGCCGGGCCAGGTCGAGCTGCATTAGAGATTGGTGACGCCAGCCTCGGTGCGCGTGTTTGCCGGCGCGGCGTTGCCGCCGTCGCAGGTTGTTGCTACTCGTACACGTACCGCTTGAACGTGCCGGTCTGAACCGAGGAAATCGTTACTTCGTCGCCCCAGGCGCGCTCCACTTTCTCGTGAGCCGGCGCAGCCAGGATGCGTTTGCCCCCGCAATTGACCACCGCAACCACATACGCGCCCTCGGGGCTGCCCACTTGGGGATGCACGGTCGTCGACACTTCGAGAATGCCCTGGGCCAACACGGGCTGATGCGGCTCGTTATTGTGCGGAAGCGGTTCGGGCTGCCACCGGCGAAAATAATGGCGATGCCGACGGTTGCCGGCCTTCTCGAGTACGGTGACCGCGATGTTGTTGCCGGGGCCGCCGATACTGTGGCAAATCGCGACCCTCGGTTTCTTCACCTGCAATTCTTTGGGCGCCTGCCCGCGAAGCTGGTGGCAGGCCTCAATGATTTTGATCAGCCCGGTCCCGCCCAGGGCATGCAGGTCTTTCAATCCGCCGGAAATATTGGTGGGAATCTCGCCGCCTTTATCGAGCGCGCCCCTCTCGACGGCCTTGACCGCCTCGTCGTGGGTGTAAATCCCCAGATCGACAAGGTTCATCAGGAACAACGGCCCGAACGCGTCGTGCTGCTCGAGAATCAGCCCCTTGAGGTCGCGAGGATGAAGAATACCCGCCTGCCGGTAGGCTTTGCGCGCCGCCCAACGTGTGGCTTCCAG
>JBEKUF010000186.1:0-7002 GCA_049515295.1 Verrucomicrobiia bacterium | reverse complement strand
CCACGGAATGACAAACAGGATGCGATGATCGCTCCGCGCCTCAAACACGATGGCATGTTGCCGCGTGAGCCGCGGCATGACCAGATGGATGCCCTTGGCCGGGCTGAGGCGCGCCGCACGGGCATCGAACGGGGTCAGCGCGCACACCTGTTCCACCCAGGGTCCCGCCGCGTTGATGAACACACGAGCGGAGATTTCAAAGGTGCAGGAGCCCACCTCATCGCGCACGCGCGCCGCGACGATCCGGTCTTCCCGGGTGACGAAGCCGGTCAGCTTGCAATAATTGATGCACGACGCCCCGAGTTCGGCGGCGTGGAGGATTTGGTCGATGCAAAGGCGCGCATCGTCTTCCTGGCAATCGTAAAACGCGACGGCGCCGCGCAGGCCCTGGCGCGACAGCGAAGGTTCGTTCATCAGGGTCCGCTCGACGGAAACTGTTCGGTGTGTGGCGACATTCCGGCGAAGGGCCAGCCAATCATACAGGCTCATGCCGAGCCGGAGCTTTGTCAGCGAGATATGTCCGCCCTGGTAGATGGGGAACAGAAACGGCAGTGGTCGCACGAGGTGAGGAGCGGTTCGCTGGAGAATGTGTCGTTCCCGGCACGCCTCGAAAACGAGACGGAAATCACGCTGTTGCAGGTAGCGGAAGCCGCCATGGATCAGTTTGGAGGAGCAACTGGAGGTACCACTGGCGAAGTCCGACTTCTCGATGAGCGCCACGCGCAGACCCCGAAGGGCCGCGTCGCGCGCCACGCCGGCTCCAAAGATGCCGCCGCCGATGACCAACAGGTCAAAATACTGACCAGATAGGGCCAATAGATCGCGATTCATTCCCAAGTACTTGAAATATAGCAGCTAACAATGGTCTTGTCTTGACTAAAACTGGCTTGCTTCTTGCAGAGAAACCATGTGTCATGATTGTCTCTCGCTCCAGTCGTGTCCCGCGGAAAAAGCTCCTGCTTGCCACCGGGGACGCCATTTGCAGCGCCCTGGCGATGGTCGCGGCGGTCATGCTCCGCCTGGGCTGGGACGGTGGCCTGGAGTACCTGCACAACCGCCAAACGGCCATCTTGATTTCGTGGGGAGTATTTATTCTCGCGTTTTACATCGGCGGCCTCTACGAATCGGAACGCCTCCAAAGCGTCGGCAAAACTATCGCGGCGGCGGTCATTTCGGTCTCACTCGGCTCCATGCTGATCACGGGGTTCTTCTACGCGGCACTGTCAATCGAGATTGGCCGCGGTATTTTCCTCGGGTTCGCCGCGTTCGTGTTTGTGGCGATCGTGTCGATGCGGATGCTGTACATGGCCGCCAGCCGGCGCGGGTTCATGGCCCAACGATGTTTGATCATCGGCACCACCAACGTGGCCCGCAAGGCCATCGAGTTGATCGGCCAGCATGCCCACGCCAACCTTCGCATCCTCGGCCTGATCCATTGTGGCACGGACCGGGACCGCGTGGGCAGGTTTCTGGACGAGTATCCCGTGCTCGGAACGCTCGACACCCTCGAGAGGTTCGTGGATTTGTACGACGTCGAACGCCTGGTGCTGGCGGCGGGCCAGGAGGCGGAACCGGTGCTGCTGCGGCAGTTGCGCTCGTTTCGCTATCGCGGCATCGAGTTGGTGGATTTCGTCGCGTTGAGCGAAGAGCTGGCCCAGGAAATCCCGCTCGACCACATTAATGACGAGTGGTTGTTCATGGCGTCGATGAACAATTCACGCATCCACATCCGCCGCCTCAAACGCCTGACCGACGTCATCGTTTCCTCCATCGTCTTGCTGCTCACCGCGCCCCTGGCCGCCGTGGCCGCCGTCCTCGTCAAGCTGGATTCGCCCGGACCGATCCTGTTCAAGCAGGAGCGACTCGGCCGCGAAAGCGTCCCGTTCACGTTGTTCAAGTTCCGCACGATGCGTGTGGACGCCGAGAGTGAGACCGGCCCGATCTGGGCCGCCGAGAATGATTCGCGCGTCACGCGTGTCGGCAGGTGGCTCCGGAAATTCCGTATCGATGAGATTCCACAGCTCCTCAACGTGTTGGGCGGGGATATGAGCCTGGTCGGTCCGCGTCCCGAACGGGAGATTTTCATCCGCAAGCTGTCGGAGAAGATTCCGTTCTACGCCGAGCGGTTGCTCGTGCCGCCCGGTATCTCGGGCTGGGCGCAGGTGATGTATCCCTATGCCGCCAGCATCGAGGAATCCCGGCGGAAACTGCAGTTCGACCTGTATTACATCAAGCACATGTCGTTCTTTCTCGACATGTACGTCCTGTTGAAAACACTTAAGACGATCCTGTTTGGACGAGAGCGCACCCCGGTGACGAAGCCCGTCCAGTTGAAGCCGCGCCACACCGAGGTCAAGACCGACACCCTGATCTTCAATCCGCCGGCTGCCCCGGCCAAAGTCGAGCCCAGGTCCGAAGAGGCGGAGCATCCCCCACGCACCCAGCACGCCGGCTGACAGCCGCCGTCCCTCCGTCTCCGGCGACACGATGTTCCCCGCCCACGACCGCACCGCCTGGCCGAGACCGCCCGCGAGGATGGGACGGAATGCTCGTTTGTTGAGTACAACCGCCGCGCATTGTTAGGCGGGATGCCCGAGTCAGACGAGACAGAATAAGCAGTGGGACAACCAAAGGAGTGCGATTGCAAGCCGTTCGCGCAAGAGCTACACGGGTTAGCGACACACAGCTAGGGCGAGCTAATCTTCCGAGAAGTAATCTGAATCCAAGCGCTTGATCTCGTAGTGTCCAGCCTTTGTCACGCCAACGTTGTGCTCGAACATCAGCGCCGCAAGTCGCGGCCCATCAACCAATGTTATGTGCGCCTCGATTGATGTGGCAAAGTCAATGGCCTCTCTCGTGAATGTCGACGTGGTAATCATCACGCCTTTCTTAGCGCGGCGCCCCTGCAGCGCTCCAGCAAATCTCTGGACTTCTGGGCGACCAACAGACCCTTGCCATCTCTTGGCTTGGATGTAGATGACGTCCAAACCCAAGCGGTCTTCGTTGATAATGCCATCAATTCCTTCATCACCAACCCGTCCAATTGCCTGACCCGCGTCTTCGCGGCTGCCGCCATACCCCATGCGCACCAGCAAATCAATCACAAGTCTTTCGAAGAAGGCGGGAGAACAGCGCAGAATCTCATCCAGAATCTGTTTCTCAACCTCAGAACGTAGTGTGCGGTATCCGGATGCAAGCATGTCGTCCGGTGTGCCCTCACTACGTACGCTCCGTTCAAGTTCGTCCGAATCATGAGCATGGTTTTGTCTTTGGCCCGGCTCTTGAGCCCGACGGCGTCCCCTAAACTCGCGAAATTCAGGAAATCGAAGCAGGAGTTCAACGTCTACGCGCTTAGGCTTCTCTCCAAGAACGTCTAGCCCCCGTTGTGTAATCCTAAAAAAACCGCGGCGTGGCCTTTCGAGAAGGCCGGCATTCGTGAGGTATGTTACGGCCCAACCGACTCGATTGTCGAAAAGTAACTGACTGCCGCTCGGCTGTAATTGCGCCCTTTCCTCCGGAGTAAGCCGAAACTCTAAGCTCAAATGCTCAACCGCGTCTCGAAATTTATGCTCATTTCCATCAGCGGCCAGTCGCAAAAGCGGGAGCATCGTAGATTCGTAATCAGGAACCGCCATATCTCTCGAGCCTTTCGAATGCGAAACTGTCGGGAGTCTAGGCCGACAAATAACGTTAGGCAAGCTCAAGGTAGCGGCGTGACGCGGCGCGATACTGGAACGGCGGCAGGCGGCCCACCTTCGCCAAGGCTACGGCGGGCAGGGCCGCTTGCCCTAGACGCATTCGCGTCGATCTGCGTCCATTCGCGGTGAGGCTTAAGCCTCCCAACAACGCTCGCTATTTGCCCGTGGGGCTGACGACCACGATCATGAAGGTGCCGGGCTTGGCTGGAGGTCGCCGTTGGCCTTCGACCGGGGGACCGAATTCCGCCGTGGGAAGATAGATCGTATGCGTCGTCGGATCGACGTCCATGGTTCGCGCGCCGCGCGGCGTCGGAACGGTCTGGACGATCTCGAATTTGCCCGGCGCGGTCTCGCGGGCTACAGCGAGCGTGCCGTCGCCGCAACTGGCAAAGGCGTCGCCATCGAATCGCGTGGCGTCGACGCCGGCGCCAATCGGGAGATCGGCGAGAACTTTGCCGTCATCGGCGCTCATGACGATCAGCTTCTGCGGTTTTCGGCAACCGACGAACAGCCGGCGATGGGCGCGGTCCATTGACATGCCAACCGGCGAACCGCCGGGGCTGACGGGCCATTTGTTGATGACTTTCATCGTCTTGGTGTCCACCACCGCGATCTGGTCCTTGTCCTCGAGATTGATGAACGCCTTGCCCTGGCCGTCGGCGGCGAGAAACTCGGGCTTGCCGCCAAGGTCAACCGCCGCGTCGGCCTTGCCCGTCTTGACATCCACGTCCGCCGAGATCGGAACCACCACACCGGCGTCCCCGCAGGCCACCAACACCTTGCCACTGGCCGGGTCGTAGATGATGCCATCGGCGTCGTCGGCGGCTTTGACCTTGCCGAGCACCGCGTAGGTCTTCAGGTCGAAAATCGTGACGGAGCCATCCTGGCCGTCGGTGATGAAGCCGCGGCCGGCGCTGGGGACGATGGCCACGCCGTGGTTGCGTTTCTGGCCGGGGATGTCGGCAACGGTCTTGCCGGTGGCGGCATCGAGAACCAGCGTGTGCGACGAGCGCGGCACGTAGAGCAGCTTGTGCTCGGGATCGACGGTCATGTAATCCCAGCCGCCCTCGCCTCCCACGTGGAAAGTCTGCGAGACGTGATACGGGCCGGCGCCGCTCGGCGCGGACGCGGCGGTCTGGGCGCGCACGACCGATGCGGCCATGACTGCCAGTGATAGTGAGAAAAGGGCGTAAGCGATTTTGGTCATGCTCATAAAGCCTCCAATTGGTTTGGTTCCGTCGTTCCCGCGGACGCGGGCCTTGCTGTAGACGCAGTGCATAACAACAAATTGAATTCAGGTCAAATCCAATCATGGCAACAACTTGTCGTTGGACGGCGGCGATCCTTCGGCGACCTATTCCTAGTGGCCGCAAATCACCAGTTGAAAAAGCCGGGCATGGTGCGTATAAGTTCACAGGCACAGATGAAACCGACTGATCTACGCGAGATACTGCACTACGTCCCGCAGTTCCGGGACCGGGTGTTCCTCATTGCCATCGACGGCGCGGTGGTGGCCGACGAGAACTTTGGCAACCTGCTGCTCGACATTGCGGTGTTGCGCAGCCTGAATATCCGCATCGTGATCGTCCACGGCGCCGGCCATCAGATCAAGGCGTTGGCGGAACAGCTTCACGAACCGATCTCCAATCACGACGGGACCGGTGTGACGGATGCGGCGACGCTGGGCATTGCCATCACGGCGGCCACCAATGTCACGCACGAGATTCTCGAAGGCCTCAAGCTGAACGACATTCGCGGCGCCCAGACCAACGGGATCGAAGCCGTGCCGCTGGGTATCATCAAGGGCGTCGACCACCAGCACACGGGCAAGGTGCATCAGGTGGACACGGACATGTTGCGCACGCTGCTCGACAAGGGGATTGCCCCGGTCATTCCTCCGCTCGGATTCGACAGCAATGGCCACAGCTACCGGCTGAACTCGGACGCGGTCGCGGTCGAAGTGGCCCGCGAACTCGGCGCGGTCAAGCTGATGTTTGTCGGCACCGCGACCGGCCTGGAGGTTGACGGCAAGGTCGTGTCCCAGATGTCGGTCAAGGAACTGGAATCCGCGCTGAAGAATTCCGCGGACAAGCTTGCGCCGGGAATGCTGTCCAAGGCGCAGCACGCGCTGCGGGCCTGCCAGGGCGGCGTCCCACGGGTCCACATCATCAACGGTCAGGTCGACGAAGGCCTGCTGGCCGAGGTGTTCTTCAACGAGGGCATCGGCACGCTGATTTACGCGGACGAGTATCAGGCGATCCGCAAAGCGATGCGCAAAGACATCCGTCACATCATGGCGCTGATCAAACCGTCGATCCAGGAAGAGCAACTGGTTCGGCGC
The DNA here is from genome assembly GCA_049515295.1 of Verrucomicrobiia bacterium. Taxonomy (GTDB): domain Bacteria; phylum Verrucomicrobiota; class Verrucomicrobiia; order Palsa-1439; family Palsa-1439; genus Palsa-1439. The sequence goes on along the minus strand of JBEKUF010000186.1, from coordinate 963 downwards.
ACCCGTGGCAGCATCGACAAACACATTGGCGAGTATTTTGTGTTCGAGATCGACAACAACATCGTCGGCTTGATCGCGCTCCACTCACACCCGGAGCAGAAGATGGCCGAACTCGCGAGCCTGGCCGTGAGCCCCGCACATGAAAATCGGGGGATCGGCACCAAGCTGGCGTTGTACGTCGAGAACCTTGCGCGCGAACAGGGTGCGGAACGGATCTTCTGCTTGTCGACCCAGACGTTCACGTTTTTCCAGCACAAATTGGGTTACGCCGAGGGGACACCCGAAGACCTGCCGGCGGCGCGTCGCGAGAAATACGAGCACAGTGGCCGCAATTCAAAGGTGTTGGTGAAAAGTTTGACCGCGACACCGGGGTTGCCGGCCCCGACGCCGCGAGACCCCGCGCTGACACCCGTGGCGAACTAATCGTTACTGGCCAAATGAAACGCGCGTCCGACCGCCGCTGGGGACGCTGGCGCCGATGATCGCCGGCTGGGTCAGGTCGTCTGGCGCCGGCGCGCGAGCCGCGGAGATTTTTTCGACGAGTTGGTTCCACTCGCTGAGAATCTGCTGCTGGGAAGTCTCCAACCGGGCGATGTTGACGAGATCGCGATTCACATCGTTCAGGCGCGCGGCAATCCGCCCGGTGACTTCGGTGCGTTGCGCGTGGATTTCCTTGAGTTGACCGGACAAGACCGCTAATCGCTCCTGTAACGACATTTCCCCCGCGCCCGACGCCGCCGACTTGGCGCTCTCGCCAGATGTGGATTCTTCCGTCGCCGATGCCCGTGACGCCGCTTGCCTGGCCGATTTCGGGGGAACGATCACGTTGGTGCGACACTGCGGGCAGTCGACGATCATGCCTTCGGCCGCCTCGTCCACGACCAGACTCTTTCCGCAGGCGGGACAGTCAAACAGTATGTCGGTGGCTGACACCGCCGCAACTTCGCTGGCCGTCTTCACTTG
>JBEKUF010000185.1:0-6643 GCA_049515295.1 Verrucomicrobiia bacterium | reverse complement strand
GCCCGCGTGTTCGGTCCCGCCCTCGCCGTCAGCTTCTGGGACGCCCACCATGTCTACTGGCTCGGTCCCATGATCGGCGGCGCACTGGCCGGCCTCGTCTACAAAGGCTTCCTCTGCCCGAAGAACTGAGCCTCGGCCTGGTTCGTTTGTAGGGCGCGATACCTGAAAGCTATTGCGCCCACGCGTTGTGGGACTGCGGTCCATGTGTTCGTCAGAGCACACTGAGAAAGTGTGAGTTACTTTGTGTCTTTCTTCCCCCCGAACAAATACATCTGCGGAGCTTCCTTCGTTTCCAGCTTCGGCTTTCCACCTTCTGCTTTCCGTTTCGTCTCCGCCAGCTTCGGTTTGCCTTCCGCTGACAACTCCGCCTCTTCGAGGTTGTTGAGAACCTCTTTCGCGCGGGCGATGACTTCTTTCGGCAACCCCGCCAGCCGCGCGACCTGGATGCCATAGCTCTTGTCGGTGCCGCCGGGAAGAATCTTGTGGAGGAAAATGACCTGGTCGTGCCATTCGCGGACAGCGACGTTGTAGTTCTTCACCCGCGGCAGCGTGGCGGCGAGTTCGGTGAGTTCGTGGTAGTGTGTTGCGAACAGCGTCTTCGCCCCCACGGCGCCATGCAAATGCTCGGCCACCGCCCACGCGATGCTCAACCCGTCGAACGTGCTCGTCCCGCGCCCGATTTCGTCGAGCACGATCAGGCTTTTCGGTGTGGCGTTGTTGAGGATGTTCGCCGTCTCGTTCATCTCGACCAGAAACGTGCTCTGGCCGCGCGCCAGGTCGTCGGTTGCGCCCACCCGCGTGAAAATCCGGTCCACCAACCCGACCGTCGCCCGCGCCGCCGGGATAAACGAACCGGTCTGCGCCATCAACACCAGCAGCGCCACCTGCCGGATGTACGTACTCTTGCCCGCCATGTTCGGGCCCGTGATGATGAGAATTTGTTGCTCCCGATTATCGAGCAATGTGTCGTTCGGGACGAAACGCTCCTCAATCAGCGTTTGCTCCAGCACGGGATGCCGCCCGTCCACAATCTCGATCCGGTCTCCGTCGTCCACCGCGGGGCGGCAATAATTCTGATGCCGCGCCAGTTCCGCCAGACCCGCCAACACGTCCAGACCCGCGATGGCCGACGCCGACTCCTGGATCGACGCCGATTTCTCCACTGCCGCCGCACGGATCTGCTGGAAGATTTCGTATTCCAGCGCGTTGGCCCGTTCCTCCGCCCCGAGAATCTTGTGCTCCATCTCTTTCAACTCGGGCGTGAAAAACCGCTCGCCATTCGCGATGGTCTGTTTGCGGATGTAATCGCCCGGCACCTTGTCGAGATTCGATCTCGTCACTTCGATGTAGTAGCCGAACACGGAATTGAACCGCACTTTCAGTGACCCGATACCGGTCCGCTCGATTTCCTTCTGTTGCAACGCCGCAATCCACGCCTTGCCATCGGTCGATGCCCGCCGCAGTTCGTCCAATTCCGCGTGGTAGCCCGCCTTGATCAGTCCGCCTTCCTTCAACGCCAACGGTGGCGCGTCGGCAATCGCGCGGGCAATGAGATCGACCAGATCGGGAAGTTCGGTGATTTGGGAAACGAGCGTTTGCAGAAGCGGTGTCCCGGTGGCAGTGCCGTCCAGTGTCCCTTTCAATTTTGGCACGGCGACGAGCGATTCCTTGAGCACAACCAGGTCCCGCGCGTTGCCGGTGCCCACGCTCAACCGCGCCAGCGTCCGTTCCATGTCCCGCACGCCATGCAGTTGCTCGCGAAAGTCCGCCAGCACGTGCGCCGCATCGCAGAACGTCGCAATGACCTCCTGCCGCGCGCGGATTTGTTCCACGTTCTTCAGGGGGCGAGTCACCCATTCGCGTAACAACCGTGCGCCCATCGGCGTCAGCGTGCGGTCCAGGCAGCCGATCAACGTGTGCCGGCGGTCGGACCGCGGCGATTCGAGCAGTTCGAGGTTCCGTTGCGTCGTCGCGTCGAGAACCATGAAATCGCTGGCGCTATAGACCGTGAGCCGATGAATATGCGACGTGCTGCGCCGCAACGATTGCTGCAGGTAGTGAAGCGCTGCGCCGGCCGCGCCGATACCCACGCCCAATTCGCCCGCGCCAAAACCATCCAGCGACTGCGTCTTGAAATGATCGCGCAACGTGAAGAACGCCGTTTCCCGCTCGAACGTCCAGCCGTCGTGCGGCGTGAGCGTCAGGGCGAGAGGCGCCAGCAGCGATTTCGCCTCGTCGAACCATTCCGCGGGCACAATGATTTCCGCGGGCCGCGTGCGTGTGAGTTCGTTGTGCAGTTGGTCGACGGACAACAATTCCGTGACCTTGAAATCGCCGGTCGTCAGATCGACGAGCGCCACCCCGAATTTGTCACCACGGCAAATCGCCGCCAGAAAATTGTTTCGCTCGGCATGCAGCAGGTGCGCGTCGAAGTGGGTGCCGGGACTGAGGATTTGCGTGACATCGCGATTGACCAGTTTGCCCGGCCTGGCATCCTCCAACTGATCGCAAATGGCGACCTTGCGGCCCTGCCGCAGCAGTTTGCCGATGTACGTTTCGGCGGCGTGATGTGGAATTCCGCACATCGGCACGCCGTTGCGATTCGTCAACGCGAGATTGAGCAGTTGCGAGCCGGTCTTGGCGTCGTCGAAAAACATCTCGTAAAAATCGCCCAGGCGGAACAGCAACAGCGCATCGGGCGGAATCTGGTGCTTGACCCGACGATACTGTTGCATCATCGGTGTCAGGCCGTCCCCCGCCGGCTCGCCCCGACCCCGGGGTTCGGACTGGGATTTCCCACTCGTCATCGCGGTCGAATTATAACCGCCTCGGCGAAGTGGTCACGACCTAAAAACACGTTGGCCGACCCCGAAGGATTCGGGATCGGCCCGTGTATATTGCTCGACCGCTCTCCGCGTCGCCTGGCATCGATCGTTCAACGCCGGTTCTTCAGCGCGGTCCTTCATCCGTGCGCCGGCCGCAGATCGTTCCGCAACCGCGTTACGGCGAGGGTTGCCTCCTTCGATCGCCGGGCATCCCCCAGCCCGACGTTTCTCTCCTTAAAGCATCGCGCTTGCCAACTCGCCAGGTCCCGTGAAATCAACCGTCTCCCGCCGGAGATAGCGCGGGAATGTCGGAACTCACCGTCCAAAAAAGGTGTGGCGCGGAACAAAAACGTCCAGCCGCAACTAGTCCTCGCGCTGGATGGTCTCCTGCACGGCCGCGCGGAACGCCGCCAGGTCGAACGGCTTTTCGATCAGAAGGTTTCCCGTCCGCCCCACGAAATCGCTGAACCCCGCCTTGCGCGATGCCTGCCCCGTCACGAAAATAAACCGGTTGGCCAGAAACGGGAATTGCCGCACGACGTCGTTGTACAGCGCCTCGCCATCGACGCGCGGCATCATCAGATCGCAAATGACCGCGTCGAATTCGCCCGTGTGCAGGAGATCCATCGCCTCCATCCCGTTGGTGGCGATTTCGACTTCGCAATTGTCGTACGTCAGCACCTCACGAAGCAATTGCGCCAGATCGTAATCATCATCCACCACCAATACGCGGTGCATCGTCTGTCGGGGTGGCGTGGTGCCATTCATCGCACGGGCAAATTAGTCCCACCTCTCTATTCTTTCAACGATCTTTCTGCCACGTCGCCAATCGGGGGAATAACGTGTGAAAGCCAGGTCTGGAGCCGGCGATCAGACTTGAACTGATAACCTGCTGATTACAAATCAGCTGCTCTGCCAATTGAGCTACGCCGGCGTGAAGATGAAACCCAATATGCCATCGACCGCGCGCTTAGTCCAGCGCCGCGAACGCCGCGCCCAGATGCCCGATCAAATCCGAGGTCAGCATGGCCCGTTCGCCAACCGCCTCGCTCGCCAGATCGCCCGCGAGCCCATGAATAAACACCCCCGCCCGAGCCGCATCCGCCGGTGCCATCCCCTGCGCCAGAAATGCGCCAATGATCCCCGTCAACGCGTCGCCCATGCCGCCCTTGGCCATCCCCGGATTGCCCGTGGTATTGACCCACAGCGGCCCGGATCTCTCCGCAATCAACGTCCCCGCCCCTTTCAACACGGTGACCACGCCATATTCCTTGGCAAATTCGCGGGCGACATCCCAGCGGTTCGACTGCACTTCCTGGGTGGTCTTGCCGATGAGCCGCCCCATCTCGCCCGGGTGCGGCGTGAGCACCAGCGGCTTGTGCAGCTTCGTCAACGCGGCCACCCCGTGCGCCATCGCGTTCAACGCGTCCGCGTCCGCCACGATCGGCGGGAACCATCCACTGACCACCTTCCAAATCATCCGCTGCGTGTTGGCGTGCTGACCCAACCCCGGCCCGAGCGCCACGGCATTGAACCCGGCAAAATCCGTCGTATCCAGTTTCTCAAAATCTGCTGCGCGCGGCATGACTTCCGGCGGACAATTCGACGCCACGATCCGGTAGATGCTCCGCGGCACGGCCAGCGTCACCAGCCCGGCCCCGGCCCGCGCGGCAGCGTGCGCCGCCAGCACCGGCGCTCCGGTGTAACCTTCCGATCCGGCAATCACCAGCAGGTGGCCGAAATCCCCTTTGTGGGCTGCTCGCCGTCGCGGAGGTAACAACGCGGCGACGTCGCCCGCCGTCACCAGTTCCACGTCGGTCTGGACATGATCCAACAGTTTCCGCGGGAAGCCGATGTCCACGGTTTCGATGCGTCCCACGAATTCCACCGCCGCGGGCTTGAGCAACCCGATCTTTGGCAACCCCATCGTGACCGTGGTCTGCGCCCGCACGCACACGCCCAGGACCTCGCCCGTGTCACTGTCGAGGCCTGACGGAATATCGATTGCCACCACGGGCCGATGCAGACCATTGATGACCTTGATCGCCGTCGCATACGGCTCGCGCACCTCGCCGCTCAATCCCGTGCCCAGCAAACCGTCCACAACCACCGCCGGTTCAATCTCTCCGACAATCTCCGCCAGTTCGTCGAGGGTCGGCAACTCCAGCACGCGTACCGCCGCGACGAGCTTCTGAAAATGCAGCAGCGGGTCGCCCTGTAATTCAGTGCGCTGACACAGCAGCACCAAGGCGGGCTGGCAACCGGCTGCCGCCAAATGCCGCGCCGCCACGATGGCGTCGCCGCCGTTGTTGCCCTTCCCGGCAAACAACAACACCGACCGCGCATCCTTCCGTCGCAGGAACTCTATCGTCGTTCGGGCAACGGCATAACCCGCCCGCTCCATCAATTCCTCCCCCGGCGTGCCCAGCGAGATGGTCTGTTGGTCAAGCTGGCGAATCTGCTCCGTCGTGACCGCTTTCATTCTTCAGCCACTGTAGCGAGCCCCGTGCCCAAAAGCAACGCCCCTGCCCGATTTCCGCCCTCGCCACCCGCCGAATTTGGGTTCGTTTTTGGCTTTCCCAAAGTGAATTTTCCACGCCGGCCTGAATAAACTTGGGTTCGTTTTCCAAAAAACACCTTGAGGGAGGCTTCCCCCTCCTGCAGCGGCGGTCTACCCGCCCCGAAGTCCTTCGGGGCGACCGCCGGTCGCCGATTCCCCCAGCGCCGTTGTGGCGGTTCCTCATTCTTCAAAGAACAATCGACAACAATCCGCCAGACTATATCTCAATTCGATAATATGTCAAATCCAAAATCCCAAAAGCGATCCCCCATGTCGAATTGTAGCCGCGAAGCCGAGTCCGCCGAGACGCTACAGCGTCGTGCCCCCGTCGCAACCCTTTCGCGGTGCTCGTATGCGCCGGCCTTCCCCCTCCGTGCTGTGGTAGGGCGCGACCGCCAGGCGCACCGCCCGCTTTTCGGGTCATAGGCGCGAAGAACCAAAAAACGGAGATCCTATTCATCGAACGAATTTGGCAATTCCTCAAACCGGACACCGGCCGCGCTGCAGTCGTCTTGCCCGATGGCATCCTCTCCGCGTCCTCCGATAGATGTCACTGACACATATCATCCAACGGCCCACCGGTTTATGGATAGCGCTATCCATAATCCCAAACGCGCCACTCGCCTGTCCTGCCTGCCCTGAGCTTGTCGAACGGAGCGGAGTCGAAGTGTACCATGCTAAAAATTTAGCACCTCACCGCCGCCGCGACCACGCCTCGCCACGACCCAAATCCGTTTGACAACCTCACGCCCATTCCCCTAGCGTGCCGGGCCATGCCGAGCACCGCCACAACATCGATCTCCCCCTCCACCACACGCCTCGGCTGGATTGGCACCGGGGTCATGGGGCTGTCCATGTGCGGACATCTCCCGGAAAAAGGCTACACCGTCACCGTTCACAACCGCACCCGCGCCAAAGCCCAGCCGCTCCTCGACAAGGGCGCAACGTGGGCTGATTCGCCCCGCGCCGTCGCCATGCAATCGGACGTCATCTTCACCATGGTCGGTTACCCGCGCGATGTGCGCGAAGTCTACTTCAGCGACGATGGCGTGCTCGCCGGGGTCAAGCCCGGCAGCGTCGTTATCGACATGACCACCACCAACCCGAGTTTGTCGAAACAGATTTACGCCGCCGCCAAGGCGAAGGGCGTCGATGCCATCGACGCCCCTGTGTCCGGCGGTGACGTCGGCGCGCGCAACGCGACCCTCTCGATCATGGTCGGTGGCGACGCGGATGCCGTCGGGCGCGTATTGCCCCT
>JBEKUF010000184.1:0-7872 GCA_049515295.1 Verrucomicrobiia bacterium | reverse complement strand
AACGTCCGGCGTTGGCGTGGATTCTCGAACAGAAAATACCCGGCCACCACGAGGAATCCCCAACCATACAGCGCCGTCGCTTTCGTGAGCAGGGCCAACCCTAGAAAAATCCCCATCCCGACGAAACTCGCCAGTGAGTTCGTCTCCCGCGCGCGCATCAGCCAGGCCAGCGCGCACAGACCGAAGAACAACGCGATCACATCCGGAATCCCCTGCGCCGAGTAGTAGACAGGCAACGGCAGCACCACCAGCAATGCCGCGCCAATCAACGCGGCCACGCGCTGGCCGGTCAACCGAAAGATCAGTGCCCCCAGCGGGAAGATGGAAAGTGATCCCGCCAGCACGGGCCACAAGCGCAACGCCAGCTCGTTGGGCCCAAACACCTTGACGGGAACGCTGGCAATCAGCGGAAACAAAAGGTCAGGCCGCGGTCGCGAACTTCGCAACGCCTCGAACAACAGTCGTTTGTCCAACTCATACAGCAGCCAGTGCGCCTCGTCGTAGTTGCAGATAAACCCCGTCAGATGATACGCCCGCAGCGCCGCCGCCAGTCCCAGCAACCCAATCCACACCGCCGCGAGCCGCCATGAATGTTTCCCAGCAGAGTTCATTCGTCAGGAACCTGCCGACAGACTAACGGAAAGATTACTGCGCTGTAAAGGGGTGGTCGCGAGACCCGTTTACCGCCAAATAAACACGCTGAACACGCTCGCGTAATCGTCCGTCCACAGGCGCGCTCGCAGATGCGGCGGTGGACGTTGCCAGCGCGGATCGCGAATCAACCCCGCTAGCGTCTCCGAGCGCCGCGCCATGACCACCCACTTCGACGAAATCTTTCCCGTCGCCAACAACTCGCCCTCGCCACCGCCCGATTCGTTCTGAATCACGCACGACAGCCCCGCGTTCTGCGCCAGCACGCCGAGCACGCGCTCCAGCCGCAAATGACGGTTCGAAATATGGAAAATCAGCAACCCGTCCGGCGCAAGCTTCTGCAAATACAGCGCCAACGCCTCCCGCGTGATCAAGTGCAGCGGGATCGTGTCCGACGTGTACGCATCCAGCACCAGCACGCCATATTGACCGTCGTGCGCCTGCTGCAATGACAGCCGCGCGTCGCCCAGCACGACCTCCACGTCCGCCGCGCAATCATGCAGGAACGTAAAATACCGCGGGTCCTCCGCGATCTGTTCCACCGCGGGATCGATCTCATAGAACGTCCATCGCTCGCCGCGCCGGCCGTAAGCCGCCAGCGAGCCCGCTCCCAATCCAATCACGCCCACGCGTTGCTTCACCGAATCGTCCAGCGCCGCGAACGCCTGTCCGAACGGTCCCCGTTTCGTGAAATAGGACAACGGCTCGTCCCGCTGCCGCGGATCGACGTGTTGAATGCCGTGGATTGTGTTCCCGTGCATCAACCAATGATACCGGCCCTGCGGGTCCAGGCTGATGCGGTGGATGCCGAAAAAATTGCGTTCCACCAGCAACGTGCGGTCCGCATACCCCGGCACAAACGCGCAGGCCACCAGCACGCCTGCCAACGCCAGCCCAAACCGCAGCGGTCGCCGCAGGAAAAACAGGCAGAGCACCGTCGGCACGCCGTACATCACCGCCAGAGTGACCGGCAACGGCCACGTCGTTCCGCTGCGCAAGGCTTGCAAAAGATTCGCCGCGAACAGGCCGATTAACAGCGGCAAGGCAAAATCGAACAGCCGCTGCCGACGCGTCGCCGGCGCGGGCGCCCAGGCCGGCATCAACAGACACGCCAGCACAAGCGTCAGCGGATACTCCACCACCGTCGAAAAAATCACCGGCGCCAACATGGCATTGAACATCCCGCCCAGCACGCCGCCTGCCGACAGCCACAAATAAAATTCCGTCAGGTGCGCCGTCGATGGCCGGTCGTCCGCCAGTTGGCCGAGGCACACCATCGACACGATGAACAAACACGCCAGATGCAACCCGATCAGCAAACCGATCGGGTGCACAATCCGCGCGATCAGCGTCGCCACCACCGCGGCTACCGCCACCGGCAACGCGCCCGCCATCCACCGACGCGGCACCAGCCGTCGCCGCGCAAACACCAGTATGAACGCCAGCAGGTAGATCCCCAACGGAATCACCCACAGCAACGGGATCGGCGCGACCTCCGACGTGATGTACGTCGTCACGCTCAACATCAGGCTGCACGGCACAAACGCCAGCACCGCCCACCGCCACCGACGACGCGCAGCCAGTGTTTCGGGACAAGCGTCCGCCGATGCCTCGACGGAAGAATATTTCGTGACGCCGGAAATACGAAGTTTGCGCGTGATCCACAATCCGCACACCGCGGTCAGGCCCGCCAGCAAATCGTACCCGACCGTCCACCACTGGCTCTGTTGGCTCAATCGCAGGTGCGGTTCGATGAACGCGGGATACCCTACCAACGCGACCAGGCTGCCGCAGTTGCTCGCGGCATACAAAAAGTACGGATCAGCCGCGTCGCGGTGCCCACTCACGGAAAACCAGCGTTGCAACAGCGGGCTCGTGGCCGACACAACGAAAAACGGCACGCCGACCGTCATCGCCAGCACCGCCAACAACCACGGAATCGGATTGTGCGTCGTGGGTGGCGCCCAACCGTGCGGGATCACCACCGGCATCGCCAGAAACGGAAGCAACAGCAGCACGGCGTGCAGCGCCGCCTGGCGTCGCACGCCCAACCACCGCGTCGTGAAATGCGCGTAGGCGTATCCGGCCAGCAGCACGGCCTGATAAAACACCATCGCTGTGTTCCACACCGCAGGCGAACCGCCCAGCAACGGCAACACCATCCGACCGACCATCGGCTGCACGGCAAATAGCAGCGCCGCGCCGGTGAATATGGTTATGCCGTAAACGATCAGCATCAGTCTCCCCCCAAGAACGGCCACTAAACAGCAGACTTTGTGCCCAATCAGCGGCTCTGAATCTGGTCAATGGCCCAGGCGGCGTGCTCGCGCACCAGCGGTTCGGGGTCGGCCAATGCCCGCTCCAGCGCGGGCAGGGCGGAGGCGTCGCCGATGTTGCCGAGCACGACGCACACGTTGCGGAGGAAACCGCGGCGCTTGATGCGGAAAATCGGCGTGTCACGGAAGAAATTGCGAAACTCTTGTTCGTCCCAGGAGAGAAACTCGGTCAGCGGTGGCATCTCGCGCCGCTGAAACTCGCGCACGGGTGAGAGCTTTGCAAACCGGTTCCACGGACACACCTCGAGGCAATCGTCGCAGCCGAACACGTGGTCGCCGATCAGCGGCCGCAACCCGACGGGAATCGCGCCTTTCAACTCGATTGTCAGATAGCTGATGCACAACCGTGCGTCGAGTTGGTACGGCGCGACAATGGCGCGCGTCGGACATGCGTCGATGCAGCGCTGGCACGTGCCGCAGTATTCGCGCTCGGGCTCGTCCGCCGGCAATGCAAGATTCGTCAGCACCTCGCCCACGAAAATCCAATTGCCCAGCCGCCGGCTGATGAGGTTCGTGTGCTTGCCAATGAAACCGATCCTCGCTCGTTGCGCCAGATCCCGTTCGAGAATCGGCCCGGTGTCCACATACCACAACGACCGCGTGTCCGGTCCGCCGAATCCATCGATGGCCACCGCAAGTTGCTTCAGCTTCTCTCCCATCACCTCGTGGTAGTCGCACGCGCCCCACGCGTAACGGGCAATCTGAGGTGTCGTTGTCGGCCGCGTCTCTTTATCCCGCCCCGAGCGGGGCTGACGCGGCGACTCCGTATTGTAATTCATCCCCACGACCACCACCGACTGCGCATCGGCCAGAATTTTGGATGGATCGTTGCGCTTCTCCGCGTTCTTTGCCATGTAACCCATCTCGCCGTGAAACCCCAACGCGAGCCACTGCTGGAATTCGCCCGCGTGCTGCGGCGGTTGCGCGTTCGCGATGCCGACAAGATCGAACCCGATCGCGCGGGCCTTCTCTTTGATTTGTGCCGCGAGTTTACCCCGACTCCCAACTCGGGGCGTCCCCGCCCGCCGAAGCCTTGGCGAAGGAGGGTCGCTTGCCGTCGTTGTCTCGCCCGTCGTCGCGGGCGGCGCGCCCGTCCTACAATCCCGTTTCCTGTTTGTAGATGCGGACGATTTCACCGGCTTGCTGCTCCACGGTCATCGCCGAGGTGTCGATTCGCAACGGAATTGCCTTGTACAACAGTTCGCGGTCGCGCAACAGCGTCTCGATCCGCGTGCGGCGGTCCGCATCCGCTTCTTCCAACAAGGGGCGGTGCTTCGCGTGTTTGGTTCGTTCGTGGGCGACGCCAGCGTCCACCCAACAGCAAATGACAACACCCGTGCGCCCGAAATCTCGAAGGTTGTTCGCATCCAGTACGATGCCGCCACCCGTAGCGATGACCTGATCTTCTTCCGCAGCCAGCTCACGGACCAGCGCCCGTTCCTGCTGACGAAAAAAGGCTTCGCCTTTCGTCTCGAAAATGCCTGAGATCGTCTGGTTATGGCGCTGCTCGATGACATCGTCCATGTCCACAAACTTCATCCCGAGACGCGCGGCGGCGAGTTTGCCCGCATCCGTCTTGCCGCTGCCCATGAATCCCACCAGCACCAGGTTTTTCATTGTGGTTGATTGTAACAGATTCCGCTTCCGGCGAGCAAGCTGTTGCGCTATAACAGGGGCGTGAAGAAATCCGCCTGGCAAAACCGCATCATCCACGGCGATTGCCGCAACGTCCTCCGTGACATGCCGGATCAATGCGTGCATCTGGCCGTCACGTCGCCGCCGTACAACGTCGGGCTCGATTACGATGGCCACAACGACCGCATGTCCTACACCGAGTATCTCACCTGGCTCCTGCCGGTCTGGCGCGAACTCCACCGCGTCCTCGTCCAGGGAGGCCGATTCGCCCTCAACATCGCGCCGACCAGCATCAAGGATTTCAAACCGATCCATTACGACATGGCTGCGCAGCTCCGCGACCTGGGTTTCCTCATGCGCACGGAGATCCTCTGGTACAAACAGACCATGCGCCGCCGCACCGCGTGGGGTTCGTGGAAAAGCCCGCGCAATCCGCACATCCTGCCAAGTTGGGAGTACGTACTCGTCTTTTCCAAAGGCTCGTGGACCCTCGAAGGCGACAAGAAACTCGCCGACATCGCCGGCCAGGAGTTTATCAGGTTCTCCGACGGCTTCTGGCAAATCCCGCCGGAAACGCAGGGCCGTCAGCCGTTTCTGAAAAGTCTTTATCCACCACGTCGCGGAAGGAAGACTGCCCAACCGAAGCCAGACGGCCATCCGGCTCCCTTCCCGGAAGAATTGATCTATCGCCTCATCAAATTCTATACGTATCGCGGCAACGTCGTGCTCGATCCATTTGGCGGGACGGGCACCGTGGCGGTCGTGGCGAAGAAAACTGGCCGTCACTTCATCCACGTGGACATTTCGAGGAAGTACTGCCAGATCGCGGCAGAACGGTTGGCGCAGCTACACGCCTGACCGGTCATCTCCCGTGCAACTGCCGCATCAACTCACGCGCGGACACCTGGCCGGGCGCGACGGGCTGATCCAGATAGCCGTACGTGAGACAGGAACCAAGCCTCGGGAAATCGATCCGCGTTTGCGGGCCGAGCGGTCCCATGCCGAGCACGCACAACGGCGTGGGACGTTTCTCCGCCAGCAGCGCCCGCAACGTGGCGAGGTCCTCCTCCGTCTTGACCATCGTGGCCACCTTGGCCACTGTGCCGTAGCGGGCCGCGCGCTCGACAATCACCCGCAGCTCCTCCAGCGGCGGCGTCCGGCCAAAATCGTGGTGCGACACGATCAGCGCGCGCTTGTGTTGGCGCGCCAGCACCGACACTTGTTCGATGATCGGGCTGCGCAATTCGATGTCCGCCGCCGCTAGATGGCGCAACGCTTCCTCAAACACCGGCAGCCGCAACTCATCCGGCTGCTTCCATTTCCCGCCCTCGGCCGCCAGACGAACCGTCACCACCACCGGTAGCCCGCGCGCTTCGATGGCTTGCGCCTGTTCGAGCCAGACCGGTTCGGCGCGCGGCGAATGGGGCGCGTACGGACCGATCAGGTCCACCCGCACTTCCACCACATCGCAATCGCGCTCGGCACGCGCCGCCAGCCGGGCCAGCGTCCCCTCTTGCGACACGACGCCGACAACACGCGGCGTGTCCCCGAGCGTGCACTGGCCCAACGCTTTCTGCGGATTTGTCATGGGCGGATATGGTATCCCGCGGCGGCGCAAACGGGAAGCGATTCCTCGCTTGACTGAAAGTTTTTCATTGGCGACCGCGGACAAAAGTTCTACACTGAGTCGTGATTGTGCGAGACGCCAGTCCAACCATGAATAACATCTTGAATCAGTTGATCCAATTGCAGGAACTCAATTTTGCCAGGGAAGAGCAAAAGGCTTCCAACCCCAGGATGCCGCTCGCCCAGTTGGAGAAATCCATCGCTGAGATCCACGCCCAGTTGCCGCCCGACATCGCCGAGCGCTACGACCGCTTGCAACAACGCTACCCGCTCGCCGTCATTGATCGACCCGTCGAAACCGGCATCGCCCGTTTTTCCGCGGCAAACCTGATGGTCCCGAAACTTGAGGCATCGACGCGCGAAGGCGTCATCCGCGAGTTGGCCAAAACGCTCGGCGAGGGCGGCTTCGTCGAAGATACCGCAACGCTGACCGAGTTGGCGCTGCGCCGCGAAGCGATCGTCAGCACCGCCGTGGAACACGGTCTGGCCTTCCCCCACGTCCGCGATGTCGAAGGCGGCGGCCTGACCTTTGCCGTTGGCATGAAGGAGAAAGGCATCAAATTCGGCGCGCCCGACGATCATTTGAGCAAGATTTTCTTCTTCATTGTCATCCCCACACCCGCCACCGCATTTTATCTGCGATTGCTGGCCGGGCTGGTACGCACGTTCGAGTCGACGGAGGCCCGCAAGGAATTACTCGACTGCGACGCCCCCGAAAAGATGTGGAAGACCCTCGTCAAGCTCACCAAAACCACCGTGCCGTAAGAGCTTCACACGGAATCGCGAAGACGTAGGGTATTACATTTCTTCTCGAAAGCCGTTTCGCCACTTCCAAAACAAAGAGCCCGCACTCATTTCTGAATGCGGGCTCTTGTGAAATTACCCCGGCAGCAACCTACTCTCGCGCAAGCTATACAGGCACTACCATCGGCCCTGCAGCGTTTCACGTCCGTGTTCGGAATGGGAACGGGTGGGACCACTGCGGCAAAACCACCGGGAAATCTTCGAAGCCGTCGGCGATCGGCGTCTCGCCGTCCGCCGAAACGGGGCGGAGGGCCAACAACCGACAACTTCTTTGTATAAAGAACAGGTTCTCTGATAATTGCATACAGCAAGCGGGGCTACAACGGCTGAGGTTGTTAAATCACTTCCTTCAAGCTCTCGGCCTTCCGCAATCAGTTCCCAGCTTGTGACTGGTCCCTGACGCGGAAAGCGTCGCGCTTGAAAATTTAAGTGATCAAGCCTCACGGCTGATTAGTACCGGTCAGCTCACGTGTTGCCACGTTTACACACCCGGCCTATCAACGGGGTAGTCTTCCCCGAGCCTTCAGGGTCTTGCGACCGTCAGACGTAATCTTGGGAGGCGCTTGGCGCTTAGATGCTTTCAGCGCTTATCGTTTCCGCACACAGCTACCCGGCGCTACTCTTGACAGAATAACCGGCATACTGGAGGTGCGTTGTTCCCGGTCCTCTCGTACTAAGGAACAAATCCCTCACGTCTGCTGCGCCCACAGTGGATAAGGACCGAACTGTCTCACGACGTTCTGAACCCAGCTCGCGTACCGCTTTAACCGGCGAACAGCCGGACCCTTGGGACCTTCTCCAGCCCCAGGATGCGATGAGC
>JBEKUF010000183.1:0-6765 GCA_049515295.1 Verrucomicrobiia bacterium | reverse complement strand
CTGACCGTGGCACGTCGGGCAGGTCTCGGCCTGCGATCCGGCAGCTGCCCCGCGCCCGTGGCACTCCGGGCAGGTGTCGGGCCTGGTGAAGGTGATTTCTCTCTCGCCGCCGCCCGCGGCTTCTTCGAGGTCGATCTCCAAATCGTAGCGCAGATCGTTGCCGCGTTGCGCGCCGCCCCGGGAACGGCGGCCCGCGGCCCCACCGAACGCCTGTTCAAAGAAATCGTCGAGAATACCGCCACCGGCGCCGCCGAACACTTCGCGAAAAACCTCGAACGGATCGTGGAACCCGCCGCCTGGATAATGGCTGCCGGCGGAGCCGGCTCCGGCACCCGGCGCAAACGCGGCATGGCCAAAGCGATCATACGTGGCGCGCTTTGGCGGGTCGCTGAGAACTTCGTACGCTTCGCCGAGTTCCTTGAATTTTTCCTCCGCCTCTTTGTCGCCGGGATTCTTGTCGGGGTGGTACTTGAGCGCGAGCTTGCGGTAGGCCCGTTTGATTTCCTCTTCCGTAGCCTCGCGCCCGACGCCCAGAACCTCGTAGTAATCGCGCTGGGTCATTCTGGACTCTCGGGAGCCGCCCCGGTCTCTGGGGTTGAATCGGCTTCGGGGGAGGAACCTGCCGCGGCGGGTGAACCTTTACTGACGACCACGCGCGCCGGCCGCAGGAGGCGGTCGGCAAGTTTGTAGCCTCGTTGAAGCTGCTCGACCAC
Organism: Verrucomicrobiia bacterium; assembly: GCA_049515295.1. Taxonomy (GTDB): domain Bacteria; phylum Verrucomicrobiota; class Verrucomicrobiia; order Palsa-1439; family Palsa-1439; genus Palsa-1439. Next base: position 6,052 of record JBEKUF010000183.1, on the reverse strand, counting down.
GTGGCCCTCGGGATGTTCGCCGGACTCGATCTGGCTGACGGCCTCATGGAGCTTGGGGTCGAACGGATGGCCGACATTGGCGGTGACTTCCTGGAGGCCGAACTCGACGAGCGTGCGGCGGAACTGGCTGTGCACCTGCGTAATGCCGTCGAGGAGCGACGAATTGTCCGCGCCATGTTTTTGGGCGGCGTCGATGGCGCGTTCGAGATTGTCGAGCGCCGGCAGCAGCGCCGCCACGACGCGTTCGGACGTGAACCGGGCCAGGTCTTCCTTCTCGCGGGCGACGCGTTTGCGATAGTTATCGAGCTCCGCGGCGGCGCGGAGGTATTTGTCCCAATTCTTGTCGGCGGTGGCAGCCCTGGCCTTCAGGTTTTCCAATTCTTCCACGGAAATGGAATCGATTATGGCGGGTTCGGTCGCGGCGGCTTCCACCTTCGCCGTGCCCTTAGTCTCGGCAGGAGCCACGGGCTGGGGCGGCTCGGGCTTCGTGTGCTTATTCTTGGCGCTCATGTGAATTCGTATTTCGGCGACATTCTCAGTTTAAAAGCCCGTTGGCGGCGGGATGTTGTCCACGCCTTCATTGATTCGACTCCTTCACAAAACCGATATGGTTGACTCCCTCAACTGCGGGCCAATCCCGGCAACCGTCCGGAGAAGCCCGTCAAGGTACAATGGGGGAGACGCGGGATTTTTTCAAGTATTTGACCATGCGCAGGGTGTTGCCGGTGTGGTCATTGGAGTTGTACTGCACCTCGTCCATGAAGTTACGCATGATGAAGATGCCGTAGCCGTTGCGTTTCATTTCGCGCAGGCGGCCTTCGATGTCGGCGGGGCGGTAGCTGGCAAAATCGAAGCGTTGGCCGTGATCGTTGATCTCGATGACGAGGCGACTGCCTTCCGTTCGGACGTCGAGACGGATCTCGGGGTCGCAATGTTGCCAGCACCACTCTTTGTCCGGGGAATAAGCGTGTTTGACGACGTTGGAACACGCTTCGTCGACCGCCATTTCGATCTTGGTGGCTTCATGTTCGTCAAACCCGACCTTGCGGGCCAGATCGCCCACGATGACGCGGATATGGGCGAGATAGCTCTCGTGACTCGGCGTCTGGAGGACGAGCTTGTTGGCCGACTCCTTGCGGCGGATGTTGTCGGACGATTTCATGGAACCGTGAAGGCAGCCTACTTCGTTGCAAAACTGGCGACGGCGTCCTCTTCGGTGTTGTGCACGTGGAGGACCCTCGTGAACCCCAGCAGTTCGATGATCTTGTAGATTCGATCGGGAACACTGAGCAATCGCACGTCGCCATTGTGTTCGCGGGCCAGCTTGGCGAACCCGATCAATGCGCCCAGACCGGCACTGCCGATGTAATCGAGTTCCTGGCAATCCAACACCACGAAGTACCGGCCCTGTTGGAAAAAGGCGTTGAGTTGCGCTTCGAGGCGTGGGAATGAAAACATGTCCAGTGACCCGCTCAATCGTATCAATTGCACGGGACCGTGGGGCTCAGGCACGATGCAAAAATCTTTCAAGCTGATAACCTCCTCCTTTGTGGTCGTTGACGCCGATTTGCCTGTTCGTTGGCGGCACTCGGTTTCCTCCACGAGATCGTTATTTCCTGGTTTCCTGATTTCGGCGTCGGCGCTCGATGGCTTCGCGCAGGAACCGGGCCAACTCCCGGAACTTCAGCGCGTTGCGTTCGTCGGCGCGTACGAGATTATCGTGCGCCTCGATCATCAGGTCGGTGGTTTCGTCCTTGTCCAGCGAATGGGTAAGTTGGGTGAGATCGGTATCCGGCAACTTACGATAATCGGTTTCCGCCAGAGGCGGGGGAGCGCTCGAGTTCATGGTGAACAGCCGGTCCAGACCGAGTGTTTGCAGCAAATCCAGGTTGCGGGGGCTGATGTTGACGATATGGATGGCGGCCGGGTTTCCGTTTTGCCGCAGGCGCAAGCCGATGCCCGCCAGCACCCCGAGGAACGTGCTGTCCATGCCCTGACAATCGCCGAGGTCCACGACAAATTCCCGCTGTCCCTGGTCGGCTTTCTGCAGCGCGAACAGCCGCAGCGGTTGACTGTTCTGAAACGTTCCCCGTCCGACGACGCGAACATAGACCCGATTTTCCGTGCATCCAACCGAAATACCTTTGGACGGCTCATTCACGATTGCGGCCCTATGATCTTATCCTATCAAGTTACAATACAATGGATGGGGCCGGGACGAAAGAGCGAAATCGGCCGTATCACCGCATCGAGAAAGATGGGTATTGTCAACAAACTGCGCCAGCATCATTGGAGATCCGGCGCGTTCGACTCCGCAGCATGGTAGCCGGCGCAAATCACCAGATAGACCTGACGGTCCAACCCTCGATATCTCGGCACGCGAACCTGCTGTGGTTCTCCAACCCGCTCGAAATGGAGGCGAAGTTGAGCCATCATCTCCGCACTGGGCCTGGAGACAACGGCAATCGCAGGTCGGCCCTCGAACTTCCGCAGGTCGGTCCAGTAACGATAGCCGAGGCCCTGCGCGCCTGTGGCAAACAGGTTGACGCAGTCGTCGGGCGCGCGCAAATAAAAACCTAGCTCGGCAGCGATGTTGTATTTGTCCATCCCGAGCAGGAACGGCTCCCGTTGGGTTTCGTACCGCACCTGGGCGCGCACGACGTTCACCCGTTCAGCGACAGCTTGCCAACCGCCGGCATGAGCGTAAGCGAACGATTGGGGAACCCCCCAGGCCAGGCTGCTGTGTCCAAACACAATGGCCAGTCCGCACAAGGCGACTGTCATCCCTGCGCCCCACCCCCAACGCTTTGCCCGCACGGGTTCTGGAGCGCCGAGACCATCGAGTGCGATCACCGCGGCGCCAAATGACAGCGACAGAAAGGCAGGTGCCGTCCAGTTCACATGAATCTGTGTTTTGAAACTGGCCGCGGCAAAGAGAAAGAACAACGGCAACGAGAACGAAGCGACAAAGTTCCACTTGTCGTCGCGCTGCAACCAACCGCGGCGGATTCCGCGCGCCGCGGTGCCAGCGAACAACGCGAACACGGGCGGCGTGAGGAGCCCGAGCTGAACGAGCCAGAAGAGCAGGACGTCGCGCAGCATGTTCTTCGGTGCGCCGGCGGTGCGGGTAGACTGGAAGAGGAACGAAGCCCAGTTATGGTGGGCGTTCCAAATGATCACCGGACTGAACACGGCCAGCGCGATGGGCAATGCCAGCCATGGTTCGGGTCGACGGAGCCAGCGGCGGTGGTTGGGGGAGAGCATCAGGAACCACAGCAGCGATGGCGCCAGGAGCAACGCGTAGTATTTGGAGAGCAATGCGCCGCCAAACGTGGCGCCCGCCAGCATCCAGTACCAGCCGCGCCCGCCATGCAGGGCTTTGGAGATCAGGTACAGCGTCGCCGCCCAGAAGAACAGCAGCGGTGCGTCCGGGGTCACGATCAACCCCGCGCCGACGTAAACGGGCAGCAGAGTGAACAACAACGTCGCCAGGAGTGCCACCCGTTGTCCGAACCACATGCGGCCCGTCAGGAACAGCAGCCCGGCGGTTGCGATCCAGAGGATGAGTGTCATGATGCGGACGCCCATGGGCGTGTCGCCGAGCAGGGCGGTTCCCAGAGTAATGAACCAGGCCACCATCGGCGGATGATCGAAGTAGCTCAGTGCCGGATGTTTCGCGTAGGTCCAGTAGTACGTTTCTTCGGGAATGAGTTCGATCACACCGCAAAGCAGAAACCGCAGCAGGGTCAACCCTGCCACCATCACAATGACCGCAACGCACAAGCCGTTGCCCGGCCTGCGGGACGTCGCGGCGTTGGTTTCGAGTTGTTCGGGCATGATCACGCGAACGGCAGCACGACGTATACTGGCACGCTCAATTTGCCCGCGTCGAGACGGAAACTCATTCGAACGGCTCTCCAACCCCCCCTCTGCACCCCGAGATTTACCCCGACTCCGAGGTCGGCCCCCCTCCCAATCGGCTTCGTTCTGACAAACGAAGCCAATGCATTTCCGGAAATAATTTCGTCCCAACCGCCTCTCCTTCAAACACATCGCCATTTTCGAGATTCTAAAAAAATTGGCTTCGTTTCGCAGAATTACATATATGGCCCCTGATGGCCCTGTTTACCCTGAGCAGCGTCGAAGGATTTACCCTGAGCCTGTCGAAGGGCCTGCGGTGAGCCTGTCGAACCGTCGAACCCGTCGAAGAGAGCGCGGTCGAAGGGTCTCTTGGAGCAGCGGTCATAAGACCGCTGAACCGCCACAGTTGCCTTTGTGGTCCGCAAGCCGAGTCGGACGAGACGCGCTATCGTTGTGCTTCTAGCGCAACCCTCACGCGGCGCTTTCCGTTTGCAGGGCGGGCGTCCCGCTTGCCGTCCTCCTGTCGCCGCGTCGCCCCTCGAGCGTCAATCCGTTCCCATCCTTTCATCACGCGGTAAATATATCGTAAGGCGATATCCATGTCAAATCTAAAAAACCCGATAAGAAGTCGCCTGGGTTGCCCGTCACCCGGGGCCCTGTCCGCCATGGCCATGGCGAAGGCGGATTGTCGACCGGTCTCTGTCGCACGCCGTCGGACGACCTGAATGCCCGCCTCTCGCGTGCATTGACCGCATCGACGCCGCCAACTCATAAAACCCTAAGGCCCCCCAATCCCATCCTTATTCGCGCACGGGCGGCCATCCTGAGCACACCCGTGGCTGATTGCCCCCACCGCTACGCCCGCCGCTTTCCGCCCATGCCGGCCAACTGCCCGTTCCGCCGCGTGACCAACAACTACCACACCGAACCGTCCAAACCGCCTCCCCGCTTTGGACGGTTGGCGAACCGTGCGCTTTGAAGTTCCGAGGGGTGCCGTTGCGACGTCGGCAATTCTTCGGCGCGTTTGCGACCCGGGACACGACGTGGTCGCGTCTCGAGGACTCGGCTCCGCTCGGCTGGTGCTGCGCTCGGCTTACTGGCTGGCTTGCAGTCGTGCGAGCGCGTTCTGCGCTTGGGTGAAATCGGGCTTGATCCGTAGTGCCTGCTTGTAGTGCTGGATGGCCTCCGTCGTGCGCCTCAGCTTTTCCAACGCGACCCCCAAATTGTAGTGCGCGGCGGCGTAATCGGGCTTGATCGATAGCGCTTGCTCCCAATGCTCAATCGCCTCTCGTAGCCTGCCCACTTGGACCAAGGCGAGCCCCAGGTTGTAGTGCGCCTCGGCGTCATCGGGTTTGATCCGCAGGGCCTGCACGTAATGCTGGATGGCCTCCGGCAGCCTGCCCTGTCCCATTAAGGCGGCTCCCAAATTGTTGTGCGCCTCAGCGTCATCGGGCTTGATGCGCAGGGCCTGCTCATAATGCTGGATGGCCTCCGGCATGCGCCCCAGCTTCTCCAACGCGAGCCCCACGTTGTAGTGCGCCTCGGCGGAACCGGGCTTGAGACGCAGGGCTTGCTCCCAATGTTCAATCGCCTCCTGTACCCGGCCTGCTTGCTCCAAGGCGCCCCCCAGGTTGTTGTGCGCCTCGGCATAATCGGGATTGATCCGTAGTGCCTGCTCGTAGTGCTCAATCGCCTCCGAAACCTTGCCCAATTGTTGCAGGGCAACCCCATAATTGTAGTGCGCCTCGGCCATGTCCGGCTTGATCCGCAGCGCCTGCTCATAGTGCCCAATCGCTTCCGGCACCTGGCCCGCCTGCTGCAGTGTGACCCCCAGGTTGTAGTGCGCCTCAGCGTAATCGGGGTTGAGTCGCAGGGCCTGCTCGTGGTGGGCGATGGCTTCCTCGATCTTGCCCGTTTTCGCCAGAACACCCCCGAGGTTGTTCTGCGCCTCGGCGCAACGCTCGACGCTTGCCAACAGGTTAAACGCCACCGAAAAGCCCAGCAGAAGACTCCAGCCCCAACGCATCGCACGCCGCCAGACCGGCCGGCAAGCCTGCCCCGACTTTGAGGTCGGGGCCAGTACGCGCTCCAAACTCAAGATGCCGATCACGCCCAGCAACAGTAGTGCAGGCAGAAAGTCCACCTCATAGCGGAAGCTCGCGCCCCAGTACAGGCCAACGGTCAACGCGCA
>JBEKUF010000182.1:0-6826 GCA_049515295.1 Verrucomicrobiia bacterium | reverse complement strand
GCCTGCGAAGAGGCAACGTACCTCACGCATTTCGCATCAAAGGTGTATTTGGTGCATCGGCGTGACCAACTTCGCGCGTCGAAGATCATGGCCGAGCGGGTACTGTCCAATCCCAAGATTCAGCCGGTGTGGATTCCGTGGTCACGGATGTATCCGACGTCAGCAAGGACATGGTCACAGGCGTACAACTCAAGAACCTCAAGACCAACACGACTTCGAACCTGTCCTGTGCCGGCGTGTTTGTGGCGATCGGTCACGAACCGTCGACCGCGTTGTTTTGCGGCCAGATCGACATGGATGACCAGGGATATATCGTTTGCAGGAAGGGGACATACACGAGCGTGCCTGGCGTGTTTGCCGCCGGAGATTGCGTGGATCGCGTGTACCGTCAGGCCGTCACGGCGGCGGGAACAGGCTGTTCGGCGGCGATTGATGCCGAACGTTATCTCGCCGCGCAACGTGGGTAAGCCGCGCGGCCGGCGGCCGGGATTTACGATTCGGCGGTTTCGATGATTTTGATGAACGTGGTGGCGTCGGGCGCGTCCAACAACCGTTGGCGAAGTTCGTCCTGGCGCAGGAGGCGCGCCAGCGTGCCCACGACACGCAGATATTCCGTGACCATTTGCTTGGGTGTGCCGATCAAGAAGATCAACCGCACGGGTTGACCATCTTTCGCCTCAAAATCAACACCCTCCCGGCTGCGTCCAACGGCGATCAAAATGTCCGAGCAATAGTCGGTTCGGGCGTGAGGAATGGCAACGCCGCGGTCCAACGCCGTGTTGCTGACGCGCTCCCGCTGCAGGATTTCGTTGAAAAAGGCCTCGAAATTGCCCACGCACTTGCTGGAGGCCAGCAACTCGGCCACCTCACGCAATGCGGGAACTTTTTGGCGGCTTTGTAGCTCCAGTCGGATCGCATCGGGACTCAACAACGACGTGATTTTCGATGGAGAAGCTTTGGGTCCGTTAGACATTGGCTCCACTCCATTTCAGTTTCTCTCGCAACACTTCAAAATACGAATGATCCTTCGGTGTGACCAACTGCACGGTGCGCGGGGACCGATGAACTTCCACTTCATCGCCCACTTGCATCCGCAATTGCACCTGTCCATCGACTGTCAACAACAACTCGGCCGCGGCATCCGCCACCAGGCAGCGGATGATCGAGTTCTCTCCCGCAATGACGGAGCGGTTGCTCAGCGCATGTGGACAGATGGGCGTGATAATCAGTGCCCGCGACGTCGGCACCAAAATTGGCCCGCCTGCGCTCAATGAATACGCCGTTGAGCCCGTTGCCGTGGCGAATATCATGCCGTCGCACACATATTCTGTCAACAACTCACCGTCGACAAATAATCGTAACCGGACGATGCGGGACAGTGCTCCGCGCGAAACGACGACGTCATTGAGTGCCCGGTGTGCGGCGCGACGTTTGCCGCTGCGGATCAGCGTGGTCTGGAGCGTATGCCGCTGGCTGATCTGGTACTGGCCGCGCAAGATGTCACGAACGGGGCCTTGGAGCCGGTTGCCATGAATACTGGTCAGAAATCCCAAATTGCCCAAGTTCACGCCGAGGATAGGCGTGGCCGGTCCCTCCAGTTCGCGGGCGACGCGGAGGATTGTGCCGTCTCCACCGAGCACGATCACCATGTCGGCGGTCTTTCCAATTTCCTGTAGCAGGCCAGCCAGCTTCGGTTTGCCGGCGAGAACGGCGGCTTCTCGTTCCAATAGAACGGCGACATGGTGTTCGCGGAGCACGGCCAGTAGTTCCAACAGCCGGCTGCGGGCTTCGGGTTTGCCCGAGTGCACGACGATACCAACTGTCCTGGGAATACGCGATTTCACGGTTTGCGCAGGGCGATGAGGAATTCCTTGTTGCCGGCAGGACCCAGGAGGGGAGACTCAGTCACCCCCAGCAGCGTTAGCCCGAGCGTCTGTGTGGCGAACCCCCGAATCATGTTGGTCACCGCCTCATGCACGCGTGAGTCTCTCACAACCCCGCCTTTTTTCACGAGCTTTTTTCCGGCTTCAAATTGCGGTTTGATGAGCGCCACGAGGGTACCGCCGGCCTTCAACACCGCGACGGCCGATGGCAACACCTTGGTCAGCGAGATGAAGGAGACGTCGATGGTCACGAGATCGACAGTGCCACCCAGATGGTCCGGGGTGAGATGGCGTGCATTGAATTCGTCGTGCACGACGACATGCGGGTCTTGGCGCAGTCTCCAGTCAAGTTGCCCTTTGCCGACGTCGACCGCGTGGACGCGCGCGGCACCGCGTTGTAACAGGCAATCCGTGAACCCGCCCGTCGAGGCGCCGAGGTCAGCACACACGAGGCCGTTGCACGAAATGTGGAACTGGTCGAGTGCCGCTTCGAGCTTATGGCCTCCGCGGCCGACATATTTCTCCGCGGCTTCGACGCTCAATACGGCCTGTTCGTCAACCAGTTCGCTGGGTTTGTGAGCGAGTTGGGCGTTAACGCGCACGGCTCCCGCGAGAACCAGCCGTTTGGCTTTCTCCCGGCTATCGCACAGACCGCGAACAACGAGTTGGGTGTCGAGCCGGGCGCGCATGGCGGGAGCCCTGAGGTTTACATCACGTGATAGTGGTTTGCGTTACGCCGTTCGAGCCGTGGTGCCCAATACGCGAAACTGCGGCGATTTAACCCGCTTGGCGGAGGCTTCGAGCAGCAGATCCTTCACCTTGGCGATGGCGGTCTTGGAATTCAAGCCATACTTGTCCTGCAGATCTTTGTTGTTGCTCGCGTGCTCGATAAAATTGTCGGGCCAACCGACGCGGGCCACTGGTGTGACAATCCGCAGGTCATCCAGTGTCTCGAGCACCGCACTGCCGAAGCCGCCCATCAAGACGTGGTCCTCGATCGTGCATAACACCTTGCAGATGCGTCCGTATTTCTCAATGACGTCCCGGTCAATCGGTTTGCAGAATCGGGCGTTGATCAGGGCGACGGACAAGCCTTCCGCCTGGAGTGCGGCAGAGGTTTCCTGAGCGATGCGCGAGACGGCGCCGTAGAAGAACACCGCGACATCCGTCCCGTGCTGAAGCACTTCGGCTTTGCCAAGCGGGAGGATGGCCGGTCGTTCCTTGATGGGAACGCCTTCGCCAGCGCCGCGGGGATAACGGATGAAAATCGGTCCGTGGTGCTGCAGGGCGGTCCAGAGCATGTCGACCAGCTCGTCCTCGTCCTGGGGCGCCATCAGGATCGCCCGCGGCACGCAGCGGGCATAGGCGATATCGAACAGGCCGTGATGTGTGGGGCCATCATTGGCCGACAGGCCGGCTCGATCCATGGCGAAGATGACATCCAGGTTCTGTAGGGCGACGTCATGGATGATGCAGTCGTAGGCGCGTTGAAGGAACGTGGAGTAAATCGCGCAGACCGGACGGTATCCCATGGTCGCCATACCCGCGGCGAAAATGACCGCATGTTCCTCGGCGATGCCGACATCGAAATAACGATCCGATTTGGCCTGTTGCAGCTTGATCAGGCTCGTGCCGCTGGGCATGGCGGCGGTGATGCCGACAAGTTTGCTGTTTACATCACAGAACCGGATGAGGGTTTCGGCGAAGACATCCTGGTAGTTGGGCGGGGCACCCTCCTTTTTTGCGGGCGACTTGCCCGTGGCGATGTCGAACGGTCCGCACCCGTGGAATGTCTGAGGGTCCTCCAGGGCCCGTTCATACCCCTTACCCTTCTTGGTGAGAATGTGAAGAAGGACGGGCGCATCCTGCTTCTTGGCCCACTGCAACGTGTCGATGAGCAGGGCCGTGTTATGACCGTCCATCGGACCGATGTACCGAAGGCCAAATTCTTCGAACAGCAGGCTGGGGACAATCATTCCCTTGACAGCCTCTTCCACCTTGTGCCCGATCTGTGCCAACTCAGCGCCGCGGGGTAAGCGACCCAGAAAATGTTCCATTCGTTTGTGGGCGGCGGCGTAGGACGGATGGCGCACGAGGCGGTTGAGATACTCGGACATGGCGCCGACGTTCTTGGCGATGCTCCACTCGTTGTCATTCAAAATGACGATCAAACGCTTGGTGGAGGTCTTGATATTGTTGAGCGCCTCGTAGGTAATGCCATTGGTGAGCGCGGCATCGCCGGCGATGCAGACCACGTGCTCGTCCGTTTTGGCATGATCGCGGGCAGCGGCCATGCCGAGGGCCGCCGAGAGCGCGGTGCCAGCATGGCCGGCGCCAAAACAGTCGTACGGGCTCTCGGATCGGAACGCAAACCCCATGGGGCCGCCGGACTGGCGAATCTTGTGAAAATTCTCGCGCCGACCGGTGAGCAGTTTGTGCACGTACACCTGGTGGCTGACATCCCACACGAACCGGTCTTTGGGTGACTCGAAGACCCGGTGCAGCGCCAGCGTCAGTTCCACGACCCCGAGATTGGGCCCGAGATGGCCGCCAGTCTTGCTCAGCACGGTGATCAACTCTTCGCGGATTTCCTGCGCCAGCGTCTGAAGCTGATCCAGCGTCAGCAGCTTCACATCCGCCGGCGTGTTAATCATGTCAAGGTAACGTCCCATGGTGCTCTCCTTGTGGGTCAAAGCAGCCGGCCCCCTTCATCTTCGGACTTATCGCCTTCGCTGTCGTCCAACTCCGTCTCGAACGGTTCCAACGCCACGGTCCCATCTACTTTTCTGGTCAAGACCTCAATCTTTTTTTCCGCTTCCTCCAGCTTCTGGCTGCAGAAGCGGACCAAACGAGTACCTTCCTCGTATTTCTTGAGGACATCCTCGAGCGGCAATTCGGCGGCTTCCATGTCGGCAACGATCCTCTCGAGCCTCTCGATGGCCTGCTCAAACGTTAGCCCGTTCCTGTCCAGAACGGGCTCCGCACCCTTTTTTTTCCCTTTCATTTCGCGTCCGCCGTAGAAGATACCACAGAACCGAAGGTGCCATCAAGCACCTTGGTCGAGATGGTAGTGCCTGGTTGGATGTGGGCTACGCTACGGACAATGCGGCCGGTCTCGGGAATGACCGTGATGCTGTAACCGCGCTGTAACGTGGCGTTGGGGCTAAGAATCTCCAGTTTGGCGCGGGCCTGACCCAAGCGGTGGCGGGCGGCTTCCGTGCGCCGTGCCCGGGCGGTTTGGAACCGGTGTTCATTGGCGCCGAGCCGTTGCCGGCGGTTGACGAGCATGGCTTGCGGGCTGAGCAACTTGAACTTCTGAGCGACGGTTTTCCAACGCGCGCGATGTGCCGCAACAGCCGCACCGGGAGCGCGGTGGAGTCGATGAGCATAATCGTCAAGCTGCTGCTGGTGTTGTCGGATGGTCTCGGCAGGACGATGGAACACATAGCTGGAGGCGAGAGTCGAGAAGCGTTGACGGGCTTCCGCGAGTCGCAGCCGCAAGTCATTTTGCAGACGCGCCTGATACTGGGTGATCTGACGCGCGAATTCATCCTTGGCCTTTACGACGAGTTCGGCGGCGGCGCTCGGAGTGGGAGCGCGCAGGTCGGCAACGAAGTCGGAAATGGTAAAGTCAATTTCGTGACCGACGGCGGAGATCGTGGGGATCTCCGAACGTGCCAGGGCGCGGGCGACCACTTCTTCATTGAACGCCCACAAATCCTCGAGCGAACCGCCGCCGCGGGTGATGATCAGCACATCCAGTGGCAACTGGCCGCTGGCATGCAAGGCGTTGAACTCGTCGATGGCCGCGGCAATTTCCTTGCCGGCGCCATCACCCTGCACGCGTACGGGATTGACGACAATGTGTACATTGGGGAAACGGCGGCTGATGATGTTCAGGAAATCGCGGATCGCCGCGCCCGCGGGCGAAGTAACGAGACCGATGTGTTGGGGTAGGACGGGGATGGGCCTCTTCCGCGCTGGGTCGAACAGTCCTTCCTTTGCGAGGCGCTGCTTGAGTTCCTCGAAGGCGAGTTGCAGTGCGCCCAGCCCTTTGGGCAAGAGTTGGCGGGCGACGAGTTGATACTGTCCGTTCCTCTCATAGACGCTGATGTCACCAAAGGCGATGACCTGCAGGCCGTCTTTAACCGCAAACCCGACTTTCGTTGCGACGCCACGAAAGACCACCACAGCAAGTTGGGCGTTGGCGTCCTTCAGTGTGAAATAGACATGGCCAGAGGACGGTGAGCGGAGATTGGAAATCTCGCCCTCGACCCACACGCTGGGAAATTTCTCTTCGAGCAGGTCCTTGACGCGTCTCGTCAGGTCGGTAACGCTGAAGATTTGTGCAGGCGGCTTTGGCATCGGTCGCTTAGTTCAGGTGCGGCTTAACCCGCTGTAGATTTTGCCGGGCCAGCTCCCAGTAATAATCGTCGGTGACCCACGCCCGGCGCATGGCCAGTGCCCTTTGCAGATTGTCATTGGCCTCCCGCCACCGGTGGGCCGAGGCTAGGGTGATACCGAGTTCGACGCGATGGGGAACGATGCTGGGAGCGAGTTGGGTGGCCCGCTCCAGATCGCGGATGGCATCGTCGAGCGATGCAGATGGAAATTTCCCATAGAGTAGCTCGGCAAACTTGCGCAGGACCCAATTCAACTCGGCCATCTCGCGGTTCCAAACTCCCAACACGTGATAGGCGAGGTCCTCCTTGTCGTCGCGCCGGATCGCGCGTTCCGCCTCTGTCTTCACCTCGCTGGCGAGTGAGACCTTCCGTTTGCCGCCATAGTAAAGAGCCAGTTTGCCAACCGCCACGGCGAGGTACGCGTGGCCTTTGGAATCATCGGGGTCGAGCTTCACGGCGGTTCGGGCCAATTGCTCGGCCTCGATGCAGCACTGCTTCTGTTGGTCGGTATCCTTGGAGAGGGTGCTCGTGTCGATGAGC
>JBEKUF010000181.1:0-6886 GCA_049515295.1 Verrucomicrobiia bacterium | reverse complement strand
GTTCCTCGAACCCGAGTCGAGTCTGGCCATTCCGCTCACCGGCGGCGCGGCCTGGGTGCGGTTTGGCAATTTGACGAAGGAGCAACAGGCGGCGGCGCTCACGGCGGTGGCGAACGGGACACAGATCATCGTGTATTCTCAGGGGCAGGGCGTGTACGACGACCGCGACCAGATCGCCGACGTGCTCGGTCTGGGGCGCGACAAGGTGTACATCGAATTGGTTAGCAACGGCGGCGCGTTCGGCGGCAAGGAAGACCTGGCGATACAGCCGCACGTCGCGTTGATGGCCTGGCTGACCAAGCGGCCCTGCAAGGCGACGTTTAACCGCGAGGAAAGCACACGGTTCCATCCGAAACGCCATCCCGTCAAGTTTGAGTACTGGGCGGGATGCGACAAGAACGGCCATCTGACCTGCGTCAAGGTGCGCGCGATTGGCGACAAGGGCGCGTACGCGTCCGTCGGCACGAAAGTGCTGGAGCGCGCGGGTGGTCACGCGTGCGGTCCGTACCGCGTGCCGGTCGTGGACATTGAATCCGTCGGCGCGTACACGAACAACCCGCCGTGCGGGGCGATGCGCGGGTTCGGAGCGAGTCAGGCGGCGTTCGGGATCGAGACGGTGATCGACATGCTGGCCGAAAAGGCTGGCATCGACGGATGGGAGATTCGCTGGCGCAACGCGCTGGAGGTGGGCGACATGTTTGCCACGGGACAGGTGCTGCGCGCCAGCGTGGGGCTGAAGAAGACGCTGCTGGCGGTGCGGGACGTTTATCGCAACTCGAAATACGCCGGCATCGCGTGCGGCATCAAGAACGTCGGTCTCGGCAATGGCAGCGAAGATGGCGGACGGGCGATGATCACGGTCGAGGAAGACGGAACGGTGGTGGTGCGCACCGGGTTTACCGAGATGGGGCAGGGATTGTTCACCGTGCAACTGCAGACCTTCTGTGAGGAGACGGGAATCAACCCGCGGCTGGTGCGCGTGGTCACGGACACGCGGTATGCGCTGGATTGCGCGCAAACGACGGGCTCGCGCGGGACATTGCTGGGTTGCCAGGCGGTGCGCGCGGCGTGCGCGAAATTTCAATTGGATTTGGAAGCCGTGCGCAGCAACGGGGCGATCACCAAGAACGAGTTGAAGAAGCTGGCGGGGAAGCAGTGGTACGGCGAGTTTATCGTGAACGACACGCACCCGCTGGGCTACACCGGTCCGAACGTGAAGACACACATCACGTACGGATTCGCCACGCAAGTCGTGATCCTTGACGACTCGGGCAAGTTGAAAAAAGTCGTGGCGGCGCACGACGTGGGCAAGGTGATGAACCCGGTCCTGCTCGAAGGCCAGATCGAAGGCTCGATCCATATGGGCCTGGGGTACGCGCTTACCGAGGAACTGCAACTCAAGGGCGGCCATATCGCCAGCAAGGATTTGCGCTCGCTGGGCATCCTCCGCGCCAAGGACATGCCGGAGGTCGAATGCATCTTCATCGAGGAGAAGGAACCGAGCGGTCCGTACGGCGCGAAGGGTGTGGGCGAAATCGGCCTCATCCCGACGGCGCCAGCCGTCGCCGGAGCCCTCTACAAGTTCGACGGGATCCGCCGCACCAGACTCCCGATGAAAGATTCCGCGGCTGCCAAAGCGATCCTCGGCAAGAAGTGAGGGCACTCTGGAAATACGCCGCGTGAGGGCACGCGGCCGAACGACACTCCGGATATACGCTCCAGCAGCACGCATCGCGCGAATAAGGTTGTATCAGTGTCACGCTCCTGTAGACTCCGCGCCACGTGAAACAAACGAAGCGGGTCTTTGTTCTCAAACGATGTCCCACGGTCCACCTTTGCTGTGTGTTACTGGCTTACGCAGGCTGTGGGGTCGGCGCTTCGGCGTCGGTTACCGACGAGCAAACCGGTTTTGTCTCCATCACCGAGGAGAACGATTCCCTCAGCAATCCGTTCGGGACGCACCAGGACCGGCATTACACGCAGGGGCTGAAAATCTGTCTGTTTGGCGGAGACGACTGGATGCCCGGGCTCACGAATGTGCTCAACAGTTTTTTCCCCAAGTGGGGAATCGAACCGCAAGCGGGCGACCTCGGGTTGATTCTTCTGGGCCAGAACATGTACACGCCCAACGACCTGACGAATTCCGCACCGATCAAGACGGATCGGCCGTATGCGGGCTGGCTGTACACGGGCGCCATCTACCAACGTCGGGGCGAATACGCGCCGAACGTTGCCACCATGGAGAACTTCGAGATCAACCTGGGGGTGGTCGGCCCCGACTCGATTGCGGAAGAGGCGCAGAAGACGGTTCATGGGTGGTGGTTTTCCAACGATGTGCCGCTGGGCTGGGGCCACCAAATCAAGAATGAACCGGGCCTGGTGCTGAAGTACGAGCGGCTGTGGCGGTTATCACCGACGACCAATACGATGCACTACGTGGACGTGATTCCGCGCATCGGCGGCGATCTGGGAAACGTGTTCACGCTGGCCACGGCGGGCGCGATGATGCGGCTAGGCTATCATCTTCCACCGGATTTCGGCGTGCAAATCATCGACTCGCCGGGAGCGGTCAATGGCGGGCTGACGCGTCGGACGCCGTGGTTTTTCGGGTACGCGTTCGGCGCGCTCGATGGCCGGGCGGTGGGCCGCGACATCACGCTGGATGGCAATTCATTCCAAAGCAGTGCGAGCATCCCCAAGAACATACTGGTGGGCGACGTGAGCTGGGGAATGGCGCTGCAAATTTTCCGACACGTGGAGATCACGTACACGCACATCATCCGAACCGAGGAATTTCGCGGGCAGGATGGCAACGATATTCTTGGCTCGTTGACGATCAAGGGAAAGTACGATTTTTGAAGATCGCCGGGCCAGCGCGTCCATGTGTCCGTGGGGGTGAGGGAGCGGGCGAAGGGAGCCCGCTAGTGTTTGGAGAAGCGCACGGACAACGGTGCACGCTGGCGCGGCGAAAGGTTCTTCTGCTTTCGGATGGGCAGTAGATGGGCGACACGAATGGGCAGATGGATCAGTTCGAACTCTGCCTGGAGCCAGTCATCCAATTCATGGCCGGGCTGGCGGCCGCGTTCCAGATAGATCTCGAAAGCGCGGGCCCGAACTTGTTCCTCCGATGGACCGTTAACCATCATCTGCGACCTCGCCACCACGCGCCAATATAGTCCACGCCGCGCGGAAAGCAACTGGGCGAAGGGACGAATCTGGGCCAGACAAACGCCTGGGTCGGGAGACGCGAGTGGGAAGGACGATGGTTCACCGACGGATGGGGAAATTATAAAGCGCTGAACCCTTAGACCCCTTGGACTATGCTGCCGAACTCGAGCCACTGATCACAAAGATGGCCAGGTCGGCATCGAAGTTGGGATCGTGGGACACCTCGGTGCCGTCTTCGGTATTGAGCGCGATGCGGCGGTGAATGCGGATGGATTTCGCGCAGCAGAATTCCTCGAAATCCGCGATGGACAGAAACCGCACATCCGGGGTGTCGTACCACTGCTCGCGAATCCAGCCGTAGCCCCGTGGCGCCCGACCGTCCTTCGCGAGGATGTTGCGTAGTGGTCGAAAGGCAAGGTTTGGAAAACTGACGATCCCGATGCGACCGACGCGCAGGATTTCGTTGATGACTCCGGGCACGTCGCGCACCGCCTGCAGCGTTTGGGAAAGCACGACGCAGTCAAACTGCTGGTTGCCGAACCCGCGCAGTCCCTTGTTGAGATCCGCCTGGATCACATCCAGGCCGCGGTGCACGCAAGCGATGACCGCTTGTTCGTCGAGTTCCACGCCGACCAGGCGATGATGGTCACCCTGCCTGAGGCGCGCCAGCAGGCCGCCCCGGCCACAACCCAAATCGAGCACGCTTGCGTCCGCCGGGATCAATTCCACGATGCGCTCATAGTCGATGCGCCGCTGATGAAAGATACTCGTTGGACTGAGACCGTCTTGCGCCTTGCGGCCGATCGCGAAGCCGTCCGGCGGCGACGCGACATCGTCGTCAAGAAATGCGCGGATCAACTCCCCGTAACTGGCGATCTCGTTGGGCAACAGGAAGGCGTCATGCCCGCAGTCACTCTGGACATTGCAATAACTGACGGGCGCGTTGTTGGCGACCAGGGCGTTGACGATGTCCCGCGATTGGTCCGGGGGAAACAGCCAGTCACTGGAGAAACTGATCACCAGCCAGCGACTGCGTGTGCCGCGGAAGGCCGAGGCCAGTTCCGACGGCGTACCGCCGAGGTCGAACAAATCCATTGCCGTCGATAGCGTGATGTAACTGTTGGCGTCGAATCGTTCCACGAATTTTCGCCCTTGATGGCCGAGATACGAGCCGACCGAGAACGTCTTTTCAAACTCGACGGCCTCATCCCGCGGCTGGAGGCGATTCGCGTCGAATTTTCTGGTCATCGCTTCGCGCGACAGGTAGGTAATGTGGCCGATCATGCGGGCGATGGCCAGACCCACTTCCGGCCCGTGTTCGGCGCCATAATACCGTCCGTCGTGATAATCCGGGTCGCGGCGGATGGCATTGCGCCCCACCACGTCGAACGCCAGTGCCTGACTCGTCAATCGTGGAGACGTGGCGAGCGCAACCACGCGGCGGACGCGTTCCGGCCAGCGCGTCCCCCACGTGAGTGCCTGATGCCCGCCGATGGAGCCACCAACGACCGCGCGCAGTCGTTCGACTCCGAGGTGATCGAGCAGCCGTCGCTCGGTCTCCACCATGTCCCCGATGGTGATTGTCGGGAAATCGCGGCCGTACGGTTCACCCGTTGCGGGATTGGTGCTGCCGGGGCCCGTCGTACCCCGGCAGCCGCCGAGCAGGTTCGGACAAATAACAAACAGATGATCGGTGTCAATTGGTTTTCCCGCACCGACCACGACGTCCCACCAACCGGGGTCGTCATCCGCGGTATGTTGGGCCACGTGCGAGTCGCCGCTGATCGCATGGCAGACGAGCACGGCATTGTCCCTGGCCACGTTGAGTTGGCCATAGGTTTCGTAGGCCACGGTCACGCCGGGCAACTCGCCCCCGAGTTCCAGTTTCAGCGCGTGATCGAACGTCGCGGTTTGCACGTACCGCAACGGTTTCGCGTGCCGCACACTGTCGCTGCTGTCGAGGAGGTTGTCACCCATCGGAGGCACGAATCATTTTTGTGACATCTTCAGCGCCTGGTCGAGGTCGGCGATGATGTCGCGCACATCCTCGATGCCCACGGACAATCGGACGAACTCAGGGGTCACGCCGGTTTGGAACTGCTCTTCGGGTGTGAGCTGCGAGTGCGTCGTCGTGGCCGGGTGGATAATCAGGGATTTGGCGTCGCCGATGTTCGCCAGGTGGCTGAACAGCTTGACGCTATTGATCAACTTCGCACCGGCTTCCTTGCCGCCTTTGATACCGAATCCGACGATGGCTCCCTGACCGTCCGGCAGGTATTTCTTCGCGCTGGCGTAGTCGGGGTGGCTCGGCAGACCGGGATAATTCACCCACAACACCGCGGGATGCTTCGACAGGAACTCCGCCACGGCGAGGGCATTTTTCGAGTGCCGCTCCAGCCGCAGATGCAGCGTCTCCAATCCCAGCAGCGTCAGGAACGATCCCCACGGACTCTGGGCCGCGCCGGTGTCCCGGAGCCAGTGCGTGCGGATGTAGATGATATAGGCGATATTGCCAATGGATCGTAGCGCCTCTTCGAATACCATCCCGTGGTACGAAGGATCGGGAGCCGTGAATTCCGGCCATTTCTTTGGCTCCTTGGCCCAGGGGAATTTCCCGCTGTCCACAATCGCGCCGCCGAGATGGACGCCGTGGCCGCCGATGAACTTGGTGGTGGAATATACGACGATGTCGAAGCCGTGTTCGATCGGCCGGAACAATGCCGGCGTCAGCGCTGTGTTGTCGATGATTGCCGGCAGGCCGTGACTGTGCACGATGTCGGTGATCTTGCGGTAATCCGGCACGTCATTCTTGGGGTTGCCCGGCGTCTCGATGTAGACGGCGCGGGTATTCTTGTCCACCAGCTTGCTGATGGTCTCCGGTTTGGCGGGATCGAAGAACCGCACCTCGATACCGAGCTTCGAGAACGTTTGGGTGAACAATGTCCACGTTCCCCCGTACAGGCTGTTGGCGGAGATGAAGTTCTGTCCCGCATGCACGATCGTCAGCAGGGACGCCGTAATGGCCGCCTGACCGCTGGCGAAGGCCAATCCCGCCGCGCCGCCATCCAGCGCCGCCAGGCGCTTTTCGAGGACGTCGGTCGTGGGGTTCATCAGGCGGGTGTAGATATTGCCGAATTCGCGCAGGCCGAACAGATTCGCCGCGTGCTCCGTGCTATGGAACACGTAGCTTGTCGTCGAGTAGATTGGCACGGCGCGGGCCGTGGTGGTGGGGTCTGGCACCTGACCGGCGTGCAGCGCCAGGGTGCCGAGTCGATGAGTTGGTGTATTATCCGACATTGTCGTTTTCTCCTCTTTCGTTAGGCCCAATCCTGGAACAGCACGGTGGACAGGTAGCGCTCGCCTGCATCGGGCAGCACGGTGACAATGGTTTTGCCCGCGAACTCCGGCTGCTTCGCGAGCCGCACCGCCACGGCGGCGGCTGCGCCGGACGAAATCCCACCCAGGATGCCTTCCTCACGGATCAGCCGTCGGGCGAACGTGACCGCCTCGGCGCTGTCCACCTGTTCGACGCGATCCACGATGGATAGATCGAGCGTATCGGGGATGAACCCCGCGCCGATGCCCTGGATCTTGTGCGGACCGGGTTTCAGTTCCTGGCCCGCGAGTTTCTGGGTAATGACGGGACTCTCTTTCGGTTCGACCGCAACCGAGAGGATTTTTCGTTTCCTGGCGCCTTTGATATAGCGAGACACTCCAG
>JBEKUF010000180.1:0-6891 GCA_049515295.1 Verrucomicrobiia bacterium | reverse complement strand
GAACGGGCTGATCGGGTCGGAGGTCTGCCTGTACTTCGCGGCGCGAGGGTTTGAGGTATCGGGCATTGACAACAACCTGCGGGCGTTCTTTTTTGGTCCTCAAGGAGACACACGCTGGAACCAAAAACGGCTCGAGGAGGCGATCCGCAATTACCGTCATTACGAAGTGGATGTGCGGGACCGCAAGGGTATCGAGCAAACGGTCAAGGAAGTTGCTCCGCAGTTGATCGTGCACGCAGCGGCGCAGCCTTCGCACGATCTGGCGGCTTCCATGCCGTTTGAGGATTTCGAGACAAATGCCGTCGGTACTTTGAACCTGCTGGAGGCGGTGCGCCGGCACTGTCCGGAGTCGCCGTTCGCCTATATGTCGACCAACAAGGTGTACGGAGACGGGCCGAACACGATTCGCCTGAAGGAACTGGAAACGCGGTGGGATTACGACGATCCCCGATTCGCCCAGGGGATTCCGGAGAGCTTTGGGGTGGATCAGGTATTGCACTCGCTGTTCGGGGCGTCGAAGCTTGCGGCCGATACTCTAGTTCAAGAATACGGTCGGTACTTCAAGATGCCGACCTGTTGCTTGCGAGGAGGCTGCCTGACCGGGCCCAATCATTCCGGAGTGGAACTGCACGGGTTTCTCAGTTATCTGGTCAAGTGCAACTACGAGGGCAAGCCGTACAAGGTTTACGGCTACAAGGGCAAACAGGTGCGCGACAACATTCATTCGGAGGATGTAGCGGCATTCATCTACGAGTTCTACTGCCGCCCGCGTTGTGCGGAGGTTTACAACATCGGCGGCGGGGGAGGAAACTCCTGCTCGATTCTCGAAGCGTTTGCGCAGGTGGAGCAGTTGAGCGGACGAAAACAGGTGTACGAATACGTCGATCAGAATCGGATCGGAGACCACATTTGCTATTACAGTGACCTGCGCAAGATGAAGGAACACTATCCATCATGGTCAATTACCAAGACCTTGCCACAGATATTGGAGGAGATCGCGGCCTCTTGGAGTCAACGTCTGACTCGTGGAACGGCGAACCACCAGTAACCCATGAGGACCACAGCGCTGGGGGACCATGAAGATACTGATCACCGGGATTTGCGGTTTTGCCGGTAGCACGATCGCGGAGGAATTGGCCCGCTTGGGCTACCAGTTGTTTGGGCTGGACAACCTTAGCCGGGCTGGCAGCGAGCTGAACCTTGCTCGCGTCAAGCGGTTGGGGGTGCGTTTTTTTCCGGGTGACGTCCGGAACGCCAGCGATCTGGAATCTTTGCCGACGGTCGACTGGGTGATCGACGCGGCGGCGAACCCGAGCGTGCTGGCCGGTATTACCGGGCAGGTGAGCAGCCGGCAACTGGTCGAGCACAATCTGCTGGGGACCCTCAACGTTTTGGAGCACTGCAAGCGCTCGGCGGGGGGGTTGGTGTTGCTCAGCACGAGCCGCGTGTATTCGATTACGGGACTGGCGGGCGCACCGATGGACGTGGTGAACGACGGTTTTGTACCCCGGCAACGGGAAATCAGTCTGGCGGGGTGGACTGACCGCGGGATCAACGAAGACTTTTCCATGCAACCTCCCTTGTCCTTGTACGGCTGCTCCAAGCTCGCGTCCGAACTTCTGGCACAGGAGTACGGAGCAGCG
This sequence comes from Verrucomicrobiia bacterium, assembly GCA_049515295.1. GTDB lineage: Bacteria > Verrucomicrobiota > Verrucomicrobiia > Palsa-1439 > Palsa-1439 > Palsa-1439. The sequence continues at coordinate 5,248 of JBEKUF010000180.1, read as the reverse complement.
TTTGGGTTGCCCGTGTATATCAATCGTTGCGGGGTCCTGGCCGGTGCGGGTCAATTTGGGAAGCCGGACCAGGGAATTTTTTCGTTTTGGATTCATTCGTATTGCTGGAAACGGCCGCTCAAATACATCGGTTTTGGCGGGCACGGCTATCAGGTGCGCGATTGCCTGCACCCGCGTGATCTGGCGCCGCTGTTGCATGATCAGATGCAGAGTTCGGGCAAACATGCCGGACAAATCCTCAACGTAAGCGGGGGGATCGCCAACAGCATGTCACTGGCGCAATTGAGCCAATGGTGCCTCCGCCGGTTTGGCCCGCATCCCGTGGGAAGCGACAATGCGCCGAGGCCATTTGACATTCCCTGGATCGTACTGGATTCGTCTCGTGCGCAGCGGATTTGGGGATGGCGGATGGCGACGCCTGTGGAACAGGTTTTGAATGAGATTGCCGAGCACGCCCTGGCGCATCCCGGCTGGCTGGACTTGTCGAGCGACGCATGACCGAGTCATCTCCACCGCCGCGTCCGTTATCGTTGCTTTCCGTGGTGATCCCCGCGCGAAACGAGGAGGGCTGCATCTGTTCCACCGTGGAGCATCTGCACGTGGAGTTGCGCCTTCATAACGTGCCACATGAGATCATCGTGGTGGACGATGGGAGCACTGACAACACCTGGCCGCTGCTGGTCGAACTGCAACGGCGGGTTTCTCCACTCCGGCCGGTCCAGAATCTGGGGCTGCACGGGTTCGGCCGGGCCATCATTTGCGGTCTGGACGCGATGCAAGGCGACGCGGTGGTCATCATGATGGCGGACGAGTCGGACGACTGTCGGGACGTGGTGCGATATTGGGCCGAGTTGAACAAAGGATTCGATTGCGTGTTTGGGAGCCGGTTTATCAAGGGCGGAGGGGTGATCGACTATCCGCGGCACAAGTTGGTGTTGAACCGTCTGGCCAATCTGTTTCTGCGGATCCTGTTTCGCATCCGGCTCAACGACACCACGAACGCGTTTAAGGCGTATCGCAAAGAGGCGATTGCCGGCTGCCGTCCGCTGATTTCCCCGCATTTCAACCTGACGGTGGAACTGCCGTTGAAGGCGATCGTGCGCGGCTACAGTTGGACGGTTATTCCCATTACCTGGCGCAATCGTCGCACGGGTGAAGCCAAGCTCAAGATCAAGGAGATGGGCAGTCGCTACCTTTTTGTGTGCCTGTATGTGTGGCTGGAAAAGTACTTCAGCCGGGGCGACTATAGAAAACCAAGAGAGCCGAAGGTCTAGTTCCCGTCGCCTTTGGGAGGAATCTCCTTGATGAGTAAATCCTCATTTTGGAACAATGTCTTCCAGCCATCGGCGACATGCGTCAGTTTCGCGTGATAGGTTTCTCGTACCATACCAGCCTGCCCAGGATCAATCACTTGATCGGCATAGAGCAGGGGAGACTCACTGATCATAACCAATTTGTTGTAGCCGAGTTCTCTGATCCTCGCCAGATTCGCCGGCTTTTCCAGAAACTCGGTACCCCAAATGTCGAGTCCCTTTCGGTTCGTCAACAGAAGCTGTTGGCCTCCCCACCCACCGTTTTGGACCAGCAGGCGATCCGATTCGCTGGTGTACTTCCGGATGAGAGTCGCGATTCGGTACGGATAGGGGTCGTATTCTTCGACAATTTTCATGCCGAACCATCCTTGAACCAAAGATAAGCCCAACAGGATGGGGACGGCACCGAGCCAAACGGGGCGTCTTGATGGGACGCGCTGAATCACAGAGTCTTCAAAGTCCACCACCGCCTGCGCGCAAAGCATGGCGATTGCCGGCGAAAACATCAGGTAATAATGACGATGGTGAAGAACAAGATGGGAGAAGATCATCGTTGCCACGGCACAACCCAGCAGCCAGTACTTGGACACGCCATGTCCTTTGCTGAAGAAAACGGCGTATCCCGCCAAACCAACCAGGACCAAGCTGCCGAAACAAGCGTTGAGAATTCTCCAGCCGGCTTTGCCCCAGATCGACGGAGAGAGGCGGTAGTGCCAGTCTCCGAAGTACCAAAAAACCATATCGGGGTTGGACAATCGAAGATCAACCAGGGGAAATTCGGCTTGGGCCATGCAGGCGTTCGTGTGTTTGGTCCAGGCAGCGAACACCAATCCCACAGCCAACCCCACTGTCCCCAGCCAAAACCAGTGCCGAAGGGATCGCCTGTAGTGTCGCAGGAGCAGCAAGAACATGGCTAGACCGGCGGCCAGGAAGAACGGCAGTTTCGATGTGGCCGAGACCGCTCCCGACAAAAAGGCCAGTACCCACCAGAAAGCATTGGGACGCTGGAGGAGCTTCGAACCGAAGAAGAAGAACCATATCGTGCTGGCAAGAGAAAACCCGTCTGTGCCGGCGACGCCCGAGTAAACGAAAACAACGGGTTGAGCCAGAAAAAAGAGCAACGTCCACGCGGCGCAACGCGGACCTAGGTAGTCCCTAGCTATTTGGTAGAGCGGCCAAAGGCAGGTGAAGAACAAGAGGAGCGAGGTAACATTCGCCCAGCCGAACCAAAAGCCGCACAACTTGAAAACCAAAGCACTGGCCGCCTGCCAGAGGGGCAATTCCTGCGGAGTGGGTGTTTGTGTGGCATTGAATCCAACGATGATGGGGCGCAACAGATCGATCTTTGTTTGCGCGTAGTGCACGGCAGCGCCCAAATGCTGGTCGCGGTAAAAAGGATGGCCCGCGCAGGCACTGACCAGGTGAAACAGGCAGGCTGCTGCTGCGAAGAGGGCCGCCGCAAGCAATATGGCACCACATCCGCACTGCCGGGGTTTGTCTTCAATCATGAAATCTATCCTGTCCCGCCACACGTCGGGTCTTGCTCCGATGGCTTGGGAGCCACAGGGTACTCGCCCGTGCCGGACTTACCAGCAAAAAAGAGCATCGCCCGGGAAAGGGCAGGAGATCGTAACGCCCCTGTGGTGAAGCTGAAGGTGATAATTCACCCCAAGCATGCCCACAGTTCGCCTTGAAATCAGCTTTGAGGGAGCACCACGACGAGCGATCTTTCTTGTTGAGGGCGGGGGAATGCCGGCTAAGATATGAGCCGACCTGTGAAATTGACTCGACACGAAATCCAGCGACTGCTAAACTCCGCCCCTGCATGAGATGGCCTTCTGTTCCGTCTAGGGGAGTAGCCGTCCTGGTATTTGCTCTTGTCGCGCTCGCGATCGCTTCCCAGGTGATGATGTTGCAGGGACACGGCATTTGTCGCGGGATTGCGCCGCATGTGATACGCACGTGGGCGGAGAACGGGTATTTTCGCCTTCACGGTCACATGTTCCTTGAGCCGGGGGGGCTTGAGGTTGGGGAGCAACCGGAGATTTACAGGGGCTATCGGGGTTTCAGCTTCTTACCACACTATTGGTTGTATCTGCTCACAGGACGAATGAACGTCGCGTACAGTGTGTTCTACGTGCTGATGACGGCTGTCTGCGCCGTTTCGGTTTGGCTTTTCTTCGGACGCAATTCACGGGCGTTGCTTGTTGCCGTCGCCTACGTCATGTCGCCTGGCGTCGTTCGCCCTGGTGTGTTGGACTGGGACGGGGTGTCCGGCGCGGTGCTGATGGGACTACCAGTCGTCGTGCTGTTTGTCAAAGCGCTCGAGCCCGGTGGCAAGAGCCGGGCATTCGTACTCGGTGCGTGTTGTTGCATGGCGGTGTATTCGCGAATTGAGTGGGCCAACGGTTTTGTGATCGCGCTCGGGTGGCTCACCCTCCTCGTTTTGCTATGGGGCCGGAACAACGGACGCCTCTTTTGGACGGCAATGTTTCTTGGAGCCATGTTGCTTTGTGGACCAATCTCGCTCATCTTTCAAAAGGCGGGAGTCACCACGCATTCGGTTCGATCGCTGCTGATGGAAAACACGATTGGCAGCACTGCATCAAGCAACCCGAGTTACATAAGCCCGCCTCCTGTTGCTTGGACGATCGCAATTAAACGGTTGACGTTTGTCAACATTATTGGTCCGCTGCCGCTCTGGTTGTTGCTCGTTGGGGCGTTCATCCGCGTTTTCCGTCGGGAGCGGCCGGCGGCAATTTGTGGGCTGTTGCCTCTTGTCGCAGGATTTGGCTCGATTCTGGTATTGCGCAACTGGATGGCTGCTCAGCAGTGGGATTCCACACCGATCGTATGCGTGGCGCTCATTCTCTCAATATACTTGATGGAGTCCGCTCCTTCCATGGCACTGCGGCCCGACGTAAGCCCCAATGTCCTTCTTGGTTGGAGTTTCATTTTCATTGTTTACTCACTCCTTCTGGCGGCCCTCTTCCAAATCAATGCGTTGGAACGGGACACCCTGGTCCGTCTGGTGGAGGATCATACTGCCCACAACGACGTGATCCTCGTCGGTCCACAATTGGCGCCCTACTTTCGTCGCAATATGGGGCCGATTGACCGCAAGGTTGTATTTGAAGAGACCGTAGCGGACAGGAAGACCAACGCTCTATTGCGAACTCCTCAGTTTGCCGTGGATTCGGTGCCCATGCCACAATTCGGGACCTCAATCGCCACGGCGGTCGTAAGGAAATCAACCTGGCCGCGGAGGCTCCTGGGTTGGTACTCCGCACGGATCACGCAAAGGAAATTGGCTCAGTGGAGTGTTGATACCTATTATCTCTACAAACTCTCCGGAAGCCCATAGCGACCGCTGCAAACCAGCGGTGTGCAGCCAGCGCGGTCAGTCTTTCAGCAGGAGCGAACACTTCAGCAGACAGACAGCTTCTCCGTGGACAGTTCAGGAGCTGGTCGCAATGATTGAGGGCTGAGCAAGGAAATTACCCATTGCGAAGTGGTGGTGAAGGTCTGCTGAATGCCGCAGCCGACGCCGATCTTCCGCCACGTTGTCTCAGAATCTGTCTTATGCGATTCGGGTCTCGAACGACGGCTGGCCATGGGTCAACTGCTTGTCAGAAAACCAAGTCGACGCAAGTGTCCGAGGAACAGGGCTTCGAGTCTATCGAAGGACACCTTTTGTTGCAGGTCAGCCATCGGTACACGGTACCCGGTGCGGATCCGGTCCCACCAGACAAGAGCGGCCTGCGCGGTCGCTTCGGGGTCGCGGATGGGAACGACGGATCCGTTCACGCCCTCGATGACAAAGTCGTTCGTCCCCGTGTTGGGGGTGAGGATGACCGGCAGCCCACATGCCATGGCTTCCAGGGCCGTCCGTACCAGGCCTTCCGAGAGGGACGGTAGTATGAACAAGTCAGCCG
>JBEKUF010000179.1:0-6979 GCA_049515295.1 Verrucomicrobiia bacterium | reverse complement strand
GCGAAATCTGGAAGTGCACGGGTTGATCGTGGCGGCTGTGGTCGAACTCGAACGCCAGCGGATTCGCCTGGCCGACGCGACCGGCCCCCGAGAAAATTTGCCGCGTCGCCAGAAACGACAGGAGCGCGGACAGCACCTGCGGGGTGAATTGTGCGCCGCGTTTCATCAGGTAGTTTTCGTGGCAGCCGAACGTCGCGCCCGTATTGTGGTCGATATTGTTTTTCACAAACGACACCCGGTCGGCGAGGGCCATGCTTTCCAAGGCGCTGTGCAGCAGAAGATCACCGGCATGATCGAACGAAACCACATCGCGCAGGCTGATGCACTCGGGGGTCGAGTACTCGATGTGCCCCATGTCGAGATATAACCGCCCGCCGTTGAGCAGGAACCCGCCATTGCCGGGCGGCTCTTCGTAGTCGCGATAGTGCAGGTCAATCGCCCCGAGCCGCGCGACTTTGAACAGGTGGTTCTTGACGCGGATGGGGAACGCGTCGGGACCGCCTTGCCGGTCATCGCTACTCACCAGACAGCCGTACTCGGTTTCCAGCCCGACAACCCGGTTCATAAATCCTTTAGCGCGGCGCGGATCTCCTTTTCGTCCAACAGGCGAAACTTTCCGGTGGCCGGACGGTTGCGTTCCATGACTGCGGCCTCCATATGGCGAACTTTAAGGTACTCCTTCAAAACCTTCTCCGGCTCGATCGTGCGTTTTTCGGCGGTTTCCCCGCTCTTGTCTTCGCCCTGCTCGGCCATATCCATGCCGACAGCCCAGGCTTTGGCCGCGAGCCTCAGCGCCTCGTCCAACGCCCGTCGGGGATCGCCGTTATGCTCGACGAGATAATCCAACATGGCCTTTTGGGCCTCATTGGTGCCGGCCAGCACGTCGAATGGCTCCTTCGTCTCGATTTCGCTGCGGGCAAATGAGCCGTCATAATCGAGTTTGACGATGCAATCCTGTTCCGAATCGTCACCGAGTTCGACGAGCACCATTTTGACAATGTACGGAGCGCTGTATACCTGCTCGAAGGCCGTCTTCAACGCCGGACTCATGCCAAAATTGACCAGTCGCCGCAGTGACACATCGGCCACCGCGCGGTTAAACCCTTCGATGTGCGCGAGGTCGATCGCCACCAGCCGCATCCGCTCGATGTCGGCGGGGTGTCCCAGCGCCGCGAAGGCCACGCGGTCGTAGATCTCGAAGATCTTGCGCGTCTCGCGGCTGACCGTTACCAGCAGCACCCCATCGGCGCAGTTCAACACGACGACGGGGCTACCAAGCCGCAACTGGTCTTCGATATACTCGCGGCGATTGGCGACCGCTTCCACCCAACGATATGGTTCTTCGATCATGTAATGGAACTCGCTGTTCGCGGAAACTAGACCTCGCTTCGATACACCCGGCTCAACTCGGACTCCGGGATCTCGTGAATACCTTCCTTGGTGATGATCCGAAGGATGGGGAAAATGTTGGTCTTTGGATTGTACCCGCTGGTGGCAGTGTCGCTGTCAGCCGCTGTATCCAGGACCCGTAGTGCCGTCACGATGATCTCGGACTCGTTGTACTTGGCCAGCGGTTTGCCGCCCCAGGTGTTGAGGTAATGCAAGACACTGCGCACGGCCAGCGATCCGGACCCGCTGGCGGCATAATCGACGCCTTCGAATTGGGCTCCCAGCGCATCATAGAAATACACCTTTCCGCCGTTGTCCTTGCCGTTGGTGGTTTCGTATGTCGCGAAGATCGGCACAACCATACCCACTCCCTGCAGGGTCAGCGGCAGGTTTTCTTTCAATAACTTCGACAACGAGCGCACCTTGCCTGCGGTGCTCATTTCCTGCAGTTGGCTGCGCTGGTAATACTTGAAGCTGTGTTCGAGTACCCGGGCCATCTCGAAAGCCACGGCAGGTACGCCAGCAATCGCAAGAACGGATCGCTCGTCAATGTTGATGAGTTTCTCGGCGCGCTCGTACATCACGAGATTGCCCGCCGTGGCCCGCCGATCACCCGCAACCAGAACTCCGTCCTTGTACTTCACGGCGAGAACCGTCGTGCCCTCCGTGGCAATGCCGCCCTTGCGCATCTCGTGCTGGAATTTGGCGGCCGCCTCCGCCAGGCGAGGCGCGATTTCGTAACCGTGCGCCTTCAGCACGCTCAGGAAGTCGCCATCGTGCAGAAATTGCGGAATCGGTAGGGGATGATCCATGACGATTTCTCGCCGAGGGGCCGACGACTCACTCCCCGGTGCGTTGACGGTAACGTTTGGCCTGGTTGGGATCGACGCGCCGCATTTTCTTCAGAAGTTCCTTGGTGTCGGGCGCGTCCACATCTGGACGGCGCGGCCCAGACTCATCGGTTTCCTTCTTCTCCCACGGGGCCGGGGAGTTGGGCCGATGTATGCGCTCCGGAAACTGTGCGTTTCGGTCGGACATTCGACTATCTCCGAATCATTTCCAAGTTGCGTAGTAATGTCGCCACATCCGCCGCTTTGTCAATGGCTGCATTATAGCGGGCGACGTCTTCATCGTCAAAAACATTCAAAAGCCGCACCACCGATTCGTGTTCGTTCTCGCCGAAGGCGATCTCGTCCCACTGTACGGAACTCATTTGCTTGGCGAATTTCTCGATGCACCGCCCGCGGAAATAGGCCCGCGTGTCACGGGGCGGCTCGTGGATCGCCCGACGCACGTCGTCGTCTTTGATGAACCGCTGGATTTTGTCCTGCCGCATCAACTCGGCGTACAGGCCCTCCTCCCGGCGCACGTTGTGGTATTCGAGATCGAGCGACTGCAGCCACGGGTCGTCCCAGGAGAGTTTTTCCACCTCGACAAAGGCATCAAGCATCCATTTCTTTGCCACCCAATCCAGCCGGTCCCGACACAACATCGGGTCGCGTTCCAAATCCGCCAGCGCCTGCTCCCAGGTCATGAGCACCCAATCGGTTTCCTCGTCCCGGCCGCCCAAATGTTTCCGCGCGGCAACCAGATACTGGCGCTGAATATCGACCGCTCCAATCGAGCGCCCGCCTATCAGTGGGACCGTGGTTTTGACGCGCGGGTCGCGCGAAATGGCTTTCAACGCCGCGATCGGATCCGTCAGCTCAATGTTCAACGGGCACAAGCGCGTTTCCAGAAGATCGAGCACGAGCGAGGTGGTGCCGATCTTGAGCGCGCCGGAAATCTCACTCATGTTGGCGTCGCCGATGATGACGTGTAATCGGCGGTACTTGTCGCTGTCGGCATGAGGCTCGTCGCGCGTGTTGATGATGGGACGCCGGTTCATCGTGTCGATGGACACGAGGACGCTGAAAAAATCGGCTCGCTGACTGATTTGGTACACGCCAGTTGGTGCGCCGTCCTCATTTTCGATCCCGACCTTGCCCGCGCCGGCCACGATCTGCCGCGTCACCAGAAAGGGAGTAAGCCCGCGGATGACCAGGTCGAACGGAATGTCGCGGTCCATTAAATAATTGTCGTGGCAGCCGTAACTGTGGCCGACGAAGTCGGTGTTGTTCTTGTAGACCTTCACGAGACCGCCCGACGGGTGCAGGTTGCGCCGCCGCACGCACTCCTCAATGATGCGCTCTCCCGCCTTGTCCTGCGCGATGATGTCGCACAGACGCTTGCATTCGGGCGTGGCGTACTCGGGATGGGCGTGATCGTTGTAGTAGCGCGCGCCGTTGGAGAGAACCAGGTCGCTTTTGATTTCCTGAAAACTGAGTTTGCGATTCTGGTCCTGGACGAAGTATTTCGCCTCGTCGAAATCCTGCATCAATTCATCGACGCGAAAACCGCGCACATCCTGATGCGGATCTTCCAGATTGTAATCCCACTTCAGCGCGGAATCCTTGGCGGGCGGCTCGACCTGGGTGTAGCTGCGAACGAGGTTAATTGACTCGGCCACCACGTCCACGCTATCGAGTCCATCGACGGTAATCCCGTATTCGGTTTCAATGCCCAGGGTGCGTTGCATGGCTGGCAGGGCGCGCGCGTCCCGCTACGTCCTCAGACAACCGCGCTGACTCCTCTCGACCGCGCGCCCGTGACGGGTCGAATCGGAGAAACCTTCACGACATTCTCGGGATCGTAATCCAGCAGCATCAACCAGTCTTCCGTGATGTCGGTGGGCGGGAAGATGTCGTTCTCGGCGTATTCCAGCTCCAGCGACCGCAACAGGTCCGCCTCGCTGATGCCTTCATCCTTCTTCGAGTCAATGCTGCGTTTGATGGCCATTTCCTTGGCGCGTTCGACGATACTGGCAATGATCGCGCCGTTGACCAGGTCGCCGCGGTACAGCGCCGCGTTGCGGCCACTGCGCAACTGCACTTCCAAAAAACGGTTCTCGTCGCGATGCGCAAACAAGGCCTTGACCACGGAATCCACCAGGGCAGCCATCGCAGCCTTCTGGTCTCCCCCATGCACTTTCAGGAGTGCGGAATCAACCGGCAGGTCTTCGGTCAAATAGATCGAGAAGATCTCATGGGCGCCGTCCTTGTCGGGACGGTTGACCTTGATCTTGCGGTCGATGCGCCCGGGGCGCAGGATCGCCGGATCGATCAAATCGGCGCGGTTCGACGCGAGGATGATGACGACATCGTTGAGCGACTCGATGCCGTCCATCTCGGAGCAGAACATCGGCACGAGCGTCGAGAGAATGTTGGCGTAACGTCCCGCGCGGCGCGTGCCGAGAATCGATTCCGCTTCATCAATGAACAGGAATGGCATGTAACCCTGTTTGCGCTTCTCGCGGGCGATGGCAAAAATCTCGCGCACGATACGCTCGGATTCGCCGACCCACATGTTGAGGATTTCCGGGCCTTTCACGTTCAGGAAGCATTCCTTCATGTCGTGGCCGGTTTGCTCGCGCAATTGTCGGGTCAAATTGAAAGCGGTGGCTTTGCCGATAAGCGTCTTGCCGCAGCCCGGCGGGCCGTGAAGCAGGAAACCTTTCGGGCGCGCGTAGTGGAAGCGGTCGAACAGATCGGGGTGCAACAGCGGCAGCTCGATGGCGTCCTTGATGGCCTGGATGGCGATGGTCTGGCCGCCGACACGCGTCCAGGGCAGTTCGGGCACGTCTTCGAGGTAAAACTCCTGTTTGTCAGAGGACGCGAGCAGCTCGACCGCAACGCGAAACGCCGGGTCGATGCGAATTTCATCGCCCGTTTTCATGTTGGCGTTGAGCAGATCGGTGGAGCGCTGCAGGATGACCGAGTGCAGTCCGTGCTCCTGGCCGACGCGGAGGCGGCCGTCTTTCAACACATCGGTCACTTTGCCAACGGGTCCGGAATTATCATAGCCGAGGTCGCCAACGACCACGTAGGCCTCGTTGACCAGCACGCGCGTGCCGACCTTCAAGCTCTGGGTCTCAATGCGCGGATCGACGTTGGAATAGTAATCATGGCCCCCGACCGCCACGTGCGCGATGTCCTTCTTGGGAAAGCCGAGGAATGTGCCGATGCGGTTCGCGGGCGAAGTGACCTTCTTGATGACTTCGTCCATCTTCTCGATGGCCGCCCGGGCTTCCGAGAGAGTCAACTCGTGTTCTTGAATTTGCTGGCGGAGACGGAACAGGTCGAAGCGTGCCGCGTCACCCTCCGGCAGTGTCGCCAGCAGTTTGTCCACCAACTCGATCGGTGTGGACTCCTGTCGTCCAGCCCATTTGTCCGAGAAATCCAACGGCCCTCCCGGAGGTGTGGGCTTTTTATACCCTGAATGGTCGCTCATTCCGTTTCTCCACGCGTAGCCTGCGTCCGTACTCCCTAGTATACTGCGAATGAAACGAGACTGCAAATCGAAGGCATCAAACGTGCCAAAACACGGTGAAAGAACCGAGTGAAATTCGTCAAGCGGATAGTCGGTAGGGCTGGCGCCGATGTCTGTCTTAGCGGTTGTTTGGAGTCGCCGTGTCCGCCGGTTGGCGGTAAGTGCGACCGCTGCGATACAATTCCAACCGAGCCTCGTACTCCCCGACCAACTTCGACTGCCCGCCGGAGCGAGCCAGTTCGACGGCCTTCTGGGCGGTGGCGATGGCGTCGCTGAATCGACCAGCCGCGGCATACGCGACCGCCAGGGTGTCGAGGTATCCAGCCCGGCGGTCACTGGTAAGTTCGCACGCCCGCTGTGCCAGACCCACGGCTCGGACCGCGTCGCCTCTTTCCGCCGGCGTGTGCGTGGCCAGCAGCCAGGCCAGATTGTTGTAGGCGTCGGCAAAATCGGGCTGGAGCCGCAGTGCTTGCCCGTAGTGTCCAATGGCCTCTTGCACCTTGCCGGCTTGAAGCAACACATTCGCCAGGTTGTTATGAGCCTCGGCGTAATCGGGCTTGATTCGCAGGGCCTGCTCATAGTGCTCGATGGCCTCCGGCACCTGGCCCGTCCGCGCCAACGCGAGCCCCAAATTGTAGTGCGCGTCAGCGTAGTGGGGATTGATCCGCAGTGCCTGCTCGTAGTGGCCGATGGCCTCCTGCACCCGTCCCGCCTGGAACAAAGCATTCCCCCAATTCCTTTGAGCCTGGAAAAAATCAGGCTTGAGACGGAGCGCCTGGTCCCAATGACTGATCGCCTCCTGCGGCCTGCCCAGCAGGAGCAAGGCGACCCCAAAGCTGTTGTGCGCGCCAGCATAATCGGGCTTGAAGCGCAGTGCCTGCTCGCAATGCCAGATGGATTCGTTCAATTCGCCCTTATCATTCAGCAGGGTACTGAGATTAGTGTGCGCCATCCAACACTGGGGGTTCTTCGTCAACGTGTCGCGCCAAAGGGTTTCCACATCACGGTAGATGTGCGCCTGTCTCCACGTGAGCGCCCCCAGCGACAGGAGTGCCACGGGGACGGCCACCGCCCCCATCCGTCTGCCGAGCCATCCCGTTCGGCGGCAAACCATCGCGCCCCCGCTCGCGACGACGGCGATCAATCCCGCGCTGGCCAGGTACTGAAAGTGGTCGGCAACAAACGAGTAGCGAAAGTAATATACGTCGAAGAATCCGAGCAC
>JBEKUF010000178.1:0-6988 GCA_049515295.1 Verrucomicrobiia bacterium | reverse complement strand
ACCACATCTACTGTCAGCAACTCATCAACGGGCTGATTTCCGGCAACTACTTTCTGAGGGGCAATGGCGTGACCCTCGATGTTGGCCCACACTTGGACAACGAAGGGGTTATCGTTGACGGCAATACCATCCTCGCGGCCACAACAAGGAATGGTGTGCCCGCCAGTGGCCTATTGATTTACCAGGCTCAGGAAGTGCAGATCTCCCATAACATCATTGACCAGATCGGCTACGACGGTCTGAGCATGAACGCAACTCGCGGCTCCGTTTTATTTGTCAAAAGCTCTCATAACTGGTACGGGCCGTACGGTACCAACGGTTACTATGGGATCGTCGGCACAGGTGGCGTTCGTCAATTCGAGTCCGACCATGATACCTTTGTCGGGTGGCCACAGGCGGGCATCTACAGCTTTGGTTTCACAAATGGGCCGAACGTGGAGTGGCGGATTGCCAGTCCGTTTTTTAACTACATCACGCCAAGTTATCGCGACATTCAGATTGACTACTCGGTGGATGTTGTCATTACTGCGCCCGTATTCAGCAGCACCAACGCCACCCTCGTCATTAACAGCACCAATTTTCCAGCAGGGCCGACCAGCGGCCGGGTCGACGGCGGGAAGTGGCCGACGGTGAGGGGAAACCCGGTGGTGCCAAACATTGCCCCTGGCTCTGCGTTCCTGATTGGGCGCCAATCGACCGGCTTGGTCACGGTCAATTCCGGCACCGCTACGATCCCCGGCGGCAGCACGAGTGTTGCCGTCACGCATGGTCTGTGGGCTGGACCGTCGCTGTCAGACATTGTACTGACGCCGGCCAACAAACCGACTAACACACCCGGCTTGCTCTGGGTCAGCGGCATCAATCAGACGCAGTTCACCGTGAACTGTGCCAGCGATCCGGGCTCGAGCGGCCTCACGTTCGGGTGGAAGGCTGATATTTCGAGATAGGATGGCAGTGTAGCGCTTAAAGGGCAAACGATTGACCATGAAGCTTAACAAGATGCTGCCACTTCTCCGATGTCCCAAGTCGCATTCCCCTTTGACCTTGAAGAATGATAGGTTGCTTTCCGAGCGCGGCGATGAATATCCAGTCATCAACGGCAAGCCCATCCTGGTGAAGCATGTCTTGCCATTTCATGTGAATGTTCCAGCCTCAGAGAAGGTGTCTCAAAATATTCCCCATTTCTCTGTGATTTCATTCATAGACCGCCGAGATGCAGTTGTTCTTCACCTGGGGTCGGGGAATGTTCCATCGACCGATCCCCGGGTAATCTCACTGGATGTTCTACCGTGTGAGCATGTCGATCTTGTTGCGGACGCCGAGGAACTACCATTCCAGAATAACACCTTTGACTACGTGGAATCGGGCGCCGTCTTTGAACACATCCACAATCCACTCACGACAATTAAGGAGGTGAAACGCATTCTGAAACCTGGAGGGATTTTTTATATCGACACCGCATTTATACAATCCTACCACGGTTATCCAGGTCATTACTACAACATGACTCCACTGGCCGTGGAATCGGGAATCGTAGACGATTTTATCATGATGCAATCCGTCGTGCCTGATAGCGCAACCCCACTGGTGTCGGTAACCTCATTAATTGATCGTTTCCTGTCATATTTGCCAGAGGACGATAAAGCCAAGTTGCTGAGCATGTCATTGTCGGATGTATTGAAAGTCATGAAGTCGGACCTGTCCTCCAAGAATCCGCTGTTATCGCAATACAGCGAATATGCAATGCGCAGTATGGCGGCCAGTTTTGTCGTCTTGGCGAAGAAGCCGGAACACTACGAAGACAGAGTTTCGGCAATTCTCCGCCGAGGACGTTCAGAATCTGAGAAATGGCACTTGTTGAAGCAACAATATTACGAGGCCCGGATGGAAGTGATGTTACGCCACCATGAGGTTTTGTTTTATAAGCGACTAGCACAAGAGAAGAACTGTGGTCCGCAACGGATACAAGAGCCAAGTCCCGTGTCGCATCTTCTAGCGAATTGCGCTGTTCGCGATATCCTTGACCTGGACTCGATCAAGAGTTCCATCCAGCGCTTGCGAGCCACAGAAGAAGATCTGAAGAAGATCCGCGAGCAATGGATAACTTTTTACCTGCAGTTTTCCTCAAGTGGAAAGTGAACGCCGCCCGCGACGCAATTGAAATCTAGTGTGTGAAAGAATTCGACTCGGGACGGGCCAACCACTGGGCCAACGTCTGCGCCGTTCCGTCTTTCGCCGACAGGATTGGGTTCGTCACCGGCCACGGGATCGCCAGCGCCGGGTCGCTCCACAGAATTCCCGACTCGGCTTTGCTGTTATACACATTCGTGCACAGGTACTGGATTTCCGCGTGATCCGACAAGACACAAAATCCGCGCGCGAATCCCGCCGGCGCATACACCATTTTCTTGTTCTCGGCCGAGGCAAGGATGGTGAAATGCCTGCCCAGTGTCGGCGAGCCCTTACGGATGTCCACGGCAACCAGAAAGGCTTCTCCGAGAGTCACCCGCATCAGCTTGGCCATCGGCGGATCCCACTGGAAATGCAGCCCGCGCAGCACGTTCTTGACGGAGCGGGAGTGATTCCATTGACGGAAGGTCTCCGGCAGCCCGAGTTCCTTGAACAGGTCGGCACGGTATGCTTCAGTGAAAAAACCCCGTGCGTCTTCAAATACCGCCGGGCTCAGAACCACGGCATCGCGAAGCGGTGTCTTCTCTAGCTTGATTGGCATAACCTGCAATGGTGGATGCGCTTCTGCCAACCCTCAGGCGCCTCCTGCCGCCAATCGGGCGCTAACGGCAGGGGCATGTGTCGGTCGACATGGATAAATCGTGCTGGCATGCCCGTCAGAGACCACAACCCCGGCAGCAATTCAAGACAAGAATCGAGCTGGCCCCCGGGCAGGCTGTCAGGCCCCAAAGATCCCGAGGGTTTCCGCCTGCACCGCCAGCATGGCCACGTTGATCACGATCTGCGTGATTAGCAGCGGCCAAAGAAAGCGCCATCTGGGAGGCTCGAACATGAACTGTAACGCCAGAAACATCAAGGATGGCGGCTGCCGTTTCGATCCGAGAGGATCCCTCAATCACGGCGGCACAACTCGAACCACAGGTAAGCAAGCAATTGCTTGCCGGTAGGCCAGAATTTGAAGTGGCTGGTGCCGTGCGGGCGGGGAATTTCGGTAGTGGGGAACTCGCAGCGCTTGAGCCGCAGCTTGTAGGAGCGCACCACCATTTCAATGTCGATGGATAGGCCGTGGTCAAGAATCTTCATCCGCGCAAACGCTTCACGGGTGAACCCCTTGAAGCCGTGTAGCACATCACGATTCCAATAACCATCCCGCCGCCAGACGATCATGGCCAGGAAGCCCAGCCACCAAACAGCCCATTTGCGAGGGCGCCACCAGTGGCCATCCTCTTCATTCACCGAACCAGCAATTTGCCGGCTGGCGACGATCAGATGATTGCTCTGTTCAAACAGGGGACGAAACTTCCGCAGATCCTCAACGGGCGTGGTCCCCTTGGGGAAAAACACCACCACCGCATCGCCCGTAGACACTGTATTGGCATGAATATAGGCGTTGTTGAGGCCCTTCTTGGGCTGTCGGTGCACAGGGATACCTTGGGATTCCAGATAGGCCACGGTGCCGTCCGTGCTGCCTCCATCCACTGCATACACCTCGTCGAAAGCGTCGCGGGGCAGGTTCGGCACGTCGAGCTTGCAGCCTTCCAACTCGTTCCACACCAGGAGACACAGCGATGTCTTCACGTTGCCGCTCCTTTTTCCGCGCCGGTGAGGGCCTTGCCCAGCTTGATGCCCTCGGCCACCGCCACGTCGCTATTCATATGCTCCCAAGTGCCCCATCGCCCCGCGCCGATAACGCCATGGCCCTTGGCCCACGTCAGGATTTCAGCCATTGCCTCGCGTTTGCTGCAGGTGTTCACCGGGTAGGCGAATTCATTCCGATGGCGAAACCCGACAGCCGGCCCACTGCGCGCCACGTTGGTCTCGGTCCAATGGCCACGCGAGCCATGACAGAAGTTGTGACGGGCCAGGAGACGGTGATGGACGAGATCTTCCCGCGGCTCGTAGATCCAATGAGCCCGGGAGGGCAGGTTCTCGGCGTGGTAATCCACATCGATGCTCACATTGACCAATTCGCCGATGCGCGCAACGATCGGCGCCGGGACGGCGGCGACACGCGGCCACAGTGTCCAGGGAATGGTGCTGATGATGGTCCCGGCCCGCCAACGGCCGTTGACCGTGCGCGAAGCCAGATCGATGGCTGTCACCGGGCAATCGGTTACTAGACGATCTCCCAAGGCCTCACCCATACGGCGCCACACCTCGCCATAGCCATACCGTTTCGGGTACAGAAAAGTGCCATGGGCCGGCAGGGCGCCATAGGGCTTTCCCTCCAAGCACGACATCAAGGTGTCCCGAAACGAAACGTCCGGCAGTTTGTAGAGCCAGTAGGTGCCCAACCGGTCCAAATCCATGGACCAGATCTTCCGGTTGTACGGCAGCATGTAGTCCTGGGCCAAACGTTCGCCCAGTTTCCAGCGGACCCAATCGCTGAACAACGCGGGCATGGGTTGGCCACTGACGCAGCCGGCCTGGGCGATGCTCATCAGGTAGTCCACCTGGTCTGCCCTGGTTAGCTGCCACAGGTTCGATTCGAGCGGATGATCGATCTCTTGACCTCGCAGGTTGATCTTGGCTACTCGCTGGTAGGTCTCCCACTCCGTCGCCGGCAGGAACCGGAACAGAAAATCCAACACCTCTTTACGCCGCAGATCCAGGAAATGGCCACCCCCGATCTCCAAAGGGGCCCCATCCACCTCCTGGCTACGACAGAGACCGCCAGCAACAGATTCCTTCTCGACAACCACGAGCTGATCGCGCGGCACCTCTTGGTCGGCCAAAGTATGGGCCAGTGCGAGTCCACTGGGCCCTGCGCCGAGTATCAAATACTTAACATCCAGCATGGTCGTCTCCGTGAATGGGAGTTGTTAGCTTATACTCGAAGTGGTTCCAGAAAATCCAGCAGGCATCCAAAGGCGGATATTCCCTCGTCGTATAGATGTCAAATCCCATGGCTATGGGAACACGCGACGACGCTCTGGGCCAAGCCCGGGTTCGGTGCGCAATTTCAACAATTTCCCTGGCTTCATATGTTGATACCTCATATTGACTTGATTATCCACGCCTCTTCATTGTCGAATGCCAACGCGCGACGACGTCCTGCCAGTTGGAGATGACAAACGCCAATGGTAGCGCCAAGGCTAGGGGCATGTGTCGGTCGACATTGATGAATCGCACTGGCATGCCCGTCAGAGACCACAGCCCCGGCAGCAATTCAAGACAAGAGTCGAGTTGACTCCGACAGGCTGTCAGGCCCCAAATACCCCGAGGTCTCCGCCCGCTCCGCCGAATAAGATCAGTGCAGCCAGGAGGTCGCCGTGGTCGGCCCAAAGATCCCGAGGACCTCCGCTCGCGCCGCCAGCATGGCCAGGTTGATGACGATCTGCGTGACGAGAAGCAGCCAGACCATCCGCCGTGCACGAGACTCGAGCATGAACTTTAGCGCCAGAAACATCAAGATGGGGGTGACGGCCTGCATGCCATGCAGAGCAGGCACGGCGGCGATGTACCCGAAGATGCTGACGACCACGATTGTGGGCGCCAACACGGCAAACAAGATCAAGAACCTCTGCTGGGAAAAGAACTTTACCAGGCCGAGGTATCCTGGAAGCACGAATATCATGCCCACCATGCCCGGAAAACAGATTAGCGAGGTCTGTACGAATTCGTCGCGATGAAATGGAAATGCCTCGAGTTGCCGGAACGAGAACAACTCGTACAGGTTGTGAATTCGGACCCAGACAGAGTCCAGACTGTTTCCCCATTGGAAGTTCTGCTGCATCATCTCCGAGGGGATTCTCAGCACGACCCTGGTCCAAACGAACCACGGTGCGACAAGAAGGGCAAAGACCACAATATAGAGAACGGCATCCTTCCAGAGAGCCCTTCGCCCAAGAGCCTGACAGATGAGGTACAGGCCAAACGAAGCGGCAAAGACGATGGCGTATGGATGTGAATGATAGGCCAGTGCAAGAAAGAATGCGCCAAGAACGGGAGATTTTTCCCGGACGAACGCATCGATAGCCAAAAGGATGAAGAACGCGGCCAGCGCCTTCGGCCACGTGAAGATCGTCTGCGAGATCACGTACGGATTGGAAACCAACAGCAGGATTCCGATTCCGAGAAGCTTGTCGGAGCTGTGATTCTTAAACAGCAGCGAAGCCCCCAGCAACAGGGTCGCATTGAGCACAATCCCCACGACGAGGAATTGACGGAAATACTTGTCCTTGCCCAACTGCTCCACGTCGGGCCATTGTGTGCCCACATACTCAAATGTGCCCAGAGGCCCCTCCTGCCGCGGCGGTGGCTCCACAACCGCCCGCCAGGGAACGGCCGCCAGAGCCATGAGCACTGTCCGGTTCGACACTTCCTGGCCGGGACACAAGGGTCGTTCCGCCTTGAAGCTGATCCCCCGCAGAAGGAATTCACAGACCACGTACGGGATGTAGTTGTCCGCGGGCAGGTGACCGGTCATCGTCTGAATCTTGACATGAAGCCGATGGTTCTTGAAAACGTATGGGCCGTCAAATAGCACCGGTGGAAATTGGATGTTCAGGTGCGTGATGCCGACGCAGAGACATGCGAACGCAACCCAGGCCAGCACCGCGGTTCGATCCATCCATCCCAATGAGGCGCGGAGTTCCTGCACGATTCGCCGCCGAGACCAAATCCACAACGACCCAATCGTCGACGCGCTCAACAGAACTGCGGCGACGAGCCTGGGCTGCCATCCGACTGCGGCGACGATCAGCCCCACCAAGCCGTTGGCAAGAATGCCGACGCCGACCCCGTAGCAGACAAGTTGCAACCCTTGGAAGCGGCTGGTTAGCAATCGCAGCGCACC
>JBEKUF010000177.1:0-7024 GCA_049515295.1 Verrucomicrobiia bacterium | reverse complement strand
ACATGCCGAATTCGGAGAGCGAGAACGTGGCGAACACGTTGATGCTGTACATGACGACGAGAATATGGATGTCGCCGTGCGTGTAGAGCAGCGCCGTTGCGGCGGTAATGCCCATCAGCAACACGCCGTTCTGGCTGGTCAGCCGGTCCGACAGCGCGGCAAAGCGGCGGGGCAGCCAGGAGTCGATGGCCATGTTGGCCATGACGCGGGGCCCGTCGATAAAGCCGGTTTGCGAGGCCACGAGGAGCAGCATGGCCTCGGAGATGATCGTGATGGCCACGAACCAGACACCGACGGGGATGGAACCGAGCTTGAACCTGGCGGCGAATTGTTCCGCGAGCACCGTGTTGAGGGTCTTGCCCTCGACAGGCGCGACGCGGAACAACATATAGCAGAACAACAGGCCGGCCGCCGTTGCCGCCAGCGAAACGGCCATGTATCTCATGGTGCGCTTGCCGGTTTCCACTTTTGGCTCGCGCATGATGGCCAGGCCGTTGGACACGGCTTCGATGCCGGTGTAGGTGCCGCCGCCGATGGAGTAGGCCCGCAGGAAAAGAACGAACATGCCCCAGATGCCGAGCTCGCCCATGCCTTGAGCGAACCCGGAGCGTACGTCGTGGGCAACGGCTGGAAGATCACTGGCGCGCAGCAGCAGTCCGCCAAACACGAGAATGATATGGGTCACGACAAACGTGAGAAAGATCGGCACGAGCATGGAGACGGATTCTTTGACGCCCCGCAGATTCATCAGGACCAGAAACACGATGGCGGCGAACTCGACAGGCAGTTTGAAGTGCTGGAACGAGAGGGGCAACAAGCTGAAGGATGCGTCCGCGCCGCCGGCAATGGAGACGGTGATGGTGAGGACGTAGTCGACGAGGAGGGCACACCCCGAGACGACGCCGGCGGAGGACCCGAGCAACTCCGTGGCCACGATGTAGCCGCCACCGCCTCCGGGGAAATGCTCAATGATGCGGCTGTAGGCGTAGGAGATGATGAACACGGTTGCCGCCGTGGCCACTCCCAGCAGGACGGCCAGATAGAGATGGTTGCCCAATGCGACGAAGGCCTCCGGGGGTCCGTAGGCCGACGACGACAACCCGTCAGCGCCCAAGCCGACCCAGGCAAGAAACGCGATGAGCGATATTTTGTGGCCGATGGACGGGTCGTGAAGGTCACGGGGAGCGCCAAACAGCACCCGCTTCACGCGCGACCACATCAGGCGCGGCAACCTCGGCTCCGGGTCCGAGACCGAGTTGTCCGTAGTGTAGTTCAAATGTTCCTCTCTCGTCGCCTACGAGGTTAGCTGACGGGCTCAGGCTGAGAAGAACCGGCTCGCCTGTTCCGGTTCGATGACCGGAATCCGCCCCGTGCAACATGGGTCCCCCGTTCCGTGCGGTGGGCACGGATTCGGTAATGAGCGAGGGAGCATAACACAGTGCTGCCCCCAGTCAATGCAAGCAACCATTTCACCATCAACAAATTACGAGCTATTTTAACGAATTATTTATCCATTTGAGCGCGCTGATCTGTTCGGGGTTGGCGGTGGGTGCCACGAGCTGGAATCCCGGTTTACACGACCGCATCGGCGGAGCTGGCCACCGGTCCCGCCAGCAGTCCATTCATCGTGATGGTTGGGTCGGGCTTGCGAGTGGTCACGATCATGAAGGTGGCGGCGGTGATTGCGCCACTGGCGCCGGCCAGGATGGTGCCGACCGCAATCGAGGCGGCCGATTCGGGACCTGGCGCGACATTGAAACCCAGCCAGCCGATGACGAGCAGGAACGATCCGAGCAGGGACAGCGGAATATTGTGCGCCGGAATTGGAACCAAGGCTGTGTCCCGGTTATAGCGGCCAATTCGCGGGCCGAGGATCGAAACACTGGACTACGCTGCCGCTGGCCTCAACGGTGGTGTGCGGGATGATAGAAGATAAGAAGGAAAAAGAGAAGCGCGAGCACCAACAGGGGCAGCAGGATGGTCAGAGCGACCTTGCGAACCTTGCCCCAGCCACGCTTCCAAGCCGTGGGCGCCTGCAGCCGTTCGGCGCGGCCGGTGACGTACACGCTGCTGGGATCGTCAATTTCATCCTTCATCTCGGCAGCGGACCGGTAGCGGCTGGCCGGATCACGCTCCATGGCGTGGAGAACGATCTCCTCGACTTGGGGCGAGATATGCGGCTCGAACTGGCGGGGCGCTACGGGGTCGCCGACAAGTCGGGCGTTCATGACGATTAGCGGGGTTTCCCCTTCAAAGGGGGTGTGGCCCGTGAGCAACTCATACAACATGGCGCCCAGGCTGTAGATATCGGTGCGCGGATCGCCACGTTTGCCTTTGACCTGCTCCGGGGCCATGTAATCTGGCGTGCCCATGGCCGGTGTAAAACCGGTGTACGTGATGCGCCGTCCTTCGCCGCCGCGGGCGATCCCGAAATCCATAAGCCGGATCGTGCCATCGTAACACATCATGATGTTCTGCGGTTTGAGGTCGCGATGGGTGATGCCAAGGTCGTGGAGATAGGCCAGTGCGTCACAGATGCGGCTGGCCAGCTTCAACCCGTCGGACACGGGTATCGGTCGGATGTTGTTGAGCAGGTGGGCGAGCGTGTAGCCCCGCAGGTACTCGGTCACAATGTACGGGCGCGACTTTCCTTCCACGGGGATGAACTTGAGAATGTTGGGGTGATGGAGTTTGAGGCCGATTTCCTCCTCGCGGGTGAACCGTGAGAAGGACCCCGGATCGCTCTCGAATTGCATGTGCGGCACCTTCACCGCGACCATTTGTTTGGTCTGGCGGTCGGTGGCCCGATAAATCGTGGCCATGCCGCTACGGCTGATGATCTCGTGGATAAAAAACCGGTCGTCGAGGAGCTGGCCCGCATCGACTTCGCCGGTGGCGGCCTTTCCCGCCGTCTTGTGTAACATCGGCACGCCGCGGTAGTAGCCCACGGCCTCGATTTCCTCGATCTGGATCACCTGCGCCGAGACGTTGTCGTCGGTTCCGCGTTGCTCGGCCAGCGCGACGAGTTGGCGGCAGGCGGCGGCGGGCGCGTAGCGGCCGACGACGTCGCAGATTTCGCCGTCGGCCACGCAGGAATGCAGGCCGTCCGAGCACAGGACGACACG
Source organism: Verrucomicrobiia bacterium (assembly GCA_049515295.1). Lineage (GTDB taxonomy): Bacteria > Verrucomicrobiota > Verrucomicrobiia > Palsa-1439 > Palsa-1439 > Palsa-1439. The sequence goes on along the minus strand of JBEKUF010000177.1, from coordinate 3,899 downwards.
GTCGCCTTTCTGGACGGCGACCTCCTCGATGTCCGCGCGAATCACAGGTTCCTGACCGACGCTGCGGGTGAGGATGAAGCGGTTGTCGCTGCGCTTGGCGTCGTCCTCGCTGATGAGGCCGAACTTGCGTTGCATGGCGACGTAGGAGTGGTCGGTCGAGATCTGTTTGATCTCGCCGCGGCGCGTGAGATAGACGCGTGAATCGCCGACGTTCCCGACGGTGACGTGGTCGTTGCGGAAGATGGCGACGGCCAGCGTGGTGGCCATGGGTTTGCTGGTGCGATCCTCGGCGCTCTTGTCGAACACGGCGAGGTTGGCGGCGTTGACCACCTGGGTGAGCAATTGTTGCGGGGAGACGTCGCCTTTCGCTTCGCGGAACGATTTCAGCGCCTCCTCGACGGCCAGACGGCTGGCCACGTCGCCGCGTCCCTGCCCGCCCACGCCGTCGGCGAGGACAGCGATGGCGCCGCGGGCGCGCTTTTCCTCGATCGACTCCGGCTGCCAGAAGCCGACGTAGTCCTCGTTCTTGGGTCGAACGGTGCCGGCGGAAGAAAGTTCTCCGTAAATCAGTTCCATGTCATCGAGCGGAGCAATCCCCTTGGGCGAGATTCTTTTTGATCGCGTCGAGATAGGCGGCCAGCGCGTTCATTGCCGCAAGTGTAGACAGGCGGGGTTCCTTCGGCAAGCCCGCCGAAGAGAGGCCACGACAGAGCGCCGGTTCCGGGCGAGTCCACCGAGGGCCCTCCGGACGACGAGGATTTCAGCGGTCGTTTCGACTGTGCTCAGCGCAGGTGCCGACCGCCGCTACACTGGTTGCGTGGCAGGGCGATCCGCAGTACAGGCGGGACACGCCGATCTTGGAATCAGGGCAGGCCCATGCAACACGGCAAACGGGCGGGACACCCGTTCAACAGGGCAAAGCCGGGCAGAAGGAAACAGCCGTCCCCGGTGAAGGAGGCGGCTGTTCCGAGAACTGCCGGACTACGCGATGGCGGATACGGCTGGTTTGCTGGTAAGCAAGGCTTCACGTCCCCTGGCCTTGCTCGACTTAAGGAAGTAGAACACGCCATAGAGGCCCCACGAAAAGACCACGCCGAGAGCGATGTAGGGTTCGTGCCAGCTCATGCCGGCAACCGTAAACGGTCCGATGAGATAGAACAGCATGCAAACCAGGTTGGCCAGCAATCCAAAGATCGGGATGAACACGTGCTTGAACCCGTTGAACGAGTGATGTTCCTTAAACGCCACCATCGCGACGATGCAGGTGGTCATGTAGAGCAGGAACGTGCCAAAGTTGCTGATCAGGGTGATAATGACCAGCGTGTTGGGAAATTTGGTGTAAGAATCGGGCGAGAAAATCCCGAAGCTGTACCAGAGGTTGTGATACTTCGCGTCCAATGCCGCGGGAGCGCTGCTCTGGCCGCCGAGGTACACCGTGCACGTGATAATCCCGATCATCGCGGACAACGCCGCCAGTGTCCAGATCGCCCGGTAGGGCGAGAGCGTCCTGCCATGAAGCAGACCGAAGTGCGACGGCACTTCTTCGTCACGGCCCATGGCGTAGGTCACGCGAGCGCCCGTGCTGAGGCAGGACAAAGTCGTGCCGATCAACGCGAGAAATACCGTCAATGCCTGCACCAGCATGAAGGCGCGGCCGACGGAGTAGCTGCCAAACAGCCACGTGCCGACGATGACCATCATGTCGCCCAGCGGCGCGCCGGAAGCGCCGGCGTTTGGCAAGGTATAGCCGTTATGCAGGAAGTAACTGGCGGCGAAGTATTCCACCAGGTAGCAGAACCCGCCCTGAATCGTCAGTGAGAGCAGCACCGCGCGCGGGATATCGCGCTTGGGTTGCTTTGCGTCCTCGCCCATCGCCGTGACCGATTCAAATCCGACCAGGATCAGAATCGCGATGCACGCCTGAATAAAGACGAAGTTGAACCCGTGCGGCGCAATGACGGACCCGGCCGTCGCATGATAGTTGAATGTCGGATTGCCGCTGCTGTCTTTGGTGATCGCCCCGTCTGCGGAGTAGTCCACCGTGAATGGTGCGGCAAGTTTCAGATCCGTGACCGGCTTGCCATCCGTATCGGCAGGCACCGGACTGCCGTCCTTGTCTTGCGAATCCTGCGTCTGATAGACAGGCTGTCCCTTGTCATCCACCGTTGGCTTCCCATTGGCGTCGAGGACCGGCGTGGGATTGCCCTTGTCATCCTTCACGACTTCCTGGGCGACCCGATAGTTCACGGCAACGCCGTTCGACAAATGGTAGCCCTGTGAACCTTGCGGATGATGGACGCGATAGGCGATGGCGATGACCGTGAACACCAGCAATGCGGTGATCTGAATGATATTGATGGCCAGGTTGACGCCCGTGGTGCCAGTCACTCCGCGAAAGGCGATGTAGGCCACGCCGAGGGCGAACACGATGCAGAACAAAAACATGAACAGCGGGCTGTTATACGAACCGCTAAACGTGTCCGGCCAGAACTGATTGAGCAGGTACCCACCGAGGATCGCGGTCACGCCGACCATGCAGCCGGGATACACCCAATAGTACAGGTGACTGGCCCAGCCGGTGAAGAACTTGGCCACGCGGGCGAACTTGTAGGCATGCGTCTTGGAGAGGAACGCCTGCTCGGCGTAGAGATAGGACGAGCCGGCCCCAGGGTACAGTTTCGACAATTCGGCGTAGCTGATGGCAGTGGCAAAACACAACAGCAACGCCGCCAGGATTCCAAACCACATCCCGCAGCCGGCCATCGGTGCTCCGTACAAGGATTGCATCTGGTAGGTTAACCACAGGAACGCCCCCGGCGCGATCAGCGCCATCGCATTCGATGTCAGCCCCGTCAGCCCCAGGGCGCCCGTGGTTTTGGGCCTTGCTGCCGCCCCACCCGCTTGTTGTTCCGCTGCCACCGGTGTTCTCCTTACACAGATTTTAACGTTTCCTTTGTTGCCGACGGTGGCGGGCCGCCGTTGCTCGGCGCCCGACTGCGGCCACACATCATCAGAGTGAATAACCACACGCGCATGGTCGTGCCCCTTAGCGTCCGCTGTGCCAGCCGGAAAGTGAGTATAAAAAAGACGTTAAAGCACAACACCTTGTGCCGATCCCCCCGGGTGAACACGAGGTAACCATCGGACTCTTGTTATCCAGCGTGATTAAAAGACGACAGACCGCCGCTCGCGCAATGCCCGAGCAAATGACCCGCGGCGCCTGTACCCTCCGTGCACCGTTCAGTTTGCTACCCGTTTTTTTGATGAAGTTAGCCAGTCGCGTGTGGTACACTCCTCGCCGGCGATGGGGTTCGCCTGCAACTCCCAGCCCTTTTCGACGGCTGCAGAATCGATGAAACGCATTCGGTTGTAAAGGGCGGGGTGATGACTCCTACCGTGGCAGAGAGATCGCAATGTTCAGATTGTTGCTGCTTATCATTGGCGGGGCGCTCGGCACGCTGACCCGGTACGGGCTGAATGGCGTGATCTCGGAGCACCAGTCGAAACATTACCCGTGGGCGGTGGTCTTCCCGCTCGGAACGCTGGTCATCAACGTTTCCGGCTGCTTCGCCGTCGGGTTCATTGCCGCGATCAGTGGACCCGAGATGGGGCGCGTGTGGATCAAACCCGAGTGGCGCGACTTCCTGATGATCGGTTTCTGCGGTGGGTACACCACGTTTTCCAGTTACGGACTGCAAACACTCAACCTCGCGCGGGACGGTGAATGGCTCGGCGTGGCGCTCAACATTGTCGGCTCGAACGTGCTCGGCCTGCTGGCGGTCTATCTCGGTTGGGTCGGCGGCCGCGCGCTCCAGGCAAAATTCCACGGAGGCATATTGTGAAACTCGATGGCGAAGGCTCTCTGCTGCGCATTTACCTCGGCGAACTCGACAAGTGGC
>JBEKUF010000176.1:0-7140 GCA_049515295.1 Verrucomicrobiia bacterium | reverse complement strand
CGGCACATTCTCGCCCATCTCTGGACGAACCGGCTCATCGAAGATTTGCAGGGCGTCAATACGAGTAATCTTGACATCAAGTACAGCGACTTGCTGAAGAAAATCCGCGCGGGCGATCCCGCGTGGGAAGCCATGGTCCCAGCCGCCGTCCGCGACATCATCAAGTCGAGGAACTACTTCGGCTACGGCGGCGGCAACGAGGAGTGAGGCGGCGAACGGAATTCACCAACACGGGTCAGAACCGCCTCTACACGCGCAACGACGGCAGGCCACCCGTCACATCATCCCTTCATGCCGGTCAATGTGACGCCCTGGATGAAGTATTTCTGGGCAAAGAAGAAGATGATGATGACGGGGGTGGTCATAAGCAGCGAGCCGGCCATCATCATGCCCATCGAACCGCCGGCGGAAACCTGGAAGGCGTAGAGGCCGAGCGCGAGCGGATAGAGGCGCTGGTCTTGCAGGTAAATCAGCGGGCCCATGAACTCGTTCCACGTGCCCATGAACGTGAAGATGGCGATCGCGGCAAGGGTGGGCTTGATCAACGGCAGCATGATGTGCCAGTACACGCGCCAGAAACCGCAGCCGTCGATTTTCGCGGCGTCTTCGAGGTCGCGCGGGATGCCTTTGAGGAACTGGCGCAGCAGAAACACGTTGAACGCGCTGGCGAAGAAGCTGCCGACCCACAGTGGGTAGAGCGTGTTATACCAGCCCAGCGAACGGACGATGAGGAAGTAGGGGATCATCGTCACCTGCCCCGGTACCATCATTGTCGCCAGCATCAGGGCAAAACAGAAGTTGCGGCCCGGCCACTGCAGGCGGGCGAAGCTGTAGGCCACGAGCGAACAACTCAGCAGCGTGCCAACCAGATTCAGTGTGACGAGAAACAGGCTGGTGGCGACGTAGCGAAAGAACGGGATGTTCTGGAGCGCGAACCGGTAATTGCGCCGCGCCTTGACCCACCAGGCGGCAAGCGCCGAGTTGCGTTGTAACTCCAGGGTCACCTTGATCTTGTGCGGATCGCTCTCGTATTGCGGGCCGCGCCCGACTTCTTCCAACACAGTCCACGTGCGGACCTTGTTTGTTTTGTCGTCGGGTCCCCTCTCCTGCCAGGTGCCGATGCCCCACGTGAAATCGCCCAGGTCATAGGTTTCCACGGCCTTGTATCGCACGCCGAGTTTCTCGATGTACATCGTCAGGCCGTGCCAGGAATCGTCGTTGCGCAAATACAGTTGCAGTCGATAGAAATCTTGAATGGGAAAACTCGTCGTGAATGTCTGGCTCAACGTCAGCGTATCGCCCGTCGAGAAATCGTAGTCCACATCGGCATACGGCTCGCCCTCATCGCTGGTATTGACCTCGACGAGCTTCGTGGTCGCCGTGCCGCCAATCTGCCACGCGGTGGCGGCGTTCGTGCCCGACACGAGCTGGTCCTCCGCAATCGGTCCGAGCCGGCCATAGGAACGGGCGCGGAGCTGGCCCAGTGAGAAGTGACGCCGAATCTGTGCGAGGATCTCGCGGACCATGCCGGCGTCCACGCGATTTGTCGCTTCGGCTTTCAAGGCTTCGGTGGGGCCGTCCCAAAACGACGACGGCATCGTGTCGAGGAGCTTGTGGAAACAACCGCGTGCCACTTGCTTGATCGCGATATTGCGGTCAACGTCATCGGGCCAGACGCTCGGGTCCATGTTCTGCAAATCCACTTCGATCGTGGCCAACAACTCGTCCATGTGTTTGCCCGTCACGTCGTCGTAAAAACGCTGGTCGATGTACGGCGATTTGACCTGCGGGATGGGACGATGCGGCCAGAGGTGGATCTTCTCGCCGAACATCTCGCGGTCGATCTTGATCGACGTGGTCGCCATCCACAGGAACGGCCACGAGAAAATGATCGCGCCGACGATCAGCAGCACGTAGATCCACGAGGCCCGGCTGAATTCCGCGAGCTTGTAATACGCGTCGCTGCGTTGGATGGGAGACGGTTCGCTCATCCTTCCTCGTAAAACACCCAGCGTTTCTGCAGGTTCAATTGCACCACGGTCAGGCCGAACACGATGACGAACAGCACCCACGCCAGCGCGGCGGCGTACCCCATCTGCAGGTAGCGAAACGCGCTGTTGAACAGGTGATACGCGTAAAACAAGGTCGAGTCGACCGGGCCGCCCTGGGTCATGATATACGCTTGCGTGAAAATCTGGAAGGTGCCGATGAGGCCCATGATCAGGTTGAAAAAGATGTACGGCGACAACAGCGGGATCGTGATGTGGCAGAACTGTTGCCAGGTGTCCGCGCCGTCCAGGGACGCGGCTTCATAGTAGGACTCGCTGATGCCCTTCAGTCCTGCGAGCCAGATGATCATGCCGCCGCCTGCGCCCCACAACCCCATGAGAATCAGCGAGAGTTTGCTCGTGTGCTCGTCCTGCAACCAGTTCGGGCCGTGTATGCCGACGGACGCGAGGGCGTCATTGAGCAGGCCGCTGCTCGGGTTGAAGATCCAGATCCACAGGATGCTGGAGGCCACGGCGGGCACGATGGACGGAAGATAAAAGAACGTCCGCCACACGGCGATGCCGCGGACTTTGAGGTTGAGCAGGAGCGCGATCCCGAGGCTCAAGGTCATGCCCAACGGAATCCCGATGACCATGTAGATGGTATTCCACATCGACTTCCAGAACAGTTGGTCTTTGGAGAAGGCCCAGAAGTAATTCTCCGTGCCCGTGAATCGCGCGGGGTTGAGAATGTCGTAGTGGCAAAAACTGATGATGATGGAAAACAGGATGGGCCCGCCGGTGAACACGACAAACCCGATGATCCACGGCAGCGCGCACAGCCAGCCGCCTTTCCATTGCGAGCGGAAATAGCTGCTCTGCAACCCTTCGAGGCCGCCTCCGCGGTTGGCCAGCCCTTTGCCGCCGACCGCGCCGAGCGCGTTGCCCAACCGCTGGCGCAGGTTCGCGTTTGTGTCCCAATGATAAACTCCCACGGCAGCCCCGACCAGCAGAACGGCGTACAGGACGAAAAACCAGTTCCAATTCACCAACGTGCCACGGGGCGGGCTGAGGATGCGGTCCAGATCGCGTTGGACGATCATCGTGGCGTCATCGAGCGCTTGCTGGGGCGATTTCTTGTGGAAGATGGCGTTGTCGGTGGCCGTGAGCTGCTGGTTCCACATCAACTGCCCCACGGGGGTGACCGGGCGATACGGCTGGCCTTCGAGCAGGTCATTGAACACCTTCACCGCCCGGCCGATTCTCGGGTCCATCTGCGGGTCGTTGATCACATACTTCTGGAAGAGGAATTCATTGATCTTCTTGTTCGCGTTCTGTGTCGGGACAAAGATGCGTCCCTGCGAGGCGAGATTGAGCCGGGTGGTGTCGGCGATGATTTCGTTGGCGCGCTGGCTGGACAGGTACCGCAACAACTCCCACGCCGCCTCCTTGTGCTTGGCCGTGGACGGAATCGCGTAGCACCATCCGCTGACCCACGTGCACGTGCGGCTGCCGCTGTCGATCTGCCACTGCGGGATCGGCGGTCGGGCGATCCCCCAGTTCACGCTCCGGCCATATTGCGCCACGGTGTCGGTGATCTGCCAGAAACCGTCAATCTTCATCCCCAGCTTCCCGGTGATGAATGGGTCGAGGTCGCCGGACTGTACCGTGGACTCGAACGCTTTGACGGCGGTCGCGCCGCCCATTGAATCGTACACCTTGGTCAGCCAGTTGAGGGCATCGACGATGGGTGGATCGTTGAGCGTGCAGCGTTTGCCGTCGGCGCTGATGAAATGACCGCCATTCATCCAGCCGTAGAGGTACAGCCAGGCATTGCCCTGCGAGCCGTTGGACGCGCCGGGGGCGAACCCGAGGCGTTTGATGGCGCCGGAGGAATCGTGCTCGGTCAGCTTGATCGCCATCTCCGCCAGTTCATCCCAGGTCTTCGGCGGACGCGCCTCGCCTTTCTCGTCGACGTAGCCGGCGCGTTTGAGGAGGTCTTTGTTGTAGAACAGGACGCGGTTATCCACTTTCTCGGGAACGCCGTACACGCCCTTCTTGCCGGTGACGGGATTGCGAAAGACAACCTCGTCCCAGCACGAGTCGAAATAATTCTCCGGCACGATCTCGTCCGGCCGACCGCTGGCGCGGTCCTTCTCGATGAGCGGCGTGATGTCGGCGAACGCGCCGCGCGCGGCCCATTCCGTCACGGCGTAACGGTCAAACCGAATCACATCGGGCGGCATTCCGCCGGCCACGCCCACGAGGAACCGTGTCGGGTCCGATATCGCATCGCGGGAAGCTTCCTGGCCGCTAATGACGTGGTAGATCGGCTTGGATGGATCTTTTTCGTGAGCTTGGCGGCTTTGCTCTTCGAAGTCGCGGATGGCGTCGCCCTGGGAGCCGGAGACGGGGCCGAGGCCCATGATGCTGATTTCCTGAACGCCCGGTTGGGGCGCCTGCCCCGAACGCGACGGCGAAAGAAACCACAGGGCGGTGACTATTAGCGCAGATAACAGCGCTACTTTCCAGGTGCTCATAATAGGAGTCGCGGGCGGAAGCTTATCGAAACGTTTTCACAAGTCAAGTCGCCGACCAATTCCTTACGAGAACTGGACACGTTTGGTGTTCTCCAGTAATTTGACACGAGATAATGATGGGAGCGCGACAGTTCGTTGGTGCGTTGACCGCGGCATTTCTAGCCCCCGTGGCTGTTTGGGGGCAAGTCGGAAGCATGACGGCCCCATCGTCCGCGCCCACAATCACGAATTCGCCCGTCGCATCTCCCCTGCCTGGCTTGCAACCCCCCCTAGCAGTCGAGCCGATGCAGCTACAAATCGCCGTGCCGCATCCTGCGCCCGTGGACATTCCGCCGGCGACAGCGCCGCCGCCTGCTTCTTCGTCGGCGGTGAATTCCCCGTCGCGCCCGATGCCGTTAAATATACCAACGACCCAGGAATTGCTCACGAAATCAATGGCGTCCGCCCCGGGAGGTTCGCAAGACAAGCTCAATGCCATCGTGTCGTCCGCACTCTTGCTTTCGCCGACGAATTCGGCTGCGCCCAACGGTGGCTTGGTGACCTTGTCATCGACGAACTCGTCCACCAACCAAACGAACATCTGGCAACGGAACAATCCCCTGCTGAACGGGGTTGATTACCACTGGTAAATCCGCCCGTCGCTGGCCCACTAGCGTCGTCTCGAAATGCGCGTACATTACGGGCAGAGAACCGACGGCAACGAATGCCATGAGTAAGAGCAAGCTTTCGGGTGGAGTGTGTCTGTGTGCCGCGATCGCCATAGGCTGCGGAACGGTCGCGAAGACCCTGGTGATGAACAATCCCAAGGTCGAGAAGATACTCACCCCTCCGAAGCCAGATTGCACGGTCGAGCACGTTGGCCGTGTCGAGTCCGTTGGCGAGGGCGACAATTGCATTACCGTGCTTTACGTGAGCGGCACGCCCTACGAGATGGGTTACGAGCATGGGCGACTGCTCGCCGATCGGGTCGGCGCGACGATTCGCGACGTGCAAGCGGGCGCCGACAAGTTTCTGCCGAAAGAGTTGCGCAACTCGAAGTGGATCTCGCGACGCGACGAGGACGATATCATCGGCGAACTGCTCCACCGCGCTTGGAACATGATGGAGCCATACACGCCAAAGGAGGACCTAGAAGAAATGGCGGGTTTGGCAGCGGGCAGCGGCGTCCCGTTGGATCTGATTCACCAGATGCACGCCATACCCGACGTGGGCGAGACAAGTTGCAGCGGCATGGTCGCCAAGGGCAGCGCGACGCGCGACGGCCACGTGTATCAGCTTCGGATCCTCGACTATGGCGCCAACTTCAACCTCCAGCGCCGTCCGCTGATTACGGTGTATCGTCCGACCACCGACAACGCGAACCAGTACGTGACCATTGGCTGGGTCGGGTTTGTCGGCGCGATCTCGGGCGTGAACGAGAAAGGCGTGGCGCTCAGTGAGATGGGATTCGGTGTTCCGCCGGGTGGCAAGACGCTGGCGGGCACTCCGATGCCGTTTCTGCTGAAGAACGTGCTGCGGTACGCTGACACGGCCGATGAAGGCGCGGCGATCATTCGGGCGGTGCGCCGCACGAATTCGTACGTGTATTTTCTCGGCGACAAACGTGACGAGCCCATCGGGATGGTCACGTCCGCGCAACGATGCCTGACCTATCACGCGAACGAGAGTGACACGCTCGCCGTTGACGGCGAGACCTTGCCGCAGTTTCATGACGTGGTGTACGGCGGTCACTACGAGAACAAGCAGACGCAACTTGTCCAGCAGATGCAGGGTAAGTTGGATGTGAGCACAATCCAGGAGTTGGCGCGGCAGATCGCCATGAAGTCGAACCTGCAAACGGTGATTTACGACCTGACGGCTGACAGGATTTGGGTGGCCAATCGCAAAGACACCATTCGGGCCGCCGACCGGCCCTATGTAGAGTTTTCGCTGACCGACGCATGGAGCAAGTCGTCACAGTACGCCAGCACCAAGGACGCGGCACCGATTCGCGCCAGCCCCGATCAGATCGGGGCCGGCAATTGACACGCCGGCATGGTCTGATAGGCTTTCTAAGGAAATGAACACATCGCGGATAAGAGCAATGGTGGCTGTCGTGTTGACGGCCAGCGTTGCGTGCGCCGCGTATTCGCAGCAAACGGCGCCGAAAGACGTGCTGCCACCGACGACCGTGGCTCATCCGCCGGTCTCGCCCACATTGAACGTCCCGACACCGGACGCTGCCACGCCGCCGTCACCCGTTCCGACGGCTACTACGCCACAGGCGCCGGCACCGCCGGCGCAAAGTGTGCCGCAATCGCCGATGCCCGGGGTGGTCGAAACGAACAAATTGCCAGCGGCGCCAACCGGGGAATCGGCGTCCTCCGGTCCAGCGCAATCGTGGCTGTGGACACGAACGAATGCGGCGCCATTGTCCGCCTGGGGCAAGACCAATGCGGCGGCCAGCCCGGTGCCGTCAGCAGCCAAGCCCACACCCGCTCCGTGGTCGGTACCACCGCCGAACGCGAATTTGTGGACCTCTGGCACACCGACAGGTGTTTCCGGCACGAAGACCGACTGGAAGTAGCCAGATAACCGCTTACGGCAGCGAGATGTCGATACGGTAGAACTTC
>JBEKUF010000175.1:0-7827 GCA_049515295.1 Verrucomicrobiia bacterium | reverse complement strand
GGCGAACGAATTTACCGGACCGGGGATATGGCGCGGTGGTTGCCGGATGGCAATATCGAATATCTGGGCCGCGAAGATCAGCAAGTCAAAATCCGCGGGCTGCGAATCGAGTTGGGCGAAATTGAAAACGTCATTCAAGGCTACCGAGGAGTCGCTGACTGCGTGGTCACCACGAAGAAGTATTCGGACAGCATCATCCTTATCGTCGCCTATCTGGTTTGTCGTGAGGACACAGATCTGAAGGCGCTCAAACAACATCTTCAACGCGTGCTGCCCGAGTACATGGTGCCCGGTCATTTCCAGAAGATCAGCCGCGTTCCATTGACCGCCAATGGCAAAGCAGATCGTAAGGCTTTGCCGGAACCCAACTTGCGAGCGAAAACCTCCTGATCCATGAGCCGCGAATATGATATTGCCATTGTGGGCATGGCGTGCCGGTTTCCGGGATCGGAAAGTCCCGATGAATTTTGGCAGAACCTCAGTACCGGTGTGGAATCCATCACTCGGCTTTCGGACCAGGAAATCATTGAGGCCGGAGTTCCACCTGCCTGGCTCGCCAGGCCGGACTATGTAAAAGCTGCTCCCGTTCTGGATGACCCGGGGTTATTCGATGCTGCCTTCTTCGGTTTCTCACCCATGGAGGCAACCAACATGGATCCCCAGCATCGCATCCTGCTGGAACTGACGCATGCCGCCCTGGAAGATGCCGCCTGCAATCCGGAACATTATTCTGGGCGGATCGGCGTGTTTGCCGGTGCGGCCATGAACACTTATTTCATGAACAGCGGCCTGAACGCGAGGTTTGCGGAAAACTATATTCCGACGCTGATTCTCAACGACAAGGATTTCCTGAGCACCCGGATCTCCTACAAACTCGGACTCCGCGGCCCCAGCCTGACCGTCCAGACTGCCTGCTCGACTTCGTTGGTCGCCGTCCACCTCGCCCGGCAGAGTCTGTTGAACGGAGAAACGGACATGGCGGTGGCGGGTGCCGTTTCGGTGCGGGTGCCGAATCGGGCAGGTTATTTCTATGATGGTAGTGGAGTGGTTTCACCCGACGGACACGTCCGCGCGTTTGACGTCGGCGCCAATGGCACCGTGTTCGGTAGCGGGGCGGGCGTCGTTGTTCTGAAGCGACTGGCGGATGCGCTGGCGGATGGCGACCATATTCATGCCTTGATCAAGGGGTCTGCCGTCAACAACGACGGGTCCGCAAAGGCTGGCTACACCGCGCCCAGTGTTGACGGGCAGGCCGATGCCGTGGTGGAGGCGCTGGCGAACGCTGAGGTGGATGCCAACAGCATCTCCTACCTCGAGACTCATGGGTCGGGGACACCCATCGGAGATCCCATTGAAATTCTTGCTTTGACAAAGGCCTTCCGCAATTTCACCAAGCGCAACGGTTATTGCGCCATCGGTTCTGTCAAAACCAACGTGGGACACCTGGATGCAGCCGCAGGGATGGCTGGACTCATCAAGACCGTCCTCGCCCTCAAACACTGGAAACTCCCACCCAGCCTCCACTTCAGCCAACCCAACCCGGAGATTGATTTTGCCAACTCGCCGTTTTACGTGAACACCCGGCTGACGGAATGGAAGTCCGAAGGTCCCAGAAGAGCTGGAGTGATGGCCACCGGCATGGGCGGAACCAACGCGCACATCATCCTTGAGAGTGCACCTGAGCCATCCGCTTCAACCGAGCCCGCTCCTCCTCACCTGCTGGTTTTGTCGGCAAAAACAGCGACCGCACTCGATCAAGCCACGCGCCATTTACAGCAATTCCTCAAGGGTAACCAGTCCGTCAATATGGCAGACGTGGCTTACACCTTAAAGAGGGGGCGCAGAGTCTTTGCGCACCGCCGCCATCTGGTTTGTGCCGGGCTTGAGGATGCCGTGGCGGTTCTGGGCCAGGAGAATTCCAAGCGCGTTTTCACCTCCCAAGCGGAAGAAGCGGCTTGTCATTCAGTGGTCTTTCTCTTGCCAGGGGTCGGCGACCATTATGTCGGCATGGCTCAGGGACTTTATCAGTATTTCGATGTATTCCGTCAGGAACTGGACCGGTGCGCGCAAATTATGCAACCCATCCTCGGATGTGATATCCGCCACCTTATATACCCGCAGGATGGTGTTCAGGATCAAGCGGCCAAACCCTGTGGAATTGATTTGAGAAAAATGCTCGGACGTGCTTCCGACTCCTCAGCAAGCATGGCCAAATTGGATCAGACCATTCATGCTCAGCCCGCGCTCTTTGCAGTGGAATACGCCCTCGCCCGGCTCTGGGCCCACTGGGGTGTTCAACCGGACAAGATCGTGGGTCACAGCATGGGGGAATATGTCGCCGCCTGTCTTGCCGGGGTATTTTCTCTCGAAGACGCTCTGAGGCTGATCGTCATTCGGGCTAAGCTGGTGAACGATTTGCCACTTGGCGCCATGCTCGCCGTCATGTTGTCCGAGAAGGAACTGCTCCCGCTCCTTGACCAGGAGCTATCCATTGCCCTTATCAACGGTCCGAAGTTGTGCGTGGTGGCCGGGCCGGTCGCAGCAATGACCGATTTCGAGAACCGGCTCAGACAGCAAGGGATTATTTTCCGTCCCGTGCGAAACGCCCATGCCTTCCACTCGCGGATGCTCGACCCGATCGTCGCTGCCTTTGCCAAAGAGACCAAACGGGTCCGCCTGAACCCACCGCGTTTGCCTTTTATCTCCAATGTCACGGGGACATGGATTCAGGACCAACAAGCAGTTGATCCGCTTTACTGGGTCGAGCATGCCCGTTGCACAGCGCGGTTCAGTGACGCGCTGCACGTTGCGTGGAATCAACCCGGCTGTCTCCTGTTGGAAGTTGGGCCTGGCCGCACCCTTGGCGTGTTGGCCTTGCAACATCCAGACAGGCCATCCTCCGCAAATCCTGTGGTCGTGTCATCCTTGCGGCATCACTATGAGAACCGGCCTGATCCCGAGTTCATCCTGAACAGCGTCGGTCTGCTTTGGCAGTCTGGCATCGAGATTGATTGGGAGAAATTGGATCAGCGACCGGACCGTCGTCGGATTTCCCTGCCGACGTACCCGTTTGAAAAACAGCGCTATTGGATTGAATCAGAAGTGAACCGCAGTTCCGACGTGGTTGTCCAAAACACCTCCGAGCAAAGGGCCGATTTGGCGGATTGGTTCTACACGCCTTCGTGGGAGAGAACCAATTTCCCCGTGGATACCACCCCTAAATCCGGTTGGAAGGGAAGTCACTGGTTGATCATCGCGGACCAATGTGAATTTGCGAACCGTTTGCGAGCGCTGCTGGAACCGCAAGGCGCTCGCGTGGCGTTCGCGTGTTTCGGAGATTCGTACACCCGTCGAAATGACGGAGTGTACGAAATCAGACCTGCGGCCTTGGATGACTATGTTCAGTTGCTCGGGTCTCTAAAGAAGGGCTTGGCGAAGACTTTGAACATTGTGCATTTGGGATGCCTGTCCGACCGTCTGAAAGGCCGCGGCTCCACGTGCCATGGTTTGAATCAGGAGCTGGGTTTCCATAGTCTTTTGAACCTCGCCAAGGCGATCGGTGAACAGGAAGTCTCAATTCCGATTCGCCTCGGCGTTGTGACGAGTCAAATCCACGAGGTGACCGGTGAGGAAACGCTGCAACCTGCCACGGCAACCGTGTTGGGGCCTTGTGGCGTCATTCCAAAGGAATACCCCAACGTCACGAGTTTGGCTGTGGATTTGCCCGCATTGTCTTCGGCGGATTACCAGATCGAAGAATGGGGACGGCGGCTCTTGGACGAATTCCGTGATCTCGAAAATGGAGCGGTCATCGCCTATCGCGGAAAATACCGCTGGAAGAGAGGCTACCAGCCGCTGAAATTGTCAGCCATCACCGCCGAAACCGAGCGCGAATGTTTGCGGGCCCAAGGGTTGAGGCACCGCGGGGTTTACGTCATCACTGGTGGGACCGGGGGCATCGGACTGGCCGTTGCGAAGTATTTGGCCAAAACGTGTCAGGCCCGGCTTGTGCTTACCAAAAAATCAGCATTCCCACAAAAATCAGAGTGGCCGCAGCGCCTGGCTTCACGATCGCTGAGCGATTCGGATGCGCGCATCATCCGGCAACTGCTGGAAATCGAACCGTTGGGGGGGGAAGTAGATGTCTTCGTTTGCGAAACTTCGGACGAAGCCGCGATGCGGAGCATGATCACCGCCACTCTCTCAAAACATCAGGCGATCCACGGGGTGATTCATGCGGCCGGCATCGTTCGGGCCGGACTGATTCAGGTGAAGACCAAGGATACGGCCGATAGTGTTCTGGCCCCCAAAGTGAGCGGTACCATTGTATTATATGACTTGTTAAAAGAACTCGACTTGGATTTTCTCGTGCTCTTTTCTTCGATTGCGTCATTGAGCAGACCTTTTGCCGAAGCCGACTATAGCGCTGCGAATGGTTTCCTGGATGCCTTTTCAGACTTCTCAAATAAACAAGCACGAATCCGGACGCTGGCCATTAATTGGCCCGTCTGGCGTGAAGTGGGAATGTTGGCAGAACTTCAGGCGCAGGCGGGAATGGAGGGCTGGAAGGTGGAAGCCCTCAAGAAGGCAATTCTTACGAAAGACGGATTGGAGGCCTTCAGGAGGGCGCTCGGATCAAATCTTCCGCAAGTTATTGTGAGCCCGGAGGACCTTGACCACCTGTTGGCAGCAAAACAAGGCCCGGTCCTTTTTCCGGCCGAACAACGCTTGCCTGAACGGGGCTCCCTCGTGAAGCGGCGAGAAGGCGTGACCGACGAACCTCGAAACGAAGTCGAACAGGCGGTAGCCGGTATCTGGACTAGCGTGCTGGGGATTGCCCCGATCGGGATTCACGAGAACTTCTTCGAACTCGGCGGCCACTCTCTTTCAGCCATGCAGATCGTCGCCAGGATCAGAAATGCCTATCAGGTCAGTTTTGCGCTTGGGAATTTCTTCAAAGGCCCGACGATTGCTGAGATGAGCGCTGCCATTCGATCGAAAATCGTTTCTGAAATCGAAAACCTGACCGACGACGAAGTCGCACAGCTCACATCGGATGAATGAAAACGCAGGTCCCAATTTTGTCCGTGCCCTACACTTTCAGATATGCCTGAAGAAGCATTAAAACTGACGGCTGGAAAGCAGCTGCTGTTGGAGCGTCGGTTGAAAGGCGCCCTGGTCGGGTCTGGCCGGAAGCGTGAGATTTCCCCGCGAGCACAACAGGGACCAGCGCCGCTTTCCTTCGCCCAGCGCCAGATGTGGTTGATTGACCAACTGACACCTGGTAATCCGGCTTACAATCTCCCCGTCGGCTATCGCCTCAAAGGCAATCTCAACCTGGGCGCCTTGGAAGCAGGCTTCAATGAAGTAATCAAACGGCACGAGACACTGAGGACCACTTTTGCGTTGCAGAACGGCGAACCGGTCCAGGAAATCCATCCATCGTGGAAAATTAAATTCAACCTTGTCCCGCTCGAACCGTTGCCGCCCGGTCGTCGGGAAGCGGCTCTCCAAGAGCTGGCCACGGCTGAAGCTGTCGAACCGTTTGATTTGTCCAAGCTCCCTCTGCTGCGGGTTTCACTTTTCCAACTAGGTGAGATGGAATTCGTACTGCTGATCAATTTGCACCATATCATCGCGGATGGCCTTTCCATCACCGTGTTATTTCAGGAGCTGGACGCGTGCTATCAGGCTTATGTCCGGGGTGCGGCGCCGGCGCTTCCGACACTGCCGGTTCAGTATGCAGACTTCTCTGTTTGGGAAAGACAGGAGGAGGAGGCCAGCGGGCGCAAGGCGCAGCTCGAATTCTGGAAGGCACAGTTGGCTGGCAGTCTTCCATCGCTCGATTTGCCTCCCGACAAACCGCGTCCGCCAATTCAGTCTTTTAACGGGTCTAACGTCTGGTTTGATCTGCCGTCGCCGCTCTACGGACGGCTCCAGGAGATGGCCGCGATACAAGGCGTCACACCGTTCATGGTCATTCTGGCAGCTTTCCAAGCGGTTCTTCGCCAGCACTCTGGCGCTTCCGATATCGTCATCGGCACCCCAATCGCAAACCGTTCGCTAAGCGAAGTGCAACCGCTGATCGGCAACTTCCTCAATGTGGTAGTCTTGCGTGCTGACTTGTCCGGCAATCCGACGTTCCGTCAACTGCTGCAACAGGCGCGCGACCTTACGCTTAACGCCTTTTCCCACCGGGAGGTTCCTTTCGAACAGGTAATTGAGCAGTTGCAATTCCAGCGGGATCCAGGCCGCAACCCGGTTTTTCAGGTCATGTTACAGGTGCTCCCGAGAGGAGTGGTGCGCCTGGGGCACCTGGAAATCTGTATTTTCCCTTTCGACCTCGGGTTCGCCCAGTTCGATCTTAGCCTGCACCTGTATGAAATGACTGATGGCTACAAGGGTCGCCTCGAATATTGTTCGGACCTGTTTAACCATCGCACCGTAGAACGTTTTGCTGGCCACTTTTTGAACTTCCTGCGGCAGGCGATCATCAATCCGGAGGTGCCGATATCCGCCGTGCCAATCTTGAGCGAGCTTGAAAAAGCGCAACTGCTCGGGGACTGGAACAACACCGCATGCGACTACCCTCACGATCTTTGCATTCACCAGCTTTTTGAAGCCCAGGCGTTGCGTACCCCCGGCGAGATTGCAGTTGTCTTTGAGGACAGAACCCTGACTTATGCGGAACTGAACCAGCGGGCGGATCGGCTGGCCGCGCACTTGCGGCAACTCGGAGTTGGTCCCGATGTGCCGGTCGGCTTGTGTGTGGAACGATCACTGGATATGATGGTCGGGGTGCTGGGCATCCTCAAGGCAGGCGGTGCCTATGTGCCCATTGACGTCGCTTATCCGGCTGATCGTATTGCGTACGTTCTCGAAGATTCCAAGGCGCCGGTGCTTCTCACCCAACGCCGGCTACTTCCCTCTTTGCCGGCCATTTCGGCAAAGCGCGTGTTGCTGGGTGAGCCGTTACCCAAATCTGTCGTGCCCGAATCTGGCCTACGTGATCTACACATCTGGGTCAACCGGGAGGCCCAAGGGCGTCATGATCGAACATCGCTCGGTGGTCAATCGGCTCCACTGGATGCAACGCGCCTACCCGATCGGCCGCGGCGATGTAATTTTGCAGAAGACCCCCTATTGTTTCGATGTGTCCGTGTGGGAGCTGTTTTGGTGGGCGCTCGAAGGTGCCACGCTCTGCCTGCTGATGCCGCGCGGCGAGGCCATCCCCCAGGCGATTGTGGAAGCGGTGAAACGACACCGGGTTAACGTGATGCATTTTGTGCCTTCGATGTTGAATGTCTTCCTGGAATACCTGGACAGCAAACCTGGCCAGGTGTCGGAGGCACTGGTTTCCTTGCGCCACATTTTCGCCAGCGGTGAGGTTCTAAGCCCTGTGCATGTTCGGAAGTTCAACGAAATTATCGGCGTGAACATCGGCGCCCGGCTGACGAACCTCTATGGGCCGACGGAAACCACGGTGGATGTGACGTACTTCGATTGCCCCACGCGCGGTGAAATTGAGAACATCCCCATCGGCAAACCGATTCAGAATACGAGGATTTACATCCTCAAAGAAGGCTGTTTGGCACCCATCGGACAGGCTGGAGAGTTGTGTGTGGCCGGGGTGGGCCTGGCCAGGGGCTATCTGAACAATCCGGAGCTGACCAACGAACGGTTTGTGGAGAATCCCGTGGTGCCGGGCGAACGAATTTACCGGACCGGGGATATGGCGCGGTGGTTGCCGGATGGCAATATCGAATATCTGGGCCGCGAAGATCAGCAAGTCAAAATCCGCGGGCTGCGAATCGAGTTGGGCGAAAT
>JBEKUF010000174.1:0-7172 GCA_049515295.1 Verrucomicrobiia bacterium | reverse complement strand
GTTCACGGAGGCGATTAGCAGCATTCCCACCGCGCAAAACATCAGCAGCGCGTAGAATTCCACCACGCCCGACTCGAGGCGCGGGGAGAACTCCGCCGCCATCAGGAGCACCACGGCCAGCGCCAGCAGGAACAGCCGTTTGAAATACAGCGCAAACGGATCGAGCCGGAACATCCCGTGAAAAAATGGTTCGTCAATGGGCTGGATCGCGAAACTGTAGAGCAACGCCACCGCGACGAATCCCGCCGCCAGGTATCCCACCAGCCGTTTGTTGGGAATCGGCGTAAACGCATCGACGAGGAGCAGCACGATTCCCCAGGTCGCCACGAGGCATTCCAACTGGATGGCGTAGAGGCCCATCATGGTGTCGCCCCGGTGTTGTAGACTGTGTCGGTGGACGCCGCCTTGGTTTCGGCGCTCGTGGACAAGCGGCTGACAACCGAGGTCGCCACGCTCTGCTTGATGATGTCCGTCAGCAGCCGCGGACAAAACCCAACCGTGAGCAGCGCCGCCAACAGCAACGCGTACGGAAACTTCTGCCGGAATGTCACTGCATCCTTGAGCATCGACCATTTCTCATCGAACGGGCCAAAGAAACTCGTGCGCACCGCCCGCAGCATGTAGGTGGCGGTCACCACGATCCCCCACACGGCGCAAATCGTCGCCACGCGAAATACGGCCGTGCCCTGCTGCCACGAACCGAGAAACACCAGCACTTCGCTGGCGAAATTGGCGAAGCCCGGCAAGCCACTCGACGCCATGACCGCCATGACCATGCATACCCCGATGAACGGGATCTTCCGCGCGAGGCCGCTAAGGTCGGGCACATACCGGTTATGCGTCTGGTGGTAGAAAAAGCCGATCAACGCGAACGTCAGCGCCGCCATCACGCCGTGCGCAAACATCAGCAGCACCGCGCCGGTCACGCCGACGACGTTCAGCGTGGCGATTCCCAGAAGGACATAGCCCATGTGGCTCACCGAACTGTAGCCGATGACGAATTTCCAGTCCTTCTGCGTCAGTGCCGTCCAGCCCGCGTACAAGATGTTGAAGCACGCCAGGATCGCCAGCAGGTTGGCCCAATGCCGCGCGCCTTCGGGCAATAACGGCAACGCCAGCCGAATAATGCCGTACGCGCCGAGCTTCTTCAGCACGCCCGCGTGCATCATCGAGGCTGCGGTCGGCGCGGCGGCGTATCCGAGCGGCGACCATGTGTGAAACGGCCACAGCGACGCGAGAAAGCCAAACCCGAACAGCAAACACGGAAACGCCCACATCTGCGTGCCCCGGGCCAGCCAGATGTTGTGCTGCAACCGCTCGATATCCAGTGTGCCGCCCACGAAGTAGATTCCCAGCAATCCGATCAACGCCAGCACCGCGCCCGCCGTCAGGTACAGCGTTAACTTCATCGTCGCGTATTCTTTCGTGCGCCCGTGCTTGCCCGGTGGCAGCGATCCCCACATGCCGATCAGCAGATACATCGGGATCACCGCCAGTTCGTAGAAGAAATAGAAGAAAAACAGGTCCATCGTGGCGAACGTTCCGCTGATGCCCGTCGTCAGCGTGAGAAACAGGATATAATACTCCTTCTCGCGGTCGTGAATCTCGCTACTGATCAGCGTCCCGCAAAATGAAATGAACCCGACGAGCAACAGCAACGTCATCGAAATGCCGTCCACGCCAAATTTCAGCGAGCATCCGTAGCTCGGCAGCCACGGGATGCTGTGGACAAACTGATAACCGCTCTTCGTGCGGTCAAAACTCGCGAACAGCGTCAACGTGATCAGCAGCGACACGCCCGTGGCAAACAGCGCCAGCGCCCGAATCGCCTTCGGGTTCTTTGAGGGAAACATAAACAACACAAACGCCGCGATCAGCGGCAGCAGGACGGCGATGGTAAGTAACGCTTCCATGATCACTGCGCTTGCTGGACAACCTCGACATGCACCTCTTTTTGCGGTCCTCCATCACTGCTTTCGCTTAGCTTTTGCGCCTTGTAGAAGTTGCAAAGTGCATTTAGCACCTCGACCGCAGTCTTTTTATCCAACCCATCCGCTTGTATGACAAAGATGTCGCTCTCACTTCCCTGTGTTACGCGTATGGCTTTGCGTAGTCTTTGTACCACAGCATCGTCACTCAGCCCCCATGACTTTCCCAACCCGAGTTCGTTATTGACGTGACTCAAGAACGTAGATGAACAAAGAATTTCTTGTTCAGTGATCAGTCTATACTTGTCCTGCACCGACTGCCCTTCAATCCGCACGCGAATAGTGGCCTTAGAGGTTTCCTCGTGCGAACAGGCTGACATCGCGAGCGCTAGGATAACCGATGGGTATCCGAACATGCGCCTCATCTCACCACCACGTAGTAAATGATCACGGTTGCGCCGAGGCCGATGAGAAAGGCGTAGCCGGAGATGCTGCCGGTCTGTAGATGGCGCACGGTGCGACCGAGCAGGCCCGTGCCGACAGACAGGCCGCCGATGCCGAGCCGCTGGAGCACCCAGCGGTCGAACACATCGCACACATTCGCAATCGTGCCCTGCACGTACTTGATGATCCATTGATACAACTCGTCGAAATAGTATTTGTTCTCCACCAACGTCCAGAGTTCGCCCAGCGCGACTCTGACGGGCGCGTCGCTCGGGTCGGCCTTCCAATAAATGTTCGCGGCGACAAGGAACCCGAACAGCGGCACGGCGATCAGGCCACCCGTCAGCAGGAGCGAATGACGCTCCGCTTCATGTGGCGGCCCGAGAAAGTTGGGGACTTTGCTGTACCAGCCGGCGATGATCGAGAGCGCCGCCAGGAATATCAACGGCAACGTCATCACCCAGGGCGATTCGTGCGCGTGGTCGTAGGCGTGCTGGTCGCGCGGTTTGCCGAAAAACACCACGAATACCTCCCGCCCCATGTAATACGCGGTCAGAAACGCCGTCACAACCGCGATCAGAAACAGCGGATGGTTGCGTTCGAAGGCCATGAGCAAAATCTCGTCCTTGCTGTAAAATCCGCTCAACGGCGGCACGCCCGCCAGCGCCAGCGTGCCGACCAGAAACGTCCAGAATGTGATCGGAGTCTTCTTCCACAACCCGCCCATTTTCCAGATGTCCTGTTCGTGGTGAAGGGCGAGGATCACGCTGCCCGCGCCGAGGAACAGCAGCGCCTTGAAAAACGCGTGCGTCGTGAGATGGAACATGGCCTGTGTCGGCCCGCCGAGGCCGACGGCCATCACCATGTAACCGAGTTGCGAGAGCGTCGAGTAGGCGAGGATGCGTTTGATGTCGTTTTGGGCAATCGCGATCGACGCCGCCATAAGCGCCGTGATTCCGCCAATCCATGCAATGAGCCACATCGCCGTTTCGCTCGGCAGGATCAGCCACGACACACGGCAGAGCATGTACACGCCCGCGGCCACCATCGTCGCGGCATGAATGAGCGCGCTGACGGGCGTCGGACCTTCCATCGCATCAGGCAACCAAACGTGCAACGGCACTTGGGCGCTCTTGCCAACCGCGCCCGCGAAAATCAGCGCGCCGATCAGCGCCAGGGTGCCAATCGATAAACCGAGTGTCGGTAGTTTCGCCTTCAGCTCCGTAAACTCGAAGGTGTGCGCGTGGGACCAGAGCACCAGAATGCCCAGCATCATCCCGACGTCGCCAATGCGGGTGGTAAGGAACGCTTTCTTGCCGGCTTCGACAGCGCTGGGTTTTTCAAACCAGAAACCAATCAACAGATAGCTGCTCAGGCCGACCAGTTCCCAAAAAATGAAAATCTGGATGAAGTTGCTCGAAATCACGATCCCGAGCATCGAGAACGTGAACAAGGACATGCACGCAAAGTACCGCGAGAAACCGGGGTCGCCTTTCATGTAGCCGATGGAATAAATGTGGATGGCCGACCCCACGCCGGTGACGACCAGCAACATCAACAGCGCCAGCGCATCGGTCGTCATGCCGAACTCGATGCGCACCGTGTTGCCGATGACGAGCCACTCGAATGGATGCGGCTGGTGCTGGATGCCCTTGAGGGCGAACAACAGGAACAGCCGTAGTGACAACGCGAAGGAGATCAAGATGGCGCCGATGGATAGCGCGGCGCTCAGCCCCCTTCGCTTGCCCGTGAACAGTGTAATGAACGCCGCGGCGACCAGCGGGGTGAAGAGAATCATCCACACGGAGCAGATGGGAAAACGGCCCATGCCCCAATCGGTGCCGTACATGTAGATCATGTGATTCATAGCCGCATCGTCGTCAGTTGATCCACGCTGATGGATTGTTTGCGGCGGTACAATGCCACGATGATTGCCAAACCGACCGCAACTTCCGCCGCGGCGATGGCGATGATGAAAAACACCAGAATCTGGCCCTCGACCAGCTTGTTGAATTTGGAAAAGGCGATGAGCGCGAGATTCGCGGCATTCAGGTTCATCTCCAGCGCCATGTAGATGACAAGCGCATTGCGACGGATGATGACGCCGGCAATGCCGAGCGCGAACAGCAACCCGCTGACGACCAGATAATCATTGAGTGTGATCGCGCTGGTCACTTGAGTTCCCTCTTGGAAAGCAATACCACGCCAATCATCGCAACCAACAGCAGCAGGGCCGTCACTTCGAACAGCAACATGTAATTGGCAAACAGCGGTCTGACGACCTGCTCCAGACCGCCGCTCAGTTCATCGCCGCCGCCGGCCAGGGGTTTCACCGGTCGGGCGAGGACGATCTTCAATTCCCACACGAAGGCCACGGCAACCGCGATTCCGCCAATTACGCCCAGCGCCCGGAATTTGCGGCGCTCGCTGGCCTTGATATCCAACAGCATGATGACGAACAGGAACAACACCATGACCGCGCCCGCGTACACCAGCACCTGGATCGCCGCGATGAAGAATGCCTCGAGCAGCACGAACAACCCGGCCAGGAACGCAAACAGCAGCACGAGAAACAGCGCGCTGGCAACGGGATTGCGGCTGAAAATCACCAGGATTCCGCATGCCAGCATCGCGATGCTGAAAAACCAGAACAGTATGTCGTGAACAATCATCGATTAGTTACGCCACAGATTCACACGGATGTATCACAGATACTCATCGGTGTTTATGTGTGTGCATCTGTGGCTTCCTCACGCTCGCACCCGGCGCGTCGGGCGGCGGGGCGCCCTGGTATTTCCACTTCCAAATGGAATCCGGTTGCACACCCCCCAACTCCAGCAACTTCTCCTTGTGAAACTGCAATTCTTCGCGCGAGTAGCCCGCCATCGCAAAATCCCGCTTCAAGAAAATCGCCTCCTCGGGACAGACTTCCTCGCAATACCCACAGTAGATGCACCGCAGCATATCGATCACAAAATCCTCGGGCTCCTTTTCGACATTGGCGTCGGGCGCTTCGTCCGGACGCGACCCCGGTGTAATGCGGATGGCCTTCGGGGGACAAACAAATTCGCACAACTGGCACGACACGCACTTTACCCGGCCCGCGGGGTCCTTCACGAGCGTTGGCGCGCCGCGATAGGCGCCGTACAACGGCGGTCTTTCCTCGGGATATCGACGCGTGAACTTCTGCTGGGGGATGTGCTTCAACGTCAGCCACAGCCCCTGCAGAATCTGCGGGAGGTACGTTCGCTCCCAGATCGTTAATTTTGGCCGCTTGACTTGCATGATTATTTCGTGACCGCCGCCAGCACCACTCCGCAAACCAGGATGTTCAACAGCGTCAACGGGATGAAGATCTTCCACCCCAACGCCATCAGTTGGTCGTAACGGAATCGCGGAATCGTCCATCGCACCCAAATGAAGAAGAACAGGAACCCGCACACTTTCGCCAGAAAAATACCGATATGCGCCAGGCCCACGCCGAGCGTTTGCGCGGGCGCATTGAACGGCGCGAACGGCAGCGACCAGCCGCCGAAAAACAACGTAGCCATCAGTGCCGACGCCACGAACATCGCCGCATATTCACCCATGAAAAACATCGCGAATTTCATCGAGCTGTACTCGGTGTTGTATCCGCCGACCAACTCCTGTTCCGCCTCCGGCAAATCGAACGGCAGGCGGTTGGTCTCGGCGAACGCGCTTACGAGAAAAATGAAGGCCGACAGCGGCTGCGTGAGACACAACCACGCATGCTGCGCCTGGTATTCGACGACCCGCATGAGATTGAGCGAGCCGGCCTGCATGAACACCGGCACCACGCTCAATCCGAGGCAGACTTCATACGAGATCATCTGCGCGCTGGAACGAATACCGCCGAGGAATGGATACTTCGAGTTGCTCGACCACCCCGCCAGCACGATGCCGTAGACGCCGAGTGACGCGATCGCGAACACAAACAGAATGCCAACGTTCAGATCGGCGATGACGCCCGGGATCGGATCGTGCGAGAGGGCGGGAATGACCAGTTGACTGCCCCACGGCACGACCGCGATGGTAATAAGCGCGGGCACCATCGTGATCATTGGGGCCAGGGTGAAATAGACCTTGTTGACGTGATGCGGAAGCACGTCCTCCTTGAAAATTAATTTTAATCCATCGGCCACTGGCTGCAACAGGCCCAGTGGCCCGACGCGATTCGGCCCGATGCGGTCCTGCATCCACGCGCAAATTTTGCGTTCCGCCAACACCGTGTAGGCCACGATGCCGAGCATCACGCCGATCACACAAGCGATCTTGATGAGATGGATGAGGAGCAAGGGAATCATGCGCTGGCTCCTGCCGCGGCCACCGGTTGGCTCGCGGCCACCGCTTTCGGCCCAGCCGCCAGATTCACCTCCACGCCGAGGTCGCCGATCTTCGACAAATTCAATCCCGCCAGCGGGGTCAGCGTGCGCGCCATATCGGCGAACACGTCTTCGATTGCGAGATAGCTTCCGTCGGCGCCCAGTTCGTTCAACAGCGCCGCGAACGTTTGCCATTCGGGACGAGCGATCCCGGGCGATGGAATCGCCGCGTTCAATCGCTGGAGGCGGCCCTTGACGTTGATGAACGTGCCGCGTTTCTCGGCGAAGGTCGCCCCCGGCAAAACATAATGCGCCAGATCCGTCACCGCGTTGGGCAACGTGTCGATCACCACGAGGAGATCCAACTTCCCGAGCAATTCCGTGGTGATGCCGTGGTTCACGACGTTCTCGCCGTGGACGATGAGCGTCTTGATCTTCCCTGACTTGATCGCTTCCG
>JBEKUF010000173.1:0-7317 GCA_049515295.1 Verrucomicrobiia bacterium | reverse complement strand
GAAATGGGCGTGGGCGACCACGCGATTCGGCTCGGCGCCAACCAAGAATCGCGAGAGGTTCACGCAGTAACAGCCGATGTCCATAAGCGCGCCGCCACCGGCCTCGCGCCGATACCGCGGATTGTCCCGGTCACGTCCGCGGGAGGTCCGGTGACAACGAATGTGCAGGACCCGTCCGATTCCGCCGGTCGCAATGATCCGTTTGGCTTCGGCCATCTGCGGGTGGAAGCGATGCATGAACCCTTCCATCAACCACCGCTGACTGGCATGGGCGGCGGCGAACATCTTCTCGACCTCAGCGCTGGAACAGGCGAGTGGCTTCTCGCACAACACGTGTTTGCCCGCTTCGAGCGCGCGCACGGTCCATTCGCAATGCAGCCCGTTGTGCAGTGCGTTGATAATGACGTCGATTCCGGGATCGCGGATCAGGGACTCGTAACCAGAATGCGCCCGCGGCACACCATGCTTCGCGCCGGCGGCTCGGGCGCGCTCGGCGTCACGGCTGGCAACCGCCACCAGCGACGCTTCGTCAATCAACCGAAATGCGTCGGCCAACTTGCCGAAGATCAGTCCGGTTCCCAAGATGCCGTAGCGGAGTTTCCGTCCCGTCGACATGTTGCCCAGACTAATCAGTCCGGGGCGGCGCTGCAAGTTCAGGCTGAAGGCTGCAGATCACGTCAACGGTGTTTTTGACCTTGGCGGGCTTGGACGAGACTGATACGCTGCGATGGCGATGACCCAATGGGTGAAATGGTTGTATGTGCTGACATTGGCGGTGTGGATCGGCAGCATCGTATTTTTTAGTTCCGCGGTGGCCCCGACGGTATTCAAGACGCTCAAACCAGAAGACGCCGCGACGCTGATTCGGCGGATTTTTTCCAAGTACTATTTGATCGGCATCGTGTGCGCAGCGGTCGGGATCGTGTGCGTCGGGCTGCTGCTGGCGGATCGGTCGTTTGCCAAGTGGCCGGCGATTCTGACATTGTTGTTGCTGGCGGGGATGGGCGGGACGGATCTCTGGTTGCGTCAGGGTGTCATGCCGCACATGAACGCGCTTCGCGAACGCCGCGCGGCGGCGGAATCTTCGGGAAAGCCGCTCGATGAAGAATTGGAGACGGAATGGAAAGCGCTCCATCGTCTCAGCGTCCGGATGAACGGCGTAGTCTTGGTCTGCGGGCTGGTGTTGGTGTTTCTGATCGTGTACTCTCGCGTTGTCTGAGCGGGACGCGGACTTGAAGGAATCCACAGTGAACGAACCAATCGTTGCGATACGGCGACTTGCTAAACCGTTTTCGCGGACGCGATCCCGTGTCTTGTTGCCGATCCTGGCTGCGGTTCTGGCCTCCTGCGGGCGGGTTCCCGGCGAACACCAGACAAGGTTCCTGCCGCAACCGCAGCCGAGGGGCGCTGTCGTAGCGACCGTGGACATCACGCCGCCGCTTGGAAACGCCAGCCGAAAAATACTGGCGGGCCTCAAGCGCGAAGGACGGGTCGTCGCGCGAGGCCAGGCCATCGTGCCCAACAACGGTGCCGTGCAGGTGATCATTCAAGCCATGGACGCTTCCCGGCCCGTGGCGGATGGCGAATACGAGCTTTGGCTGACCATCAGCCGAGACGCGCTGGAATCGTGCTACCCCAGTTACGGCGATTGGTTCGTGAATCAGAAATGGACTTTGGAACGGATGTCGCGCACGAAAGTGTTGTCGGATCCATCCATTTGGAAAAAGCGCACGCTGTCCAAGCCCGGGAATCTGGTCACCATCCATTATCACCGCTACGACGAAGACTACGACAACGTCAGTATCTGGACATGGGACGCCTCCTTCAAGCGTTCGCCGGAGCAGAACGAGATTTTCGAGATCGGTCGCGATACCTATGGGTCGATCCTGCAACTGGATCGCGGTGACTACGGCCTGAAGGGCGACTCGGACAAGATCGGTCTGTTGCCGCGCCTGAGAGGTGATTGGAACCGCAAGGACGGAGAAGACAAATTCTGGAGGGCAGACATGGGTAATGAGGTTTATTTGATCGGTGGCAAGGACAAGATGTGGGCACAGCCGCCCGACACGAGCCCGCAGGTGGTGGCCGCCTACATGGACACGCCGAATCGCCTGGTGGTCGAGATGTCGCGTTTGGTGAAGACGGACGAAGTCACGGCGGACCGTTTCACGGTCACCGACAGCCAAACGAAGCGGCAAACACCCGTCTCCGCTCGGATTCTGTTCCACGACAAGAAACTGACATCCAACGAAATCGAGTTGATCCTCGGCGCGCCGTTGGACATAGCGGGGCGGGTGTATGAGGTCAGTGTCGAAGGCTTTGGCGGCTCGGCCCGCGTGCTTCCCCGAGGTGTGCTGGATGATACGAACGAGTTTTATGACGCGGAGGCCGTGCTCGGCGCCACGTACCGTCCCGAAGCGACGACGTTTCGGGTGTTTGCGCCGACGGCGCGCACAGTGCAGGTGGTGATCTACGACGCCGCCACCGGTGACAAGGGCCGCATGCTGCACGACCTGCACCCGGCAGGCAAGGGCATTTGGGAGGGGAAGGTCGACGGCGACCTCGAGGGCAGGTTCTATCTGTACAAGCTCGATGATCGGGACCGCGAGGTGCTCGATATCTATTGCGTCAACGCCGTCGACAGCAGCCGTCGGGCGCGCATTACCAACCTGTCGAAAACCAACCCGCCGAACTGGGACACGGCAAAGATCGGGCCGCCGCTCGGGTCACCCGTGGACATGGTGGTTTATGAGATGCATGTGCGCGATTTCACTATCGCGGCCAATTCCGGCGTCGAGTACAAGGGGAAATACCTCGGCTTCGCGCAGGCGGGCGCCCACCTGCCGGAGGATGACGCGATCAAGACGGGCCTCGATAACCTCGCTGAGTTGGGCATCACGCACGTGCAGTTGCTGCCGATCCAGGACTTCGACAACGACGAGACGAGCACGAATTACAACTGGGGCTACGTGACGATGGATTACAACTCGCCCGAGGGTTGGTACGCCACGAACATCGACAACGAGAGCCGCGTCCGCGAATTGAAACAGCTCGTCGCGGCCCTGCACCAGCGCGGTATCGGCGTGATCATGGACGTGGTGTACAACCACACCGCCAACAACGCGCCGTTCCATTCGCTGGTTCCGCGCTACTATTTTCGGTTTCTGCCCGACGGCAGCTATTCGAACGGCTCGGGCTGCGGCAACGATTTCCGCAGCGAAGCGCCGATGGGCCGCAAGTACATCATCGACACGCTGAAACATTGGGTGCAGGAATACGGCATCGACGGGTTCCGGTTCGACCTGATGGCGTTGATCGACCTCGACACGATGAAGGATGTCGAGCGCGAGTTGCGCGCGATCAAGCCGAACATCGTCCTCTACGGCGAACCGTGGGGCGGCGGCGGCAAACAGGCGCCCGTAAAGCCGACGAACAAGCAGACCATCCGCGGCACGCGCATCGGCGCGTTCAACGACAATATCCGCAACGCGCTCATCGGCTCGCCCTTCGACAAGAACCACGCCGGGTTCATTCAGAACGGCTCGAACCTCGACAACGTCCAGCGCGGCATTGAGGGAAGCTGGCGCGACTGGGTGCCCACGCCCGCGCAGGCCATCAATTTCCTCAGTTGCCACGACAACTGGGTTGTCTGGGACAAACTCAAGCTCTCCAAGCCGGGCGCGTCGGACCGCGAGCTCAAAGACATGATGAAGCTCGGCTACCTGCTGCTGTTCACCTCGCAGGGCGTGCCGTTCCTCCACGGCGGCGAAGAGTTCGCCCGCACCAAGTTCGGCCACGAGAACAGCTACAACGCGCCCGACAGCGTCAACGAGGTCGATTGGTCGCTGAAAAAGAAACACTACGATCTGTTCGCCTATACGCGCGACATCATCGCGCTGCGCAAAGCGCATCCGGTCTTCCGCCTGCGCTCCAAGGAACAAATCGCCGCGTGGCTGAAGTTTCACGACCAGCCCAATCCCGGCTCCCTCATGTTCACCATCGACCCCGACGGAGGTTTGCCGAGCGAGACATGGAGACACGCCTGCGTCATCGCCAACAGTGCGGACGAACTCAGCTATGACTTCGCCCTGCCCATCGGCCCCTGGCACGTCGCCTTCGATGGCAGCGGCGCCGTCACCGGCGACCGCATCGTCGAAGGCACCGTCCGCGTCCGCTACAAGTCGGGGATGATTCTCTACCAGCAGTGAGATAATTCACCACGAAGGCCACGTGACGCTAGAGGCGAACGCCGGCTATGCCACGAGGCCACCGGACGGTCAATCAATCGGCCCGCGGTCGATCGTCCGGTACTTGACCCACACGGCATACGCCTCGTCGAAGTCACTGAGGAATTTTTCAACGGTCGCTTTCTGTTGGGCGGCGCCCACTCCCTTCGCGGACACGCTTACTTCCACCATGTCATCGGGCCGTTCGATCATGGTCGCCTTCAACAGCGCATCTCCCGTTATGATGGAGGAAACGGTGGCCGTGACCTCGCCCATATTGGGATCGGTGCGGACCTGGCCATCGGGAAATTCCCGATAGACGCACTGCTTCACCAATCCGAAAATTTCACGGGGAGGGCCCGTCACCATTCGCGAACGCAAACCGTCATTGGTGGCGGCACGATCCGTTTGAACTGTCGTGCAGCCGCCCGACAGCAACCCCAGGACACACCACGCCGCTGCGAGACAGATGCTCGTCGCCCAAAACCTTCGTTGAAATCGTCGAATGTTCACAGAAAATCCTATTATAGCAGAATACCGGCGATGATGCGCCGTCTTCCCGTCTTCGTCCCTGCCTTGCACCTCCGCCAGACCGCTCCTGATCGACAGCAGGCTTTCTTGCTCTCGGATTTGTGGTAGGATGAGTAAATGGCGAAATGGGGGATGAACAAGAAGGCTGTCGGATGTCAGCCTTGAGTGGTTGGCTATCCCTTTACGCCAGAGATGACTTCTGCCATACTGCGCTGGATGATTTCCCGATTACAACAGTTCTTGGCGTGTGCCGCGGCCGCGGTCGCCGTGATCGCTTCGCCGATCACCGCTCGGTCCTTTGCCGCCGCCGCCATCGAACCCGTCGATCCCGTGCGCCGCGAGATTGATGAAGCCGTGGCGCGCGTCAAGCCGTCCCTGGTCCGCATCAAAGTCGTCGCCACGCAGTATTATCAGGGCCGCGAAGTGAAATTCGAGGGCAGCGGCAGCGGTGTGATCATCAGCAAGGAAGGCCATGTGATCACCAATCATCATGTTGCCGGCCACGCCACCCGCCTCGTCGTGATCCTGCCGAGCAACGAGGAAATCCCCGCCGACCTCGTGGGCACCGACCCGCTGGCCGACATTTCGGTGCTGAAATTGCGGTCCGACGGCAAACGCGAGTTCCCGACCGTCGAATTTGGCGATTCGGACGCGGCGCGGGTCGGCGATACGGTGCTGGCGATGGGCAGCCCGCTGGCCATGTCGCAATCCGTCACGCTCGGCATCGTCAGCAACATGAAAATGGTCATGCCGGAAGCATTTTCGTCATCGCGGTTCACGCTCGATGGCGAGGACGTCGGCTCGCTGGTGCGGTGGATCGGCCACGACGCGGACATCTATCCCGGCAACTCGGGCGGGCCGCTCGTGAACCTCAAGGGCCAGGTCATCGGCATCAACGAAATCAGCTTCGGCCTCAGCGGCGCCATCCCGGGCAACCTCGCCCAGCGCGTCGCCCACCAGTTGATCGAGAAGGGAAAGGTTAGTCGCAGTTGGCTCGGTGTCGAAATCCAACCGTTGCTCAAGGAAGACAAGGGAAACCGCGGCGTGTTGATTTCCAACGTGCTGGATGATTCACCCGCGGGCAAGGCCGGCATTCATTCCGGCGACATCCTGGTGAAAATCGCCGGCCGCGACGTGCTCGTCCGTTACACCGAGGAAATCCCGCTCCTGAACCAGATGGTGGCGAATTTGCCCGCGGGCCACGAGATCGAAGTTGTTGTCGAACGCGACGGCCAGGAGAAGACCTTGAAACTGGTCACCGCTGAACGCGAACAACCCCAACGCCAACAATTTGAGCTCAAACAATGGGGTATGACCGCCCGCGATATTTCAGCGTTGGCCGCCCGCGAACTGAAATTGAAGAGCCTCGACGGCGTGATCGTGACTTCCATCCGGCCCGGCGGCCCGTGCGACGATGCCAAACCGCCCGTCCTGTCCGGCGACGTGCTCACGGAAATCAACGGCACGCCCGTCCGCAACGTCGCCGAGATGCAGAACATCACCGACAAGGTCACCGCCGGCAAATCGAAGCCGGTGCCCACGACCCTCGGGTTTCGGCGCAAGACCGAGCAGTTGCTCACGGTCGTCAGGGTCGGCATCAAGGAGTTGGAAGATCCCGGGCTCGAAGCCCAAAAGGCCTGGTTGCCCGTCGCCACCCAGGCCATCCCGCGGGATTTGGCCGGGCAGCTCGGCATCCCGGGCCAGACCGGCGTCCGCATCACGCAGGTCTATCCCGACAGCACGGCTGAGAAAGCCGGGCTGAAGGTCGGCGACCTGATCCTCGCACTCGATGGCAGCCCCATCGAAGCCTCGCAGCCCGGAGACGAGGAAGTTCTCGACACCATGGTGCGGCAATACAAAATCGGCACCACCGCCACACTGGCCGTCCGCCGCGGCGCGGACAAACTGAGTATTCCCGTCGAATTGGTCCGCTCGCCGAAGCTCGAACGCGAAATGAAGAAATACCGCGATGAAGACTTTGAATTCACCGCGCGCGACACGACGTTTATCGACAAAGTCCAGGAACAATGGTCGCAGGAGCAACCGGGCGTGTTGGTCACCGAGGTCAAAGAGGGTGGCTGGGCCGCCCTCGGGAGACTGGCCATTGGCGACCTGATTACGGTGGTCGAGGGCAACCCGGTGACGGACGTGGCCTCGCTCAAACAGATCATGAAGCACGTGGCCGCTGAGAAGCGGAAAACCATCGTCCTGCGCGTCATTCGCGGGATTCACACGGTCTTCCTCGAGTTGGAACCCAACTGGGACAAAAGCCGCCAGGTCGCGAAAGGAAACCTCTAACATGAGAAAACACCTTACACTGATTTCATCGCTCGCCATCGTGGCGGCGACCGCCATGATAGCGTCCACCGCCCGGGCCGACGACGTCGCCAGATCCGGCCGCGACATCCTGGCCAAGAACCAGGGCGCCGTCATCGCCGTGAAGCTCGCGATCAAACAGAGCGTCTCCATGGGCGGGCGTGAAAACAAGTCCGAGACCAAGACCGAGACCACGGGGACCGTGATCGATCCGTCGGGGTTGACCGTCGTCTCGCTCGCGACC
>JBEKUF010000172.1:0-7330 GCA_049515295.1 Verrucomicrobiia bacterium | reverse complement strand
CGTCCGCGACTGGACGCCCGGCACGTAGCTGGTGTCTCCGTTGGCACCGAGATACGTCACAATGATGTTGGTGCTCGACTTCACAACGCTAATGATGTGGAGGTAGGCGGCGGCGTTGGTGGGATTGAAGCCCGCCAGGAATTTGTTGGTGTTGCTCATGCCGTCGCCCGTGTAGGAGGCGCTGCCACCACTCGACGGGCCGGTGAGGCCGTAGAACTGCTGCCACTGCGCGAACGTGTATGGAGACACGGTAATGGTCCCTGTATTGGTGCTGGATCCGGCCGTGTTGGCCACGATCTGGGTCACCGTGTACGTACCCGGATAGTCGTACGTGTAGCCCGGGTCCTGCATGGCTGACGTGCCGATGCCATCGCCAAACGTCCAAGCCCAACTCGCGGGTGAGTTGGACGAGGTATCGTAGAAGTTCACCGTCAGGGGCGCCGGCCCGCTGGCGGGATTGTTCGTGAAACTCGCCACCGGAGGTACCACCGGAAGCGCGACAATCAGGTTCACCTGTCCGGCAGTGTTGGTCGACACCGTGTACGTGAAGTTTGTGCTCGGCGACGCGCCAATCGCCAGTCCGTTGTAGGTCAACGCGCCGCCGTAGGTAAACAACGTGTAGGTTCCATTAGTGAATCCGCCGCCATCGGTCACGTTGAGTGTGCCACCCAACGTCAGATTGCCAGTCACCACGATTTCGGTGGCGTTCGTGCCCACGGCGAAGTTCAGCGTCGAGGCGCCGCCCAGATTCAGGCCATTGCTCACGGTGAGTGTGCTCCCGCCCAAGGTAAGGAACAGATTCGGGGCGAAAAGGTTGGTGGCGGTGACGCCAGCCGGCGCGTTGAAGAAGGCCAGGACGTTGTTCGTCGGTGGCACCACCAGTCCGCTCAACGTCACCACATTGGTGCCGGGCGCGCTGTTGGTCACGATGACCTGGGCATTGTAAAGCGTCAACGTATTGGCGCTGCCGTCGGTGGTGAGTTGGGAATCCAGGATCTGGATCGCCTGGGCATTATAGACGTCGAAGGTTTCTCCGTGGGAGGCGATGTTCACGCTGCACAGCGTCACATTGGAAACGGGCGCTTCCTGACGGCCCCAAATGATGCCGGTGATGTTGTTGCCGGCGTTGGCAACGGCGGTCAGATTGCTGATGAGGATGTTTTGCCAGAAGGGGGTCGTGGTAATGACCTGCTGCGGCCCGTTCGCGGCGGCGGTACTGGGGGCGATGGAGTTGGGCGTTCCGTACGAATCGTAGTAGCTGTAGATGATGAGCGGGTAGCCCACATTGGTCATCGTGATGTCCAGATACCGAAGATTCTGCACCAAGCCGCCGATATCCCGATCGGACTTCATGCGAATGCCGTTTTCCGTGCCGTTGAACGTGCAGTTGCTGACGAGCAGGTCATGCACACCGCCCTCAATCTCACTGCCAATGGACACACCGTGGCCGGTGCCGAACGTGCAATTGGAGACGGTAATATTGGCTGCCGCCGCGCTGCTGCCTCCGATCTCGATATTGTCGTCTCCGTCGCTGATGAAACAGTTCTGGATCAGGACGTTGGTCGAGGCCAGGTCCATCCCGTCGGTGTTGGGCGAGCCTCCCGGCGTGTTGACCGTCAGATTCTGGATCGTCAGGTTGACGTTGCCGCCCTTGAGCACCATGTGGAACGTAGGTGGATTCTGCAGCGTCACGCCCTGAATAAGTATATTCGAGGAACTTCCCTGGATGTTGATGAAATCAGGCCGCGACGCCGTGGGTAGCGTGGGGCTCTGCCACCAGTTCGTCGAACCAAAGCCCGCGTTGCCGTCAATCGTTCCCGCCCCGCTGATCTCGATGTCGTGAACGCCGTTCGCACTGATGAAGGTCGTCGTTCCGGGCCAACGGGTGATGGGGAGCATTTGCAGCATCGCGCCGCTGTCGACCTGCAAATTGACGCTGTTGGACAGAGTGATCGGGCCGCTCAGGTACGTGCTCAATGTGCCGGCTGACGGGATTTCGACCGTGCCACCGCCGGCCGCGGCCGCCGCGTTGATCGTGCTCTGGATCGCGCCGGAGTTGTCAGTTGAACCGTCGCCAACCGCGCCATAGCTTGTGATCAGGAAATTCGTTGCCGGAATGACCGGCAGCTGAGGCGTGTTCGACAGCACGGTGAGGATCGCGTTCGAACTCGTGGCGGAGCCGATCGAGTTGCTGGCCACCAGCGTGTAGGTGCCGGCGTTGGTGAACTGCACGCTCGTAAGGTCCAGGTTTGACAGGGTCGCCCCGGAAACCGGCGCCCCGTTCAGATTCCACTGGTAGGTGATGGGTGTGGTGCCGATGACGGACGCACTGAAGCTGGCATTCCCGCCCACCACCACGCTCACGGAAGCCGGTTGTGTCAGGAACAAGGGGGCCACGGGATTGGTGTTGACGGTCAGGACCGCATTCGAGCTGGTGACCGTGCCGATGGCGTTGCTCACGACG
Source organism: Verrucomicrobiia bacterium (assembly GCA_049515295.1). Taxonomy (GTDB): domain Bacteria; phylum Verrucomicrobiota; class Verrucomicrobiia; order Palsa-1439; family Palsa-1439; genus Palsa-1439. The sequence goes on along the minus strand of JBEKUF010000172.1, from coordinate 4,866 downwards.
ACGGAGTACGTGCCGGCGTCGGCGGGTTGAACATTGGTCAGTGTGAACGAGGAACCGGTGGCGCCGGCCAGCAGCGTGTTGGTGTTCTCATACCACTGGTAACTCAGTGGCTGGGAACCATCGGCCACTACGCTGAACGTGGCGTTCTGGCCCGGAATGACGGTCAGGTCTTGCACGTCGGTGGTGATGAACGGCGCCACGTTCGTCACCGCCAGCATCGCCACCACGCTCGTCACCGAGCCGTAGGAATTGGAAATCAGGACCGAGTAACCGCCCGCAACGTCAATCTGAACATTGGTGAGTACCAGCGTGGTGTTGGTGGCGTTGGCCACGGGCGAGTTGGTGTCGTAATACCACTGATAGAACAGCGGTAGCGTGCCGTTGGGAACGACGGTGAACGTCGCCGTCTCCCCCGAGGAAAGATCTTCATCCTGCGGCTGCGTGACAATGAACGGCGCAAACGGGGCGGATGTCACTTGCACCTCGGCCAGGGTGAAGTCGTTGCTGATGGGGGCGATCGCAGCATTCGACGGACGGAAGCCGATGCCATCGAAGCTGAAATTGGTCGCCGAATTGTCGGTGGTCGAGTCTGAAAGAGTCGCGCCCGTGGCCATGTTCGACCAGGTGATGGCGATGACCAGGGAGCTGAGGCTCGTCCGCTGGAAGACGAACTGCAAGCTGTAGGGGGTCGAGTCAGCAAACCCGGAGAATGCGCTGATATTGAGGTCATCTTTGGCCAGCGTCGTCCAATCGGCGGTTGCGCCCAGCAGGGCGTTGTCGCTGATATTCGTTCGCTTGCGGATGTCGATGGGTTGGTCGTCGTAAAAAGTCGTGAACATCTTCCCGAACAGCGCGTAGCCTTGCACGAACAGCCCCTGCGAACTGCTGCTGAACGTGCCATCGCCCGTCACGCGTATCGGCACATTGCTTCCGTCGGCGAAATCAAACAACCCAAACCTGAACCCTTCGGAAGCACTGCCGGAAGTTGGAACCAGATTGAAAATGAAATCGAACGTGGCCGTAAGCGTGTCGCCAACATTCAACTGGATGGGAGGACTGTTGCTGGTGGGAGTGAAATAGGTCAGCGCCATGCCGGAGCTGTTGGTTGTCACCCCCATGACCAGGTCGCCGCCGGACGTCGTCAGAGACCCATAGCTGGAACAGAACCATGCCGAGTTCGTCGGGAGGCGCTGGGACATGCGATTGGAGGAGGTCCAATTGGTCTGGATGAGAACCACCTGGGCGCGGCCGGGCAGTGCCAACGCCAGGAAGGCAACCCACGCAAGAATCATTGTAACCGAACGCTTCATCTTACACGCTACCTCCACCTTGCAAGATCGTCAGACACCCGCTCGCGGTTGCGTCTCTACGGCACGACCCGGACGCGGTAGTACCGGGTCGCGGAACTGGCGGCGCCACCAATATCTGTCATGTTGGTGACCGTGCCAAGTCCTGTACCCTCTCCTCCAGCGGCGGATATATCTACACCGAGGATATTGGTTTGGAAGGTGTCCTGCCAGCCGCCATTGGTGTAGTTGCCACCGGCGCCACCGGTTGTGAAATCCAAAACGTTCGTCCGTGACTGGACGCCCGGCACGTAGTTGGTGTCGCCGCTGGCGCCGAGATACGTCACAATGACGTTGGTGCCCGACCTCGCAACACTGCTGATGCGCAGGTAGGCCGCCGAGTTGGTGGGACTAAAGCCCGCCAGGAATTTGTTGGTGTTGCTCATGCCGTCGCCCGTGTAGGAGACGTTCCCAGCGCACAGCGCGCAGTTGTTGCTGCCGAAGTATTGCAACTGCCAGCAGGCGAATGGATCTGCGGGGGAGACACTCGCGCTGCCGTTCATGGTTGCGGTGCAGCCACTGGTAACGTTGGACGCGATGATCGTGTACGTGCCCGCCGCCGTCTGGTTCGCGAACGAAATGGCGCTGCCCGTACCAGCGACCGGCGCACCAGTGGGGTTGCCGTTCACTTCCAATTGGTAATCCGCGGTCGATTCCGACCCATCCAGGCCGACCGTCACGCCGTCGCCAACCGGACAGGCGGATCCGCCACCGGTCACACTGAAGGTCGCCGGATTCGCATTGACCGTCAGGGTCGCCGCGCCGGAGGTCGCCGGCGGACTGCACGTGCCACTGACCACGCAATCGAAGCTGGCCCCCGAATCGACCGTGCCCGCGCCGGTAAGCGTCAACGTGATCGTGCCCGATCCGCTGATCGTGCCGCCATCGCCAATATTCGAGCCGTTCTTCTGCCACTGATAGCTCAACCCGGCGCCGCTCGCCGAGACAGTGAAGCTTGCCATCCCGCCTGCGCAGACTGACTGCGGCGATGGATTCGATGTGATACCTGGAGCGGCAATGACCGCGACGGACAGGCTGGAAACCGTGCCGGCGCAGCTGTTGGCATTGGAAGGCGTCACCTGCACGCTGCCGGCGACTGAACCCCAGGTCACGGTAATCGAAGTGGTCCCCTGTCCGCTGGTGATCGTCGCCCCTGCCGGTACGGCCCATGTATACGTCGTCGCGCCGCTGACGCTGGAAATCGAATAGCCCTCGCCGGCCTGACTTGCGCAGACCGCAGACGGTCCGCTGATGGGGCCGGCCGCCGCGACGCCGGTCACTGTCACTGATAAATTAGCGGGTGTGCCACTGCAACTGCCGTTGGAAGGCGTGACCGTGATGCTGCCGGAATTGGCCGAACATGCGTAGTTGACGGTAATCGAGGTTGTGCCCTGACCGCTGGCGACCGACGCTCCGGTGGGGACAGCCCAGGTATATGTCGTCGCGCCGCTGACGCTGGAGATGGAGTAGGTCACCCCGTTAGCCCCGGCGTTGACGGAAGCCGATCCGGTGATGGAGCCCGCCGCGCCGACGGAACACGGGGAGGCAACGATCAGGTTCACCTGCCCGGCCGTGTTGGTAGACACTGTATACGTGAAGCTCGCGTTGGGCTTCGTGCCGACGGTCAGCCCGTTGTATGTCAGCGTGCCACCGTACGTAAACAACGTGTACGTTGTATTGGTGAAGCCGTCGAAGTTGGCGACATTCAGGGTGCCGCCCAACGTCAGATTGCCGGTCACGATCGTTTCTGTGGCGTTCGTGCCCAAGCCGTAATTCAGTGTAGAGGACCCGCCCAGACTTGCATTGTTGCTCACGGTGAGCGTGCTGCCGGCCAACGTGAGCAAGGGATTGGCGCCGAGCACGCTGGCATCGGTCGTCTCGGCCTGCCCGTTAAACAGGGACAGCACGCTGTTGGACGGCGACCCCAATCCAGTAATCGTCACAGTATTGGTGGTGTTGGGCGCGCTGTTGGTAATGGTGAATTGGGCATCGTAGATGGTTAATGTGTTCGTGCTGGAGTTGGGCACGGTAAGGTTGGAGTCGATGATCTGGAGGCCACGGACATCGTACATGCACAAGGTGTTGGTCCCGGGGGAGATATTGACTTTGGACAGCGTGACGTTGGTGATGGGCGACTGTGGCAGACCCCAGAAGAAGCCGGCGACATTCCCGCCGATCCCGACCACGGTCAAATTGCTGACAGTGATGTTTTGCCAACTGGGAGTGAGCGTACCGGTGTCCACGGTGGTGGCAGCGTCCTGGGGCGTGAAGGTGAAGCTGTTCTGGGGTGCTCCGACCTTGCCGTAGTGACTGTAAAACGCGATGGCGAAATTCACGTTGGACATGGTAAGGTCGCGATACACGAGGTTCTGGATCGTGCCGCCGCGGTCCGTATCCGTCTTTCCGTGGATGCCGTACTCGGTGCCGTTCCACCAGCAATTGCTCACCAACAGATTGTTCACTCCGCAGGCGGTGTCGCTGCCGATCGATACGCCATGCCCGGTGCCAAAGGTGCAGTTGGAGACCGTGATGTTCGCCGCCAGAGCAGAACAGTTACTACTGCTGCCGCTGCCGATCTCGATATTGTCGTCTCCGTCGCTGATGTAGCAGTTGCGGATCAGAACGTTCGTGGAGGCCAGGTCGATTCCGTCGGTGTTGGGGGAATTTGAGACGGTGTTGATCGTGATATTCTGGATCGTCAGGTTCCCATTGCTGTTTTTTACGTAGATGTGGAACGTGGGCGGGTTCTGCAACGTCACGCCCTGAATCAGGATCCTGGAAGCGTGGTCGAACTCGATGAAGTTCGGCCGCGAGCCGTACTTCGGGGACCACCAAGCTGCGCCCTGTCCGTCAATCGTACCGCCGCCGGTGATCTCCATATCGTGAAGGCTCGAACCGTTGCCCAAAATAAAGGTCGTCGAGCCGTAGAGGTTGGTCCATATGCTCATCGGCAACATCTGCAACATGGCCCCCGCGTCAATTTGCAGATTGACGCTGCTTTGCATGGTAATCGGGCCGGATAAGTACGGACCTGTGCTGTTCGAGGATATCTCGACCGTGCCGCCACCGAGTGAACTGATGGTCGTGATGGCACCGTTGATCGTTCCGGCGTTGTCTGTCCCGCCAGCAGTCAAGACGAGGTTGGTGGTTCGGCTGGGAATGATTGGCAAATCGGGATCGGCCTGGGCCAACCCAGCAACAGCCAGTGAGAACAAGATCGCCATCGCGACCTTGCGGCTCGCGGAGCCAGCCGCGGTCCAGTTTCCTGTTGCCATGTGCATTTTCATCAGAAGCCCTCTATTGACAAATCAGCCTGACAGCATCGTGTACCCCGGGGGAACGAGATGGCGGGCCGCGGATGCGTTTGGATGCTCATGCTGCGCCCCATACTGAGCACTCGGTTTGCCACTTCATGGCGTTCATTTTCGTGCACCCGGCCAGGGTATGGCACCAATCGGATGCAATCGTGGCCAAAGGGAACGTTTGTCGCGCAATTTTTGTCCGCATCCGGGCCAGAACT
>JBEKUF010000171.1:0-7420 GCA_049515295.1 Verrucomicrobiia bacterium | reverse complement strand
AACATTTTCGCCGCGACGCCGGGGTGCGAGCGCATACCGATTCCGACCACCGAGAGCTTGGCGATGTCCGCCCTGGACGTGGCCTCGCGCGCGCCGATCTCCTTGACGACAGGTTGCAGAACCTTGGTCGATTTCGCCGCCTCGCTGGATCCGACTGTGAACGAGATGTCCGTGAACCCTTTCTCGCTGACGTTTTGGACGATGACATCAATGTTGATGTTCGCGTCGGCGATGGTCTTGAACACCCGGGCGGCGATGCCGGGCTTGTCGGGCACGCCGGCGATGGTGACTTTGGCCTGGTTCTTGTCAACCGCGACGCCGCGGATGACCACATCTTCCATTTTTGCGGTTTCTTCTTTCACGATAGTTCCTGGGTTGTCGTTGAAACTGCTGCGCACTTCAAACACCACGCCGAATTTCTTGGCGAATTCCACCGAACGGGCCTGCATCACCTTCGATCCTAGCGCGGCCAGCTCCAGCATCTCGTCGTAGCTGATTTCCATGAGCTTCCTGGCGTTCGGCACGATCCGCGGGTCGGACGTGTACACGCCGTCCACGTCGGTATAAATCTGGCAAAGGTCGGCCTTGATCGCGGCGGCGATGGCGACCGCCGTCAAATCGCTGCCGCCGCGTCCGAGCGTGGTGATCTGGCCGTCAGGTGTCTCGCCCTGAAAACCCGCGATGGTGACAATGTTGCCGTCGTCCAGAAACGCATGGACGCGCTTGGGCGTGATGTTGGCGATCTTGGCTTTCGTGTGCAGGCCGTCGGTGACGATGCCCGCCTGCGCGCCGGTCAATGACACGGCTTTCGCGCCCAGGCCGTGCAAGGCCATCGCCAGGAGCGCAATGGTGGTCTGTTCGCCGGTGGCCAGCAGCACGTCCATTTCGCGCTCGTTCGGCTCGGGATGAACCTCTTTCGCCAGTTTGATGAGCGAGTCCGTCACGCCGCTCATCGCCGACACAACGGCGACAACCTTGTTGCCCGCCTGCTGCGTCGCCAGGACGCGCCGTGCCACGTTTTTGATCCGTTCGGGGTTGCCGACCGATGTCCCGCCGTATTTTTGTACAATCAGTGCCATAAGAGTTGGAAATTCGAATGTTACAGTTTATTCGCTGGTGATCTTCAAAACCTTGTTCGCTGGTGTGTTGTCCATCAATCGAAACTCTCCACGCGGATGACCACGGTCTTGCCCTTGACCACCTCCAGTCCGTCAATCTCGGCGACGGCGTTCCGCACCGCCCGGTCTTTCGCGGTGTGCAACATGAAAATGAGCGGGACCTGGTCGCTGGGCGATTGGCCCGGCCTGGTTTCGGGAGCTTCACGTTGCAGCACCGACGCAATGCTGATGTCGGAGTCAGCCAGGACCTTCGACACCTTGGCGATAACCCCCGAACGATCCGCAACCGTTAACCGCAGATAGTAGCGGGATTCCACGTCGTCGATGGTGCGGACCCGCGCGTTCAGCCGATGCGACACGAACGATGGTACGCGTTGTTTGCTGCCAAACTTCAGGTTCAGCGCTGCATCAGCCAGATCGGAGATGACGGCGCTGGCGGTTGCGTCGGCGCCGGCGCCGCGTCCGTAGAACATGGTGTCGCCGACGACATCGCCGCGCACCACCACGCCATTGAACACGCCGTTGACGCTGGCCAGCACGTGGTTGTGCGGAATCAGTGTCGGATGCACACGCACCTCGACGGGGGCCGAATCCGTATCGTCGGCGCTCTTGATAATCGCCAGCAATTTGATCGTGTAGCCCAGCTCTCGTGCAATCTGGATGTCGAACTGGGAAACGTGACGGATGCCTTCCACGTAGGTGTTGTCGAGGCCGGTCCAGAAACCGTGCGCCAGCGAGGCCAGTATCGTCGCCTTGTGGGCCGAATCACCGCCGTCCACATCCAGCGATGGGTCGGCCTCGGCATAGCCCAGCTTTTGCGCCTCGGCGAGCACGTCATTGAAATCTTTGCCCTCGGCGGTCATGCGCGTGAGGATGTAATTGCAGGTGCCGTTGACGATGCCGTAAATCAGCGGGAACCGATTGGCGACGAATCCTTCCCGGAGCGCCTTGATGATCGGGATGCCGCCGCAGACGCTGGCTTCATAGAAAATGTTGGTCGAATTCTTCGCCGCGGCGCGAAAAACTTCCTCGCCATCGTGGGCCAGCAACGCCTTGTTGGCGGTGACGACCACCTTGCCGCGGCTGAACGCATCGAGAATCAGCGTCTTGGCAAAACCGGTGCCGCCGATGAGTTCGACCAGGACTTGGACATTGCCGTCCTGCAGCACGCGCTGCACGTCAGTGGTAAGCCGGTCGGCGGGAAGCGGGAGGCCCTTGAGCCGTGACGCATCCTTGTCGCAGACCCAGTCGAGGTTGATCCGTACGCCGAGCCGCTCGGCAATCAGGTCGGCGTTGCGGGTGAGATGCTTCACCACGCCGCCACCGACGACACCGGCGCCGACCAGGCCGACATTGAGTTGTTTCGCCTCACTCATGGAAGAATTTGAAGCGGCAGTGTAGCGGCCCGCAGGCAGTTTGTCTAGACCGATGCCGTGCGGTATGGTTACATGGCAAAACAACCTACGGGAGGCGATATGAGCAGATTCAGCAGGCTGGCGGTCGCTCTGAGTTTGGCATTGGCATCAACAGTCGGGTGCGCTACGCACGTGGCGGTCACGCCGACGCATCACGAGAATATGGCGTCGCAGGCCAAGGTGTTGGCGATTGCCGCGCGCGACCTTGAAGATATCGTGCGGCATCAGCACGCCCAGGGCGCTGCCGAAGACGCCACTCGGGCCGTGATTGATTTCCACGCACAAGCCGAAAACTTCGCGGGCACCGCCGAACAGTGGCAATCGGACGACCGGGTCAGCAATGACTACGAGCTGTTGATCAAAGCGTGGGTGAAGGTCAAACAGACGTTCCCGAACCTCAATGCCGACAAGCTCACGCAAGACGCGTATGCGCGCGTCCAACACGAGTGGGAGCAACTCGAACGCGCCTCCGGTTATGCCGACCGCGCCTACGAAAAGAAAGTCGAGCAGGGGAAGTAACCACCGCGACCCGGTCGTCCGGGAGCGAGCGGGTGGTCCCAATCAAACTACTTGAGACTGCGGACGAATAGGGCAATGCGCTCGGCGGCTTTTTCCATGTCGGACATCGGGCCGCAGTAGCTGGCGCGCACGTAACCCTCTCCGCCGGGGCCGAAGGCGTCACCGGGCACGACCGCGACGCGCTGTTGTTCGAGCAACTGGACCGAGAACTCGCGCGAGGTCAGGCCCGTCTCGCGAATGGACGGAAACGCGTAGAAGGCGCCGTTGGGCATGTGGCAGGGCAGACCGATGTCGTTGAACGATTTCACAATGTAGTTGCGGCGCAGCCGGTACTGCTCGCGCATCGTGACGATGTCGTCCATTCCCCGCTGCAGCGCTTCCAAGGCCGCTTCCTGACTGATGATCGACGCGCAGAGCATCGAATATTGGTGGACCCGCAGCATGGCTTCCGTGAGCGCCACCGGCGCGCAGGCGTAGCCGATGCGAAAGCCGGTCATGGCAAACGCCTTCGAGAACCCGTGTAGGAAAATCGTCCGTTCCTTCATTCCCGGCACCGCGGCGATGCTGGCGTGCTGGCCGGAGTAGGTCAGTTCGCTGTAAATCTCGTCGGTGATCACGAGCAGATCGTTATCCACGCACACGCGGGCAATTTTTTCCACGTCCTCGCGCGACAACGTCGCGCCGGTCGGATTGCTGGGAAAATTCAGCACGATCGCCTTGGTGCGCGGTGTGACCGATGCGGCGATGTCTTCGGCCGTCAGGGCAAACTTGTTCTCGGCGCGGGTACGGACGGCTCGGCCTACGCCGTGCACGAGCCGCACGCTCGGGTGATAGGAAACGTAGCAGGGCTCGTGATAGAGGATCTCATCGCCCGGGTTGGTGATGGCGCGCAGGGCAATGTCCAACGCCTCGCTTACGCCGACGGTCACGAGCACTTCGGTGTTCGGATCGTACTCAATGTGGTAATGCTCCTTGAGGTAGGCGCAAATCGCCCGGCGCAGTTTCAGCAATCCAAAATTCGACGTGTAACCCGTCTTGCCACGTTCCAGGGCGAAGATGGCCGCCTCGCGAATGTGCCACGGCGTGACGAAACCCGGCTCGCCAATGCCCAGCGATACGACGTTGTCCATCGACTGGACGATGTCGAAGAAATCACGGATTCCCGAGCGCGGAATACTCCGCACATGCTCGGCAATAAAATCCCGTTTCGTTTGTCGTTCGGAAGGCATAATGCTAGTAGCGTACACATCCGCCCACGTTAAGGCAAGCAGCGACCATCGATCCGATTAGGATTGTGCCCCCAAATGCAAACCGGTAGTCTATTACCATGAGATCCGTAAGAGACGCGGTCGTGGGGAATTTATCTGAACTGTGCCATTTTCCTCTCGTAATTGTTGGGTTGCTGACCCTGTGCTTCACCGGCTGCGCCACATCGAAACCCACGGCAACTCTCCCTCACGACTCCACGCTCGTCGCTCATGTCTCGCCCGACAAGACATACCACAAAGTGCTGATGTTAAAGATGGATCATGATCCGCGTGGGGTGCAGGGCAAAGTTGTTGCCGCCTTGAAGTCCATGGGATTTGACGTGGAGTTCCTTAGTCTTGAGGAAGTGCCAGCGGAAAGACAGGGAAGCGGTTTTTTTGTGGGCGACCAGGGCCACATCCTGACGTGCGCCCACGTCGTTGGCGAAGAAACCAACGCGACGGTGTGGTCGGGCGGACAGCTCTTGTATGCGAACGTACTGCGCGTGGACACGAACGTGGATGCCGCCCTGTTGAAGCTCGAATCGCAGCCGACGAACCATGTGGAACAACTGTTCATTGATCCGAATGCTTCCTTGAAGATGGGCGAGGAAGTGTTCACGATCGGATTTCCCCTCAGCGACATCCTGGGAAAATCGCCACGGCTGACCAAGGGTCTGGTGAGTTCGACGGTCGGCTTGCACGACGATCCCAAGAGCGTCCAGGTGTCGGTGGAGATTCAGGCGGGTAGCAGCGGAAGCCCGTTGCTCAACGATAACGGGGAAGTGGTCGGTATGATCGATTCCACTCTCAATGCGATGAACGTGTTATGGAGGACGCAGGGCACGCTGCCGCAGAATGTGAATTTTGCCATCAAGCCGGATATCTTGAGCCAATTTCTCGAGGACAGTGGGGTCTCCAACGGCGTGCCGGCTGGAGAGAAGTCAAAGATCGCATTCGATCAGGTCAAGGATTCCGTCGTACTGGTGCGTTCCGGGCATGTGTTGCCTGGTCAGGAAGAAATAAATGAACTGTGGTGTCGGATTCGGTACCAATACCTCTGGGATCTCTACTGGCGGTTTGGGACGTTTTATCTGGAATTCTTCGATGCCAAGACCGGCAAACTGGTGCTGCGCGCCGGCCAGCGCAACGATACTCTTGCGACAGAAGGTGGTGTCATCAGACAGGCATTGCGGGCGGCCCACAAGTGGCTGGCGCCGGACGCGCCGCCACCCGCTACGGACTGATCTTCAGCCGCTCGTATTCTTCGCCGCCGTCCATCATCACGCCCTGTTCCTTGTAGGTCTTGAGCATGAAGTGGGTCCCGGTGGACGTGACGCCTTCCAGCGTGGCGAGTTTTTCGGCGACGAATTGGGCAACCTGCCGCAACGAATGGCCTTCGACAAAAATCAGCAGGTCGTAGCCGCCGGACATGAGGAACAGGGAGGTCACTTCATCGAACTTGGCGATGCGCCTGGCGATGCGGTCGAAGCCGCCTTCGCGCTCGGGCTGGATTTTCACCTCGATCACCGCCTTGACGAGGTCGGTATCCACCTTGTCATCGTTGATGACGGCCTTGTAGCCGAGGATGACCTTGTCGTCCTCGTATTGCTTGATGCGTCGCTGGACTTCGTCGGCGGGAAGATTGAGCATCTTCGACAGATCAACCGGCGTGCGCAACGCGTGTTCTTCCAGAAGTTTTAGTAGTGGATCCATAATAATCAACTCGAAACTTGAAAATGGTCGGGACGGCGAGATTCGAACTCGCGACCCCTTGCACCCCATGCAAGTGCGCTACCAGACTGCGCTACGTCCCGACGCTCTGATGACAAGCCAAGTCTAACACACAGGGCGTTTGCAGCGCAAGCCCGCCGCGTCGCCGACCGTTGGGTCAAATCAGCAGGTACGCGGCAAACAGCTCGCCAAACAGCACGCTGATTTCCATCACGTATAGCATGCCCGTCGCCGATTGATTGGATTTTTGTCGCGCGCACTGCCGCACGAGCAAGCCCAACACCATGGGCAGCGCCAGACCCCAGAGGAGGCGCATCAGGAAGAAGAAAAGGTTCCCATGGATCGACCACAGCGACGGGATAAACGTGCGGGCGAGGTCCGCGTCAAAATCCGCGAGCATCAGCAGCGTGCCGAACACGACCGCGATGCGCAGGCCCAGAGTTGCCAGAACGATTTGTGAGAACCGCAGCAGGTATTCAAAGCTCAGACGCCGCATCAACAAATACCAATGCCCGAGAATCATCGCGACATTGGTGGCCCCGAGCAACAGCGTCCCGCTGATCACCCCCGCATCAAAAAATCCGGGCGCGGTTGTGTCGATCCCGCGCGATGTCAGGTTGTGTGCGGCCAATGGCAGCAAGCCGAGCACAAAACCCAGCAGCCCGGAGACCAGGAGCAGCAGCCGGCCGAACTCGGGTTTCTCCAACCGGAACGCGCCGAACGCCGCGGTGGCGCCGATGACCGTGAGACCGAGGTACCGCACGTCCACCCAGGCCGATTGCAGCAACCACTTCGACAGCACCAACGCGACGGCGGCCGACAGTGCGCACAACAGACTGATGAACGTGAAAAAGCTCGCACGGATCTCTCGCGGTGGCAGCAGGCAGGCCATCAACAGGCTGCCGACGCTCAATTCGGTGAGCACGACGCACAAGACCTGGATTAGTTTCATCGGGCCGAAGACTCCGGTCGAAGCCAGATACGCCCCGCTACGATGTTTCCACCATCTGTCACATCTTGCGGCGAAAGCGCGTGACGAATTCGAGCAAAGGCGAATCCATCGTCACAACTAGTGACCGATCGAGACCACCGAGTTCTTGCCGCCATACCCGTCGTCCTCTTGGGTCGGATTTTCGGGGTCGGGAATCCACTTGCCATCCACGATGAACTTATAGGGGTACCGGCCCGCCGGCAATTGTACTGTGGCCGCCCATGTCCCGTTGGGTCGCTTGTGCATGGGAGCCGCGGTTGGACTCCATTTGTTGAACTCACCTGCCAGATTCACAATGTGGGCATCGGGCGCCGTGATCGTAAACTCCACAGTGTATGTGCGCGTTACATGCGGAGTTGGCGGCGGCGGCGGCCTATATATCGGTGGTGGCGGCGGTGG
>JBEKUF010000170.1:0-7491 GCA_049515295.1 Verrucomicrobiia bacterium | reverse complement strand
ATGCTGAGCGAGCAGATTGTCGCCGGTCAACTACAGGCCGTTGGCCTGACCAGCCAGCAGGCGCACGCGCGCCTCTCGCAACTCAACGATCAACAACTTGGCCGATTGGCCGCCCAAGCCGACATGATTCAGGCCGGTGGCACGATTCAGGGCGACGAGCACGACCATCTCGGCCCCCTGCGCTGCATGTGGCGGCAACTGACCACTTTCGCCACCAACGTTTACCGCTTGGTCTTTTGCTGGGCTGAGCTGAAATAGCCGGTCCATTTTCGCGTTCACGGCCTGTTCCGAAGGCTTTCGGAACAGGCCGTTTTTGCTATAGTATTGTCGTGAAACCGCTCGCGGTCCCCTTCGCTGAGAATCGGCTTCTGTTCGGGCGCGACGACACGCCGTCCATTGTCAGTGCCGAACTGACGGGCGACTCGGAAATCACTGTTTACCGCCGACTGGACGACAAGCTGACGACCGAGACCCGGCCATTCCAGCCGTTCCTTTGGCTGCCGGAACAGGTTTACCTGCAGGGTTTCGATCGCAAGATCGAGTACGTGCCGCTGGAAGGTCATGGTGCCTTCAAGTTCCTTGCCAGATTCCGGTCATGGACGGATTTTCATGCGGCGCGGAAGTTTCTCGGCGTCAACCCGTGCTTCGCCGTCAACGACCCCGTGCAACAGTATCTCATGGCGAGTGGCCGCACGTCGTTCAAGGGCTTGCGCTTCGATCAACTCAACCGCCTCCAAGTGGCGGTCGTGACTGCCGCCGACAACACGTTGCAGGCCGTGCAGCTTTGCGATCACCGGGGCAAGCAACTGGAACTCACGGGAACGGAAGCACAAATTCTCAAGAGATTTGTCGAGACCATCCGTGAGCGCGACCCCGACGTGCTTGAAGGTCACGATATTTTTCGCGCGGCGTTGACGCAGCTAACAACCCGCGCCCGCGCCGCCCGCGTTCCATTGAAACTGGGACGCGACGGCTCCGCGCTCCGCTCGCGTCAATCGCGGGTGCAAATCGCCGAGCGCACGATCCAGTATCCGAAATTCGAAATCCACGGGCGGCACGTCGTCGACACATTCCTGCTTGCGGTGTTCTACGATGTCTCCACGCGCGAACTGGACGGCTTCGCACTCGCCGAGGTCGCTGCGCATTTCGGCCTGAAGGAATCCGGCGCGGAGGCCGTGCGACGCATCAGCGACCTGCTCAGCCCGAGCTACTTCGTCCAGGCCCAGGTCTTCCCGTACAGCTATCAGGATGTCGTCGTGCGCGGCAACGCGACGAAGATCGACGCGCTCTTTCTGCGCGAATACCTGCACCAGCGCCACACCATCCCGCAGTTCGGCGAACCGCGCCCGTTTGCCGGCGGCTACACGGACGTGTTTCACGAAGGCATTGTTCACAACGTGTGGCATTGCGACGTGCAATCGCTGTATCCATCATTGATGCTGGCGTTCGACATCAAACCGCGCGGCGACGAGTTGAATCTCTTCCTGCCGCTGCTCCGCGACCTGCGCCAGTTCCGGCTCCGCGCCAAGGCCGACTCCAAAGCCGTGACGGACGACACGCAAAGCCGGCACCTCGACGCGATGCAGCAGACCTTCAAGATTGTCATCAACTCGTTCTACGGCTACCTCGGTTTTTCACAGGCGCACTTTGGCGATTTCAGCGCTGCCGAGGAAGTCACCGCCAAGGGCCGCGAAACGCTCAAGACGATGCTCGATTGGCTACAGAAACGCGGCGCTCGCGTCATCGAAATCGACACCGACGGCTTGTATTTCGTCCCGCCAGCCAAATCCGATTCCAAGACGCTGGAACGCGAGTTGCAGGAAGCGCTGCCCAAAGGCGTCGATGTCGAGATCGACGGTCAATTCCCCGCGATGTTCAGCTACAAGATGAAAAACTACGCCCTGCTGGACGATGAGGGAAAACTTCACGTGACCGGCTCCGCGCTCCGCTCGCGCGGACTGGAGAAATTTCAGCGTCAGTTCCTCGAAGAGATGCTCGCGCTCGCGCTCCAGGGCGAAGCGAAGAAGGTGCCGCAACTCTATGAGGATTATTGCCAGAAGATCGAGCGCGGCCTGTTTCCCATCGACATGCTCGCGAAAACGGAGACGCTCCAGGACACGTTGGATGCGTACCAGCAGAAGATTGCGAAATCGGCGCGCAACCGCAGCGCCGCGTACGAACTCGCTCTGAAATCAGGCCGCAATTACCAGCCCGGCGACCAGATCACCTACTACGTCACCGGCGACGGCAAACGCGTCAGCGTCTACGACAACTGCAAACTGGCCGTCGACTTCAACCCCGCCCGCCGCGACGAAAACATCGACTACTACCTCGACAAACTGAAGTCGCTGTACAAGAAGTTCGCCGAGATGCTGGCGGGGTGAGTTGATCGTCTCTCCTGTCTAACGGAAGCAAAATCTAAGGAGCAGGCTAGCTCCTTCACACTTCGGCACACCGTGTCCTCAGGATTTTCTGCAGCCAAGCACAAAGTGATGCAGGAGTCCGCAAGTCCAAACAATAGCTGTGGAATACCAGATGAAAAAGAGTGGCCAATCAATCCCATGAGGCGATTTGTCATGGAGAATCTGTAGCAGGAAAATGACAGTTAAGACGGCAATAGCAAAAACAATGGCTGGTCTAAGGCTTCGCAAAGCTGAAACGATAATGATGGAACCAAGAAAGTAAATCGCTCCGAAGGCTACCAATCCGGCAGTATCCAAAACCCCTTGCGAGATTTGAGGGGAGCTTGGCATCGCGAATTCACATAGCATGCCGAGAGCGCAAGTGCCTAAACCAATCAGCGATGTTAGACCTATCAGGATGCGAAATGCCCGACCCGGCTCCCATCGCGGCGGCTCCGATAGATGAGCGCTCCTAGATGTCGATTCATTCGAAGTCGAAGGCATACTCAACCCCGACCACTCTTGGATCCCAGTAACACAAAGTAGGACATGAAAGACCGTGTGCCGTTCTTCACCCGATCTGCTGGAGAGGTTAATCGTGCTGGGCCGGCGGGTCAATCGGAATCGCCGTCGCTCCAATTTCAGTATTGACTCCGACGGTCGCGCGGCGCAAAGAAGACTGCATCACCGATGCTCCTGCCAGCCCAAATCATCCAGAAGAAGCGCGATGGACATGCGCTGACCGAAGAGGAAATCCGTTTCTTCATCAACGGTTTCACCAAGGGCGAGCTTCCCGATTATCAGATGTCGGCGATGGCGATGGCGATTTGCTTCCAGGGGATGGATTTCGACGAGACGATGTGGCTGACCCGCGCGATGATCGCCAGCGGAAAGATCGTGGAATGGAAGCGGCAAGCCGGCCTGTTCTACGCCGACAAACACAGCACGGGCGGGATTGGCGACAAGACGTCGTTGATCATTGCGCCACTCGTGGCGGCGTGTGGCGTGAAAGTGCCGATGATTTCCGGGCGCGGGTTGGGGCCGACCGGCGGCACGCTCGACAAACTCGAAAGCATTTCCGGATTCACCGTCAACCTGCCACTCGACAAGTTCCAGCAGATCACGGACAAGGTCGGCTGTTGCATGATCGGCCAGACCGCCGAAATCGCCCCCGCGGACAAGAAGCTGTATGCGCTACGCGATGTCACGGCGACGGTTTCCTGCCTGTCGCTGATTGTCGCCAGCATCATGTGCAAGAAACTGGCGGAAAACGTGGACGGCCTTGTGCTCGACGTGAAATGGGGCAGCGGCGCGTTCATGCGGACCCGCGAATCGTCGGCGGAACTGGCGCGGGCGATGGTCGATGTCGGCAAACGGTATGGCAAGAAAGTCTGCGCGTTGCAGACGGACATGAACCAGCCGCTTGGCCAAAAGATCGGCAACGCGCTCGAAGTGCGGGAGTGCATTGAGTTAATGAACGGTTCGGCGCGGGCGGACGACCTGATGGAAGTCACACTGGCGCTTTCCGCGGAGATGCTGTTGATGGCCGGCGCGGCGAAAAATGTTGCAGACGCCCGGCAAATACTGCAAAAGAAACTCGCCAGCGGCGAAGCGTTGCGGAAATTCGCCGAGCTGATCGCCGCGCAGGGCGGCGAAGCCCGTGTGTGCGATGACGCGAAGCGATTGCCCGCGGCGAAACATACGAGACCGATCTCCGCTCCGAAGTCGGGGTTTGTGCAGTCCATCGAGTGCGACCAGATTGGTTACGCGGTGATTGCGCTCGGCGGAGGACGCAAGGTGTCGACGGACAAGGTTGACTTCGGCGTTGGATTCGAGCAGCCGAAGAAGATCGGCGACAGTGTGAAGGGCGGCGAGGCATTGATGGTCATGCATTACAACGACGCGACGCGCGCCGCCGAAGCCGAACGCATGGTGCAACAGGCCTACACGATCGGGGACAAACCCGCGGCGGCGCGGCTGCCGTTGATCGTGCAAAAAATTGAGTGAGGGATTCATTCCGATGATGGTAAATGTGAAAGAGACCAAGGATTTTCTGGATGCAAAGCTGGATGGGTTCAAGCCGGAGGTGGCGCTGGTGGTCGGCTCGGGCCTGGGCGGCATCACGCAGGGCGTCGCCAAACCGCTCGTCATCCCGTACGCGGACATTCCGAATTTCCCGAAGCCGACGGTGGCGGGTCATGCCGGTCAGATGATCTTCGGCGAGTTGGCGGACAAGAAACTGATGGTGCTCAGCGGACGCTTCCACCGCTACGAGGGGCGCAGTCCCGCCGAGATCACCTACCCCATCAATGTGGTCGACGCGCTCGGGGTGAAAGTGTTGATCGTCACGAATGCAGCCGGCGGCATCAATCCGCAATACAAACCCGGCGATCTCATGGTCATCGAAGACCACATCAATCAGATGGGGTTCAATCCGCTGATGGGCGGCGTGAACGGCGACGCGGGGATCAAATTCATCGACATGAGCCAGGCCTACTCACCGCGGTTGCGTGAGAAACTCGACGCCGCCGCGGAGAAGCAGGGAATCCACATCTGGCGCGGCGTATATCTGGCGACCACGGGGCCGAGTTACGAGACGCCCGCCGAGATCAAAGCGTTCGCCTGGATCGGCGCCGACGCCGTGGGGATGAGCACTGTGCCGGAGGTGATCATCGCGCGCTACCACAACATTGAAGTCGCCGGCGTCTCCTGCATCACCAACCTGGCAGCGGGCATCTCCAGCAAGAAACTGTCGCACGACGAAGTGCTGGAAGTGGGCCGCGTCGCCCAGGTTGACCTGGCGAAACTTCTAGCCGAATTCATCGGGTCGTTATGAAATCCACTTCTCCCAAATTTCGGAAGTTGATTGCCACCGCGCTGGCCGTGCGACGGAACGCCCACGCTCCCTATTCGAAGTTTCGTGTCGGCGCGGCCCTGCTGACGAAAAGCGGCAAGGTCTATACGGGCGTCAATGTGGAGAACGCCAGTTACGGGCTGACCAATTGCGCCGAGCGCGTGGCTGTGGGAAAAGCCGTGAGCGAGGGGCATCGCCAGTTTCGGGCCATTGCGGTGGCCGCTCCCAGCACGTCACTCAGCCCGTGCGGCGCCTGCCGCCAGGTGCTGGCTGAATTCGGTGATTGCGTCGTGATCTGCGTCGATTCGCGGAACACGAAGCGCGTTCGCATCAATCTGCTGTCGGAATTGCTTCCGCATTCCTTCAAGTTGTGACAACGGTTTGGGCGCGACCGTCAACGGCAGGCGATGAGACCGTGCGCGGTGTTGGGTACCGCTTCGCGGATGCGCCCTGAATATTACCAGCGTCTTGGTAACGCCAGCAGCCAGTAGAGTCCTGCCGCTACCACCGCTGAAC
This sequence comes from Verrucomicrobiia bacterium, assembly GCA_049515295.1. GTDB lineage: Bacteria > Verrucomicrobiota > Verrucomicrobiia > Palsa-1439 > Palsa-1439 > Palsa-1439. The sequence goes on along the minus strand of JBEKUF010000170.1, from coordinate 1,719 downwards.
ACGGAATCGTCAGGATCCATGCCCACACCACGCGCCGAGCCACACCCCAGCGCACCGCGGACAATCGATTGACCGCTCCCACGCCGATAATTGCTCCCGTGATCGTGTGTGTGGTGCTAACGGGAATACCCATTGCCGTCGACGTGAACAGCGACGTGGCCGCCGCCAGTTCGGCGCAGACGCCATTGTAGGGCCGCAGCTTGGTGATTTTCATGCTCATCGTTTTCACAATCCGCCAACCGCCCCCCATGGTGCCGAGGGCGATCGCCAGATTACAGACCAACACGATCCAAAAGGGGAATATTACCTTGCCGGCGGCGAACGCGGCCTGTTGGTTCTTCCAAATGCTGGCATACAACAGCGCGGCGATGATGCCCATGGTTTTCTGCGCGTCGTTCATGCCATGGCCCAGACTGTAGGCGGCGGCCGATCCAATTTGAACAATGCGGAACCCGCGGTCCATCTTGATCGGCGTCACCTTGCGGCACGTCCACAGCACAATGAACGTGAACAGCAACCCCAGAGCCAGGCCGACGAGCGGCGCAATGACAATGAATTCCACCGTGAAGACCACCTTGGCCGTTTGCAACACCCCGCTCCATTTTCCCGCATGAACGATGGCGGCGCCGGCGAACCCCCCGAGCAGCGCATGGGACGAACTCGACGGCAGTCCGCCGTACCAGGTGATGAGATTCCACACGATCGCGCCGAGCAACCCGGCAAAGATGACCTCGGCAGTGACATACTCGGCGTGCACCCACGTGGCGACGGTATTGGCGACATGCACGCCGCCGATCCATGCCGCGAAAAAATTCCACCAGGCCGCCCAGATCACCGCCTGGAGCGGACGCAGGACGCGGGTGCCGATCACCGTGGCAATGGAGTTGGCGGAGTCGTGGAACCCGTTGATGAAATCAAATGCGAGCGCCGTGAAGAAAATCAGGGCGATGTACGGATTTTGAATGATGTGAAGCAGGTCAGTGAAGAAGGCGGACATTCGGGTCTTTCCTCGCGACCGTCGCCTAACTCATTTTGACGTATGAACACACAGCGTCCTTGTACAGTCTCCACGCTTCAAGCGCAAGCCAAGCGTAGCGACCTGACCCCTGGCAGGCGTTTTGGCGCTGTCGGGGGATGATGTGGGCCGCGTCGAGATGGGTCGTTGCGCCGCAGTTCTGGCACGTCCAATCGTCCCGTCGCCATACGTCCTCCGCCCACTGTTTCATTGAGTAATTCATTCCCGACTCCTTTCTTTCAGGTTTGGGGAGTCGGGATGAATTAGCACCGCTGAAAGAGCCGCCGTGGAACGTGATGGACGGAGCGAGGGGCGGTCGGTGAGCCGTTAGCGTTAGGTTGTCCTGCGCTTACGAACGGCGCAAAGCACCAGGACTCCGAGAATCGTCAGCAGGAGCGAAGATGGCTCGGGGATGAATTCGAGCATGAAATTGTCCATGAAGAAAAAACGATCACCATAGCCGGATCCTGGCGTATAGCCAAAATCGGAGAAGACGAGGCGGTCTATATCTACGTAGTCGAACGTGAACAGGGTTGCATTGGTGTCGGTGACGACCTTCGTCACATCATACACCACGTTGCTATCTCTGAACCCCCGGATTGTGATTTCGTCGGTGTCGCCCGGTTGGCCTGTGAGATAGGCGCTCAGAAAAGTAAAATCGGTACCGCACGCATCAATCTCAGCCACAGCAGGCCAGCCAGGAT
>JBEKUF010000169.1:0-7492 GCA_049515295.1 Verrucomicrobiia bacterium | reverse complement strand
CGACAAAGCGTACGAAGGAACCATGCTGTTGGGCGTTTCGACCGACTCGCAGGATGCGGACGGGGAGGTCATCGCGGAGAAACCCGTGCCACCGCTGACGGAAAACGATATCGAGGAGGCGTTCGCCAAATTCCGCGGGGATATTCAACAGGTCCCGCCCATGGTCAGCGCGGTCAAACATCAGGGCACACCGCTGTACAAACTCGCGCGGAAGGGCAAGACGGTCGAGCGCGAGCCGCGACTCGTCCACATCTACGATCTGCGCGTACTGGCCGCCGAACTGCCCCGTATCCAGTTCCGCGTTGCCTGCACGAAGGGGACGTACGTGCGTACGCTGTGCTCGGATATTGGGGACATGCTCGGCTGCGGGGCGCATCTCTACGAATTGCGGCGAACGCGGTCGGGGGATTTTCACGTGAACGACGCCCATTCCCTCGAGGACATTTTGAAACAAACGCGCGAACAGTTGAAGACGTTCATCGTTCCCATTTTGAAACTCGTCGGCTCCAACGCGGCGTAATGCAGGTGTTCCGCACATTTGAAGGTCTGGCCGGGCATTCCCACAAGGTGTGCCTGGCCATCGGCGTGTTCGATGGCGTCCATCTCGGTCATCAACGGGTGATCGGCCGGGCGCGTGACGACGCCCGGGCCAGCGGCGGCACGTCGGTCGTACTGACGTTCGACCCGCACCCGATGCGCGTGCTCCAACCCAACAAGGCACCCCTGCTGTTGACCTCGACGGAACACAAGCTGGCGCTGATGGAGAAGCTGGGGGTGGACGGGTGTCTGCTCCTCACCTTTGACAAAGCATTCTCGCTCACGACGGCGGAACAGTTCATCGAGACGGTCGCCGGTCACACCAAGCATCTCCAGGAGATTTGTGTTGGGACCGGCTTCCGGTTCGGGCACGACCGCGCCGGCGACGTGCGTCTCATGGAGGCGCTGGGCCCGAAGTACGGATTCGTGGCGAAGGCAATCAAGCCGGTCAAACTCGACAACGAGATGGTCAGCTCGACGGCCATTCGACAACACGTGCTGCATGGCCGTCTCGATCGGGCCGCGGCGATGTTGGGACGACACTTCTCGATCCTCGGCACGGTCGAACCGGGCGACCATCGCGGACGCGAACTGGGTTTCCCGACAGCCAATCTCAACCCGCACGACGAAGTGCTGCCCCCGGACGGCGTGTACGCCGTGCGCGTGGTCATCGGCGCCGAGCAATTCGGCGGCGTGGTGAACGTTGGCGTCCGCCCCACGTTCGCTGAAATGGAGCCGCGCCGCGTTCTGGAGGTCCACATTCTGGATCTAGTCCGCGATTTATATACGAAGGACGTCGAAGTTGTTTTTCTATCGAAACTGCGCGACGAGCAGAAGTTCGTTTCGGTGGACGCGCTCCGGAAGCAAATCACTGCGGATATCGAAGCCGCGCGCAAGGTACTTGGGTCGCAGCCCTGACAGACGAAGCTGTCTACGGCAAAAGCAACCTGAGGAGATTGATGGCTGGAACAATGGCGGAACGCCCGCCCGGAAACAGCCATCCATATCTGCCTACCCCCACTGTCCCGGCTCCTTGAACTCCCGCCTCCCCAATATCCATCTCCTCTCGCTTCGATTTTTCCCACGCCACCTCGCTGCGGTAGTTGGACTTCGCCAGCGCCAGCACCATGTTCTGCAATTCGTCGGCATCCAGCCAGAGTTCGGCGCAGGGATCGCAGCGATCGATCTGGATCGCGCCGATGCCCATGTAGCCGTATTTCTCCATGGTTTGATGGCAATCCGGACACGGCAGCGACGGCTGGTTCTGCCAGCCTTCCGGCGCGCGGAAGGGCGTCGTCTCCGCCTCGTCCTGCGGCACGGCGTGCCAACTGCTTTCCAGCACGCCAATCAGGTCGGTATGCAGAATGAGCATCCCCCGGCAATCGCGACAGCAACGGAAGGCAACGTCATCGAGTTGCTGCTCTTCCAGCGGTTTCCCACACCGTGGGCAGTTCGCGCTCACACTTTTCTCCCGAATTTCTTCTCCAATTCCGTGTAGGAAATTTGAATCATCGTCGGACGCCCATGCGGGCAGGTGTACGGCAACTCGCATTGGTGAAGTTGTTGGAGCAACCCCCGCAATTCCTCGCCGCGCAGCGGGTCGTGCGCCTTCACCGCGTGCCGGCAGACGGTGGTGGCGATCCTGTCCTCGCTCAATCGCCGGGCATGGACTTCCTCACCCATTTGCCGCAACTCGTCGATGATATCGCGAAACGTCTGCGCCAGGTTTGCCGTCGCAAAATACGGCGGCAGGGCGTCGACCAAAAACGTTCTCTCGCCGAATTCGTTCACGCCAATGCCCAGCTTGTGGAGCGTCTTCTGGTTGGCGTGCAGGAACGCCGCATCGCGGGAATCAAGTTCCAGCGTGAGCGGCAACAGGAGCTTTTGCGCGGGGGCGGAATCGGATTCGAGTTCCTTGAGCATCTTCTCGAACAGCACCCGCTCATGCGCCGCGTGTTGGTCCATCAACACCAGTCCTTCGGGCGATTCGATGAGCACGTAGAGTTTACCGATCACGCCCAGAATGCGCCAGGAACCCTCCTCGGTGCGGACTTCGGTGGGCGGCTCGGCAGCCACAGCCGGCGGCTCAGCGGGAGCCTCGCCCTCCCGACGGCTTCTGGGCACATCCAGCAAGTTGGATTGTTGCCCGGGTGGCGGCGCCGGCGTCTCGCCGCGCAGGGCCAGCGGCGGCGCAGGCGACCAATGCGGTCGCGGGCCGACAATATGTTGCTCGGCGCGGGGCCAGCCTTCTCGTTGGACGGGCCGCAGCCCCGCCGCTTCCGGCTCCAGCGCGGCGCGCACGGCGTCGATCACGCACTGGCGCACGGCGGACTCGTCCCGAAACCGCACTTCGCGTTTGGCAGGATGAATGTTCACGTCCACCAGCACAGGATCGACGTCGATAAACAGGAACGTCACCGGGAATTTCCCCTTCATCAACGCGGTGTGGTAGCCTTCGAGCAATGCGTAGTTGATCCCTTTGCTCTCGACGGGGCGTTGATTGACGAAGAGGTGTTGCTGACGGCGGTCCGCGCGGCTGACGCCCGGCTTGCCGATGTAGCCGGTGGCGCGCACGTCGCCCTGGGACAACTCGACGGCGAGTAGTTCCTCGACCAGTTGCGCGCCGTAGAGTTCCCGCAATCGGCCCCGCAGATCGTTGGTCGGCGCGAGATGGAAGACTTCACGGCCATCGACCACCAGTTGGAACGCGACGTTGGGATGCGCCAGCGCGCAGAGCGTGACGATATGCTCGATGTGGGCGGTCTCCGTGGGAATTGAACGCAGAAACTTGCGGCGCGCGGGCAGGTTGAAGAATAGGTTGCGCACTTCCACGACCGTTCCTTCCGCCGCGCCCACGTCCGTGACCGAAAGGATCTTCCCGCCCGCCATTTCGATTTGCGTGCCGCCCAAGGCGCCCCGTTCGCGGCTGGTCAGCGTGAATCGCGAGACGGCGGCAATGCTCGGAATGGCTTCGCCGCGAAACCCGAGCGAAGTGATGCTGTGCAGGTCTTCGGCTTTGGAAATCTTGCTCGTGGCATGGCGTTCGAGCGCCAGCAACGTGTCGTCGCGGCTCATGCCGTAGCCGTCGTCGGCGACATTGACGAGCGAGCGCCCGCCGTTCTTGATGGTGACCGTGACGCGTCGGGCCTCGGCGTCGAGCGAGTTTTCGACCAATTCCTTCACGACCGAGGCAGGCCGCTCGACCACTTCGCCCGCAGCGATCTGGTTGGCAACCTGCTCGGAGAGAAGACGAATCCGGTTCACGCGGGGGATTATACTGGAGGTTAAAACTGTTGAAAGCGTTAAAACCGGCGCGAGGCCGCGATTCGATCCCATGGAAATGTCCGCCGAGCCCACGAGGATGCGCGGATGCTTGACCGGGTCTGAGCCACGAGAGTATTCTGGCCAAATGAAGCGCAGGCTGGCGACGTGCTCGCTGGTGGTTGTCATCTTCGCCGCTCCCATCGCGGTCACCGGACAAACGGTCCCAACTCCCGTTTCGACCAATCCGGCTGCTTCCGCACTGACCAATGTGACCGTGACGGTTGACGGAGTGAGATATGAGAACGCCCGGCTCCAGGTCGTCAATCCTGCAACCGTCAAGATCTGGCATTCGACGGGGATTGCAGTCGTTCCAACGGCGAAGTTGCCGCCGGAACTTCAGAAACAGTTTGGCTATGACCCGCAACTGGCCGCGCAGTGGCAAGCGGCCCAGCAGAAGGCTGCCGCCGATGCGGCGGATGCGCGACAGAAAGCCGCCGCTTCGGTGGAATGGAAGCTGACGGTGGAAAGCGTGCTACCCGGCGGCCTTGTGGGACGCGGGTGCCAAACGTCCATGTATTGCCCGCAACCCGTGCGGATTTTTCTCATGAACCATCCTCGAATAGCCGAACTGGGTGAAGGCGAGCAGATCATCGTGACGGCCTATCGGCAAGGCGCCACGCAGGTTCATGGCCGGAGCCTTGAGAAGTGGGTGTACTACGAGACCTCACTGAAGCCGATACCTCAACCGTCCCCTAACCCACTGACGAGTGCGGGAACGGAACCGGCGCCAGCGCCCGCAGCGGCCGGCCCGGTCGGGATGGATGTGTACGTTCGCGACCTTGCCAACGACGGGGCGTTCGGGTTTCCCCAGCCATATGCCCGGATCCTCTGCAACCGTTCCAGCCTGCGCTTTTCGGTCTGGAATAACGACAAGTATCTCTTTGCGCAGGCGGTGGTGTGGGACGACGATGATTCTTCTGTGGGCAAGGATGCGAACGGATACGCGCTGGGGGATTACTCGCATCTCATGCTCGATTTGGACAACGACGGGAAGGAAACGCCCGACGTGGATCGAATGTACTCCTTGAATCAGAGGCCCCACCTGCCAGGGTTACGCTATGTCATCTGGAAGGCGAACGGGGCGACGTCCGGCCAGCAAGATACTTCCGAAGGCCGCGGCGCGATCCGTTACGTGGCGACGTCCGGGAGGAAGCGGGTGCGGGTCGATACGTACTTGATCCCCCTGCAGGAGATTTTCAAGCACGTCGGCGAGACGATTGGCATTTGCTATTATTGCTACTCGGTCAAACCGCGGCTGGGGATGAACTCGGTCAATCTCGTCAAATTCATGCCCACCGGGATGTATCAGCAATACATGTTGTCGCCCGGCTTTCCGATTGATCCCCTGTTGGTACCGGAAGGGCGGAACGATAATCCAGGCAGCCAACAGTGAACGCGGTGGACGGTGCGACGTCCAGCGAGTTCTCGACGAATTCCTTCACGAGGGCACGAAGATGGCAGGAGGCGAGGTTCGAGGCCTTTGGCTACCATCGCGCTCCTGCACCGTTGGTTGAACCATGGCGAGGCGGGGAAACCGAAACGACCTTTCGTCGGACTTCGTTACAAGAGCCAGTGGTGGAACACAAACAGGCAGAGGAAAGCGTACGCACTCACCGCGCCTTCGATCAGTGCGGCGGCGAGCAGGGGCCATTTCGAGAATCGCCGTGTGAGGGCACACGGCCTACAACCACAGGGCGGTGCGATGATTGCGCTGATCAGGAACGCGAGGCAAAGCAGAGGCGCTCCCAAGATTCTTGGGATCTTGAAAATCTCCATGGCGCCCCAGCTTGGCTTTATCAGGACGGCGGCGACGGGGCCGGTAAAGGCGAACGCAAGGCACAGGATTGAGAACAGGGTCCAGAATCTTACATGTGAGCGTAGAAAATAGAGCGCCAGTGCGGTCGGGGCGAGCGACAAGAAGCCGAACATGCCGACAAAGAGGATGAGGTCGGCAAACGCTTGCATCCCTGCCGAAGCTTGTGACGTGTCAGGGCGCATCAACAGTCCGCGAACATAAAAGGCCGCACAGGTCACGAGCAGCGCCGCGGCGTAACCGGCGAGAACCAAACCCAGCTTGAGAAGCCTGTTCATGCCATTGCCATCGTAGCGTTGTGAATGGCGGGCGTCAATGGGACTTAACGTTGCCAGCTATCCGCAGACGGCAATCGGCGATCAGCAGGAGGACGGAAAGCGCCGGAGCGCCGTGAGCACAGCGACGCTCAACACCGGCCTCGGGACAGAGGCAACGGGCGGATTCGGCGCTTCATAGAAGCGCCGCCACAACCGGATTTGTGGTTGACGGAGATATCATTTTACGATATATTGTCGGGTGTTGTTTATGCTGTTCTTTGAAAGAATGCGTTTGGCAGGACGAGCGGGTGTTGCCCGCAGCGTAGAGGGGCGCACCCCCCCTATTTCTGCGAAACGAAGCCAATGTTCTGAGGTGCTTGCGCCTGTGGAGCTGCTTGGTCGACAGGGACTTAGGTGTATGAAAGTGTCAGTTTGTCACTTGGCTTCGTTTGTCCAAATTGGCTTCGTTTTACGGGGTTCGGCGCGGTTCCAAGAGCGCGCGATCAGAACCTTTTTTGCAGGGCGAGGCCGATTTCGTGGTCGCCATTGTGGCCGTTGCGGAGGGGATTGAACCAAAAATACCCAAAAGCGCGGGGCTGTTCGTCGCCCTTGAGGGCGAAGCCGGTTTGCACGAGCAAGGTGCGGCGCGATTCGATACCAACCTGCGCGAATGCGCCGGGCGCCAGCACCAAGAACAACAACAATGGTACCGCTTTCTTTATCGCCACCGGATTGATTCCTCCGTGGAAAGTGCCGCACGATAACTTGACCCTTGGCGCGCGGCAATGCTAGATTGGCGCTTTCGGCGACGAATTGGTGGTGGCTGTAGCTCAGCCTGGTTAGAGCCCCAGATTGTGGATCTGGTTGTCGCGGGTTCGAATCCCGTCAGCCACCCCATTTTGATTCCAAGGAGTTACCGACGGACGCCGCCCCGACCCAAAAGAAATCTCGCCAGCCGCTGGTGGATCGACTACGATGCAACCACGGGTCATCCAGGATGAAGGGTCAGGCAAACAACCTCACTGCGGCCGAACTCAAGGCCATCGAGGAGCACAAGTACTATCTTTCCCAGCAACGCGGCACCGAAGTGAGCATTGAAGAAGCCATCGACGATTTTGTCCAGCACATCGCCGAGGACTGGCGCGGAGAGAAGCTGCGGAGGGACAACCTCGAACAGCGCGACGAAATCGAGAAACACAAATACCTTCGCTCCATGGCCGAAGGCCGGGACATCGGCGGATCTTCCGCAGCCGAGGAATGGTGCCAAAAATACGCGCATATCTGGCGCCACGAACGTGAATCCCTCGAACGAAATGGGTTCAAGAAAATTGTGGTGACCGTCCACAACAAGGATGGACTCCACCTGCGGCCGGTCTCGGCCGTTGCCGGCCTTGCCGCCCAATTTGACTGCGATATCTATGTGCACAAAGAGGGGATGACCTACTACAATTTTCTTCTGGAAGGCCGGCCGTACATGAACGTGCGATCTGTTCTCGGATTGTTGTCCGTCGGGGCCGCGCTTGGTGACAGTCTGGAGTTTATCGCTACCGGTTCTCAAGCC
>JBEKUF010000168.1:0-7600 GCA_049515295.1 Verrucomicrobiia bacterium | reverse complement strand
CAGGGAGCGTTTGTCGTCGTCTCGACCACGGACTCACGGTAGGCGCGTCCGCTGCGATACAGTTCCAGCCGAGCCTCGTACTCCCCGGCCAGCTTCGGCTGCCCGCCAGCGCGAGCCAGATCCGTTGCTTTCTCGGCAGTGGCGAGGCGCAACGCTTTGTGAAGGGGCTCGACATTCCGGCCGAGTGGTGGACATTGTTTCGGTCGAAGCCGCTCAGCGATTTGATCGAGCGTTCGCTCAAAGCCAATCCGGACATCAAGGCGGTGCAGGCAGCTCTACTGGCGGCGAGAGAAAATGTCCTTGCGCAGAAGGGCGTGTGCTATCCAAGCGCCGCCGGAAGCTTTTAGGCGTCTCGTAACAAAACATCCAACGTAATTTCACCCACAACCGCGTCTGGCGCCCTGTATTACAGCCCTTATACGCCACAGGTCAGCGTCTCGTACGTGCCGGATGTATTCGGCCTAAATCGGCGAACCGTAGAATCCTTAAAGGCGCAAGCCGAGCAAGAACGTTTCGCGCTGGCGGCGACGCATATCACACTGAGCGCGAATGCAGCGGCTGCCGCCATTCAAGAGGCATCCCTGCGTGCGCAGATCGACGCAACACGCCAACTCATCGCCATCAATACCAATATGCTTCAAATACTGCGTGCCCAATTCGCGAAGGGGTATGCCAGCCGACTCGATGTCGCGGCGCAGGAATCCCAGCTTGCTCAAGCAGCCGTCTTGCTGCCGCCGCTGCTGAAGCAACTGGCGCAGCAGCGCGACCTTCTGGCGGCGCTCTCCGGCGCGTTTCCCGGCCAGGGTCCGGCGGAGCAGTTTGAGCTCGCGAGTCTGCAACTACCGGAGGAATTGCCCGTCACCGTTCCCTCGCAGCTCGTGGAGCAGCGACCGGACGTGCGTCAAGCAGAGGAAAACCCGCACGCCGCAAGCGCTCAAATTGGGATCGCTGTTGCCAACCGGCTGCCGAGTATTGCTTTGACCGCGGATGCCGGCAGCATGGCGTTGGCCGCAGGCCAAATCTTCGCGGGTGGCACGGGCTTTGGGACGTTAGGGGCAAGCGTGACGCAACCGATCTTCGAGGGTGGGGCCTTGCTGCACAAGGAACGTGCGGCCCGGGCGGCGTACACCCCAGCGGCAGAGCAATATCGTAGCACTGTCCTCACCGCGTTCCAGAATGTCGCCGACACCTTGCACGCGCTTGAACAGGACGCCGACGCCTTGAAGGCCGCCGCTGCTGCCAAAGATGCCGCCGGCATCACCTTGGAACTGGCCAAGAAACAGTTTGAGTCCGGCTACGCCAACTATCTGGCGCTGCTAAACGCGGAGCAGGCCTATCAGCCGGCGGTGATTAACCTCGGTCAAGCTCAGGCCAATCGCTATACTGATACGGCGGCGCTCTTCGAGGCTCTTGGCGGCGGATGGTGGAACCGCACGGAACTCACCAAGAAGTAGTCAGGAGGACCGGTCCTGATGGCGGGAGAATGATGCCAGACGCGGGCGGTCTGGAAAGAAGCAGAGTTCATATGAGCGAATTGGCCCGCTCCGTTATCAGTCCGAGTTTTCTGGATTGTGCTCCGCAAATCAGTGTCATTGACGTACAATGGAGCCGCATAAACGAAGGTGTTGTCGATGTTGAAGCGACGAAATATCCTTTCAGTTCTGCAGTCCCGCTCGATGAAACGTTTTTTGAGACAGGCAAGAACGTTCATTTGGGGTGGTGCCAGATCACAACTGCTTTATTCAGTCCTGCTTTTGGCAACCGTGGCCACCGCCCGCGCGCAGGAGGTCACTTGCGCCTTCATGTCACCGTCCAGACCGCTTACCGCAGGCAGGCAGGGCAGTCTGTGGCTGTATTGCATGAACAACTCGTCCAATGTGATCGGCCGCGTTTTCGAGCGGAGTGTCAACTGCACCCTCGTCTCACCAACCATCTCCCTCGAGACCGTTCTTGTTTTGAATACCAACAGCAGTCCGATGGCGGCAACCATTCCGCCCGGCGGCTTCGTCAAAGCGGAATATCTGCTGGATCTTCCGTTGACGAGCAGCGGTGAGGCCACGTTGGATATCGGAAACTACAATCGAGTGGCGATCGTTGTCGAGCCCGTGTCCACGGAGGTTCCATTGACAGCGCCCCAACCGTCAGCGTCATCGGGGACCAACACGACACCCGTGTATCAATTGGGCGAATATTTCGGGACGCACTTGTCCTTCTACGAGCCGATTTTCTTCATCGCCGGCACACATCCCGCCGTGGAATTTCAAGTGAGCCTGAAATACAAAATCCTCGATCTCAAGGGCGACGCGGATCCGTTGACGCACCTGTATTTTGCTTATACGCAGACCTCGTTCTGGTCGGCCTTCGTCCGGGATCCGTCCTTCTACGATACCAGCTACAAACCGTCGGGGTTCTTCTATTACCCCGACGTGTTTCGCAACAAATTCTTCCAACTCGATCTGCAATTCGGTGGCGAACATGAATCCAATGGCCGTGGTGGTACCGGGGAGCGCAGCTTCAATACGGGCTACCTGCAACCCACCGCCACGGTTGACCTGCCGGACAATTTCCAGTTTACCCTCCAGCCGCGCGCCTGGTTCTATTTTATCGTCGGTGACAACGACTCGAACATTGCTGACTACCGCGGTTATGCCGACCTGCGCACGGCCGTAACATGGAACGATCCAAATTCCGGGGAAAAAATCCAGTTGGCCACGAGACTGCGCCTCGGCGACGAAACCAGCCATGCCGGCGTGCAAGTCGATCTGCGGTTTAACCTCGCCAACGCGCCCGTGTTGCGAAAATTCAACCCGGCCATCCAGGTCCAATACTTCACCGGCTACGGCCAAACGTTGCTTCAATACAACCACCCCAGCAACGGCCTTCGCGCCGGGCTTTGCCTCTGGTATTGACCATGTGCCTGCTAGCAGGGGATAATCCGATGCGATTCCTTAAGTTCTCAGGGAGTCGCGACGGAGTTGACCATCCCGCGCAGCCTCGCGATTATTCACCAGTGGTAATAGAAGCAACATGTCCGGCTGAGGGGAGAGCCCGCAACCGTCTGGCGCAGAAGTTGAAAACGGAAAGCTGAACCATACCGGCTGCCGACTTGTTCAAGCTGCCGTACTGAGGAGTTGATCCCTCGCTTGACCAGACACATTCTTGCGCTCTAGTATTGCCGCCATGATACGGATGATTTTGATCTCGCAGCTTCTTTTTTCCGTGCCTTTATTTGCCACCAAGCCAATCGCGTATTTGTAAGTGCTTAGCGCTCCCGTAGCTCAGATGGATAGAGCGTCGGTTTCCTAAACCGCAGGTCGCCCGTTCGAATCGGGCCGGGAGCGCCAACCTAACCGCTGGTATCGGAGCGTTTGTGAACATTGGCGATTCAAGCCAGAAATTTGCCCTGGCGCATCCGTGGCATACGGACAGCCAATGCCCGCGCCATGCCACCAGGACTTCCTTGACGTTGGGGCGCCTCTCGTTTGTTCGTTCTGCGTGCTTCTTGAGCGGGTTGCCTTTGTCAGGTGTGAAAACCACCTCGATCTGGTTGCGGGCCAAGTGAATGTCGGGCCATTGCAGAAACAGGCACTCGGGTTGGTGCCAATCGACTACAGACTCGGCTGGACCTCGTCAATGCGCAAGAGAACGAAGTTCCCTACTTTCTCGGTCGAGATCAGAAAGCGGACCTCGCGGACACCTCCCGGCGTGACGATGTCCTGATAAGCGGGGACGTTCACCTGGCCGACTCCTGTAGTATGGGTGGTGGTGATCGTTCTTCTGATCGCGCAGGCCTTGCAGTGTTCGGTGTTGCCGCAGCCGCCCGGAAGCCGCGCATAGGCGCACTCCAGCACATCGCCACCATAGCGTCCCACGCATCCCTCAAGTCGGAGCCCGAGCAGGGAGCGCGCTGGCTCGTTAAAGCCCAGCACCCGAACATCGTCATCCATCACCAGTACGGGAAATCCGATTTCGTCGAGATACTGCTGCAACGACTTCGGAGTCTGCGGCGTCGAGAAATACTCACGGCAGGCGGGACAGAAACAGCGGGTGATGTCGTGGCCCGGTTCGCCATTTGCCGTCGGCAGTTCTGCTTTGCACCAAGCGCAGGTTCTACTCATGCCGTCACCTTCCGCTTCTGCACAAGCCCGTGCAACAAATTGACCGGAACACTGTTTTCGAGCCAGGGAGTGTGTTAGTCCCAAGCTGTTGTTGATGTTGCGCCAAGGTTCTGAATTTGTCCATCACTGTATGTCGCCAGCGATTTCCAGACAAGTTGAAACTGGACGTTGGGTGTGCTTTTCGAGGGCACTGACGGTCTCCGGTTGTTGGTTTCGGTTATGGCTCCGCCGCTCGTGGAGCTTTTGTTTCTGTAGTGCTCTTCTTCTTTTTAGAATCTCTTCGGCTCGGCCAAAGCACATGTCGACGGACCCTAGATTGCCCGCCAAGACTTACTCGGCCAATGGTCCAGTTTCAGGGGAGCAGGTCAAAGAGCACATCAATGTTACTGTTGAACATCCACCGAAGTATTCTCATCGCGCTTCGGGTGTTTTTCCCTTGCATTTCTTTCAGCGAAGCGTAGTTATTCCGATTGGAGAGTCGACAGAGCCTTGGGGGGAGAAGCCGGCGATTGACCGACACGCTGACTCCCGCGCCAGCTCAACAGATTTGAACGATCGGGTCTGCATCGACTCTCCAACTTTTTTGCTTCCTACCGGCCACCGCCTCGACCTGACATTATCGCCCGTCCGAATCGGGCCGGGAGAGCCGGTTTTTCCGCGGTGATCGCGGCAACTTTGGCATTGCTTTGGGAAGATGCGGAGGCACAGTATTCCGACGCACGATAACGAACCCAGCGAGGTAAAACATGCGAAAGCGGATTTCGATAGTTGTCGGGACACTGGCGATGATGACCATGGTGCAGGGGTGCGGGTACAATCGTCTGGTCAGCCTGCAGCAGCAGGTCGAGAAACAATGGGCGCAGGTGCAAAACGTGTATCAGCGGCGGGCCGATCTCATCCCGAACCTGGTGGCCACCGTGTCGGGCGCGGCGAATTTTGAGAAGTCGACACTGGTCGAAATCACCCAGGCCCGCGCCTCGGTGGGCAAGATCGACGCGAGCCAGGCCGCGAATGACCCAGCCAAATTCGCCGAGTTTGACAAGGCGCAAGCGGGATTAAGCAGCGCGCTGTCGCGGCTGCTGGTGGTGGTGGAGCGCTACCCGGATTTGAAATCGAACCAGAACTTCCTGGAGCTGCAGGCGCAACTGGAAGGCACGGAGAACCGCATCTCGGTGGAGCGTGGGCGGTACAACGATGTCGTCCAAGCGTACAATACGGCGATCAAGAGTTTCCCGACGATGTTCTACTCGGGATATTTTGGGTTCAAGGAGAAGCCGTATTTCACCGCCACAGCGGGTGCGGAGACGCCGCCGAAGGTGGACTTTCATTCGCTGGGAACACCGGCAAAGTAATTGGGGCGATTGGCACACATGCGATGGCTCTGCATGGTTGTGGCGCTGGGCGCCGCCCTCGGCGCGGCAGCGGCCGAGGTCATGCCGCCCAAGCCAGCTCAGTATTTCATCGATTACGCGCATGTCGTGTCCCCCACGACCGTGGCGGACCTGAACCGGCAACTCGAGCAATTCGAGCGCGACACTTCCGGTCAGATTTTGGTGGCGGTGTATCCCAAGATGGAATCGGATTCGTCGATTGAGGATTACACGGTCCGCGTTGCGCAGTCGTGGGGAGTGGGCCAGAAGGGGAAGAGCAACGGCGCGGTGTTGTTTGTGTTCGTCCAGGACCACAAGATGTACATCCAGGTCGGATATGGTTTGGAGGGGGCACTGCCCGATGCGCTGGCGAAACAGATCATTGAAAACGAGATCAAACCACGCTTCCGCAACGGCGATTTTGATGGCGGGTTGCGGGCGGGTGTGGCGTCGATTCTGGCGGCGACCAAGGGTGAGTACAAAGGCACCGGTCAGACGGTGGCGGATCGAGGATTGTCAGGCGAGGCGGGCACGCCGGGCTGGGTCATTGGGATCTTCGTTGCTTTCGTTATTATTTTTCTGCTCGGGCGGATCCTCAGCTACGGCGCAGGCGGCACGGTGTATTCGCGCACGGGACGAATCGTCAGCTATGGAGGATTTGGCGGAATGTGGGCCGGCGGAGGATTCTCCGGTGGAGGCGGGTTCTCCGGAGGGGGCGGTTTTTCGGGTGGCGGTGGAGGATTTGGCGGCGGCGGCGCCGGGGGAAGTTGGTGAGGCCATGAAGACGAAACATTTATTCCGCGAGTTGGATCATGACCGGATCATGGCGGCCATTACGGAGGCGGAGAAACACACAACCGGGGAAATCCGCGTGTATGTGAGCCATCGAAAGGTGCACGACCCGCGTCATGCTGCCGTGCATCAGTTCGCGAAGATGGGGTTGGACAAGACGAAGCACCGGAATGCGGTCCTGATCTTCATCGCGCCGGAGTCACAGAATTTTGCGGTCATCGGAGACGAAGCGGTGCACGCGAAGTGTGGGGAAGGGTTTTGGGAAGAGATTGTGGGGGCGATGCGGGACTATTTTCGACAGGGAAAGTTCACCGAAGGAGTGGTTCACGGCATCAGCACGGCGGGCAAGCTGCTCGCCGAACATTTTCCAGCCCAGCGACAATGACCACGGTGGCCGCCTTATAAAATGTGGCGTGCGCGACGGTGTGTTTTTGCCCCGTCATGCGGGCCTGGTTTTTTCTGGCGTGTGGAGATGCCACCGAAATCTTCTTCTCGTTGCCGCGGCAGGCGACTAAACTCAGTCCGTCTGGACATTGCCGCGAGCGAGACGCGACATGAAGACTGTTTTCGATCAGTGTGACTGCCAGAATCTGAAGCACGCGCTGGCCAAGGAATGGTTGGAGACCAACGGCCTGGGCGGGTTCGCTTCGTCCACGATCATCGGGGCGAACACGCGGCGGCAGCATGGATTGCTGGTGGCGTCGCTGCGTCCGCCGGTGGAGCGGCACGTGTTGCTGTCGAAATTCGAAGAGCGGGTGGTGATGGACGGGCACGAATCGGCGATCAGCACCAACCTCTATCCCGGCACGGTGTTTCCGCACGGGTTCAACATCCAGATGGGATTTCGGTTGCGGCCGTGGCCGGTGTTTCGGTACGCGAACAACGATTTTGAGATCGAGAAGAGCGTGTTTCTCGTATCCGGAGAGAACACGGTGGTGGTGGGCTATCGGAACCAGCGGTCGCGTCATCCGATCGAGTTGAAGGTGCGACCGCTGCTGGCGTTTCGCGACTATAATGCGCTGGCGAAGCGCGATGACGACGTGGACTTCGATGTGGAGCGAAGTAACGGCGTGTTGTCCATCCAACCCTATGCGGACAAACCGCGGTTGTATTTCCATACGAAGGCGGACGCGGTGGACATCAAGCCGGATTGGTACTTTAAGTTCACCTATCCGGTGGAGGAAGAGCGCGGACTGGATTTCGAGGAGGACTTGTTCACGCCGTTCGAGTTGTCGTATCGGCTCGGGGAGGGGCAGACGGTTTATATCGTCGCGACCATCGAGAAGAAGAACGGCGTCAATGCCGAGGATCTGGCGGAAC
>JBEKUF010000167.1:0-7636 GCA_049515295.1 Verrucomicrobiia bacterium | reverse complement strand
CGGTGGATATCAACGCCTCCGGCACGCGGCGCGAGGAGTTGCTGCTGGCGCCAAAAGATCTGGAGGCGATCACGCGTCTGCGTCGGGCACTCAGCGGCGCGCCGCCGCTCGAAGCCATCCAGAGGCTTTTGACCGGTCTTTCCAAGTTCAAGACCAACAAGGAATTCCTGAAGGCGATGGCTTGAGGTTGTCGGCTCGTCGCGAGGGCTCCTCGCCACGAGCGGGTGCCGGTTGTCAGGGCGGGCAGTCTGTGCGATAAGTTTCCCGCATGGGTTGCGTTCGTGACTATCGCGAGATCGAGCAACGACTTCAGGCGTTGCCGCGTCGGGAGTGGCGTGTGGAGTCGGTGGCACGGGTGTGGGGCTACGGCTTCTTCTGCGTGCGACGAGAAATCGATCAACGCGCGGAGACGGTCCTGGTCACGGCAGGAATCCACGGCGAAGAACCCGGCGGTGTCGAAGGCGCGTTGCGCTGGCTGGAGAGCGGCGAGTGGGCCAAGTGGCGGGTGAATTGGTTCATGCTGCCGTGCATCAATCCGTATGGCTGGGAACGCAACCAACGCCGCAACGCCCAGGGCCGCGACATCAACCGCCAGTTCCGCAATCCCGCGGTTTGTCCCGAGGCACAGTTGGTGAGGAAGCTGGTGAAGGGCCGGCGGTTTCTCTTCGTTCTCGATCTTCATGAGGACGTGGATTCTCCCGGGTATTATTTGTACGAACTTTGCCAGGAGCCGCCGTTTATTGGCGAGCGCATCGTCGCGGCGGTTGGAAGGGTGATTCCCATCAATCGCGACAAGGTGATCGATGGCACCCGCGCCACGGGCCTGGGACTGATTCGCCGAGAAGGCAACCCGGCCCGCCTGAAGCAACGACCTCGCTGGCCAATGGCGTATCATTTGTTTCTCAACGGCTGCCGACACATTGTTGGCAGTGAAACTCCGGTGAATCTTCCACTGCGCCTGCGCGCCCGGGCCCACAACGTGGCCCTACGAACGGCATTGTCCGCCCTGGCGAGCCGGCGGCAAGCCGGGCATTTTTCTTGTTCCGCTTCACGCCAGCGTGTTACCGTTCGGTCATGCGTCGATTGATCGTTTCCACATTCCTAACGATCCTGCTGGCTGCGCCCTGGGGCGCCCGCGCCCAAGTGTCCGTGCAGGTCCGGATGGACCGCGACACACTGCTTCTGTTTGAATCGATTCCTGCCGTCGTCACCATCCGCAATTTCTCGGGACGCACCATCGAGTTCGCCAACCAGGGCGACACTCCGTGGCTCAGCTTCCTCATTACGGATGAGGCTGGCGCGAGCCTCTCTCCCGTGGGTGACGCCCTTGCATCGCAAGCGGTCGCTGTCAAGCCGGGTCACTCGGAGAGCATCACCGTGAATCTGTTGACGCATTTCGATCTTCGCCAGCGAGGTGTCTTTACTGCGCGCGCCGTGGTCGAGGCGGACGGAGTGCATACTCTATCGCCGCCAGTCAAGTTCACGATCATCAACGGTCGCGAGATTTGGCGCCAAACCGTTGGCCTGCCGCTGGGCGAAGGCGAGACCAACCAGCAGTACCGCACGTATTCGCTGTTGTCGCGACGAAGCGCCTACGACGAGGTGTTATACGCGGGAGTGCAGGATGAGCCGCACGGTTTGGTGTACGGGATGATTCCACTGGGCACCGTGATCGCCCTGGGAGAGCCTTCCGCCAAAGCGGATGCCATCGGTCATCTGCATGTGTTGTATCGCAACGGGCCGCGGTCCATCAACTATGATGAAATCGGTCCCGACGGGAGAATCGTGAAGCGCTTCGTCTATTCAGACATCATGTCGGTGCCGGAACTGGTGGCGCAGAATGACGGCGGGGTCACCGTTCAGGGTGGGGAACAGGTCTATCCCCACGTCGAGCGGGTCATGACTGATGAAGATTTCCGGGCGGCACCGTCGGTGATTCCGAAGCCCAAGAAACATACACACTGGTGGTGGCCATTCGGTTCCAAGACTACACAGCCGGCAAGCACCAACACCAATCAGGTGGCTACGGGGGCGACGAACGCGCCTGCCGCGAATTACGGGCCGCACAGTTGATCGGCGGCGTTGGGGAGGGAAGCTTTTTCAGGCGGCGGCCCGCGCCTGCGGACAGACTTCCAAGGTTTGAATGGCGCGCTCGTCATCGGTCGTCTTGAACACGGCTATGGATTGGTTTCCTCCCAGCCACGAAGTATACGAATAGAGAATGTCCACTCCGGACAGTCCGAGACGCGCACCCATGATAGCCGTTGAGCCCAACTCGTGTGGCGCTCCGACCACCACGACCGAATTCGCTTTGCAGGAAAGTCCGGCAGTTTGGAGCGCATCCTTCGCCATCAACGCGTCGTCGGTGACCAGAAGAATTACCAGGTCATCGCGTTCGGTGTAGGTGCAGTAAGCCAGTACGTTCAGACCGCGCGCCGTCAGGATCGACAACACCTCTTGAATCGCCAAAGGCTTGTTTCCCACACGAACCGCGAGTTCGACTTCTTTACGTGCCTTCGCCACGGATTTCCCTCGCTCTGGCGATAGTATACACCGAATTAAAGGTAGTGCAAGCAAAATACTTTGCACTGCAATTGGTTACAAATGGAGGCTCGGAGGCTTTGACTTGCTAGGCCTCCATGCCCGTCTTGGCGTAGGCCTCGACGGGAAGACACGTGCACACGACGTTGCGGTCACCGTAGACATTGTCCACGCGCCCCACGGCAGGCCAGAACTTGTCCTCGCGTGTCCACGGCGCAGGGAAGGCAGCTCGCTGGCGACTGTAGGGACGATCCCATTTGTCCGCAGCAATCATCTGTGCCGTGTGTGGCGCGTTTTTCAACGGATTGTTGGCCTTGTCCATCCCACCGGATTCGATGGCCTCGATTTCCGAGTGAATGGCAATCATCGCGTCGCAGAAACGGTCGAGTTCAGCCTTCGACTCGCTTTCGGTCGGTTCAATCATCAACGCGCCGGGTACGGGCCACGACATCGTCGGCGCATGAAAACCGTAGTCCATCAGACGCTTGGCGATATCTTCAATCTCGATGCCCGTGACGGCTTTGAACTGTCGACAATCAACAATGCACTCGTGTGCGACAAGCCTGCCGTGGCCTCTGTAGAGCGTCGGAAAGTAGGGCTCGAGCCGCCGAGCCACGTAGTTTGCATTGAGAATGGCTATCTTGCTCGCTTCCACCAGTCCGTCCGCTCCCATCAACTTGATATACATCCATGGGATGGTCAAAATACTGGCGCTGCCCCACGGCGCCGCCGAGACGGGGCCGATTCCCTCCGAGACACCAACCTGGGCCAGAGGATGTCTCGGCACAAACGGTGCCAAGTGAGCAGCGACCGCAATCGGTCCCATGCCGGGACCGCCACCACCGTGTGGTATGCAGAAGGTCTTATGTAGATTGAGGTGGCAGACGTCCGCCCCGATGTCTCCAGGGCGGCACAATCCGACCTGCGCGTTCATGTTTGCGCCGTCCATGTAAACCAGCCCGCCGTTCTCATGAACGATCTGGCAAATCTCGCGAATGGTTTCTTCGAAAACACCGTGGGTGGATGGGTACGTCACCATGAGCGCGCCAAGATTGTCGCGGTGCTCGCGGGCCTTCGTGCGAAGATCGGCTATATCGACGTCGCCATCGTCTTTGCACGTGATGGGAACGACCCGGAAACCCGCTCGCACGGCGCTCGCCGGGTTGGTCCCGTGTGCGGAGACCGGAATCAGACAAACGTTGCGTCGCCCTTGTCCGCGCTGCTTGTGATACTTTCGAATGACCAGCAGGCCCGCATACTCGCCCTGTGATCCGGCGTTCGGTTGCAGGGAAATGGCGCTGAGGCCGGTGATCTCCGCAAACCAGGTCTGCAGTTGCTGGAACAGAACCTGATAGCCCTGGGTCTGTTCCACCGGCGCGAAGGGATGCGGTTGGCTCACCTCCGGCCAGGCCAGGGGCAGCATTTCGGCCGTCGCGTTCAATTTCATCGTGCACGATCCGAGAGGAATCATGGATGTGGTGAGCGACAGGTCTTTGGCTTCGAGCTTCTTAATGTACCGCAACATCTCGTGTTCGGTGTGATGCCGATTGAAGACGGGATGGGCAAGAAACGGCGTTGCACGAGCGAATGCCCCGAGTTCTGGCTCAGGAGCACTTTCGACGTGCCGTCCCATAATACGGGCCAAATCCTCCGCGGTTGTTGTCTCGTCGATTGACACCCCCCATGACCCATCGGAATACTCACGAACGTTCACTTGCTTCGGCCTTGCCGTCTTGCGTAACCGTAGCGTGTCAAAGAAGGGTCCATTCTGCGGTTCGCCAAACGCGGCTGACAGAGTTGTGGCCAGCGCGTGGATTCGTTTGGCAATTCGCCGCAATCCTTCCGGCCCATGGTACACGGCATACATCGACGCCATGACTGCCAGCAGGACTTGCGCAGTGCAAATGTTGCTGGTGGCCTTGTCTCGCCGGATATGTTGCTCCCGTGTCTGAAGCGCCAGCCGCAACGCCGGTCGACCCTGGGCATCTTTGGAGACACCGACCAAACGGCCGGGCATGCGCCGCTTGAAGGCGTCCCGGGTGGCAAAGAACGCGGCGTGCGGCCCGCCATATCCCATTGGCACACCGAAGCGCTGGGCGCTGCCAACGGCCACGTCGGCGCCGAACTCGCCGGGCGGCTTCAAGAGGGTGAGCGCCAGCAGGTCGGTTGCCACCACCGCCAATGCCTTATGTTTGTGGACCTCGCGGATGAACGGCCCAAAATCCAGAATCACCCCGTCGGTTGCGGGATACTGGAGCAACACGCCGAACACATCCTCAGACAGAGCAAATCTGGCGTGGTCACCGACGACGACGTCAATTCCCAGCGGTAGCGCGCGCGTCTGTACCACCGCGATGGTTTGCGGGTGACACGTCTCGGAGACAAAGAAGATGTTTCGTCCCTCACGCTCTTGCAGTCCGTGGCACATGATCATTGCTTCGGCGGCAGCCGTGGCTTCATCCAGAAGAGATGCATTGGCGATTTCCATGCCGGTGAGGTCAGCGACCATGGTCTGAAAATTCAACAACGCTTCGAGGCGTCCCTGCGAAATCTCGGGTTGATACGGTGTGTATGGCGTGTACCAGCCGGGGTTCTCCAGAATGTTGCGCTGGATGACGGGCGGGGTGATGCAATCGTAATAGCCCATGCCGATGAACGAGCGCCGCACCTCGTTCTTCGACATTATCTCCTTTAATTCGGCAAGCGCCTGGTGTTCGCTGCCCGCAGGAGGGAGTGACAGCGGTCTTGTCAATCGGATCTGCGGCGGTATCGCCGCATCAATCATGGCGTCGAGCGTGGGAAACCCGACGACACGCAGCATCTCCTGAATTTCTTCCGGAGTGCTGCCGATGTGTCGGTCGGCAAACCGATCGGCGTCGTGCATGGTCAGGCGCCGATATGGTGAGCGTAATCGTCCGCGCTGAGCAACTCATCGAGTTCACCCGGGTCGCTCATGGTGATGGTAAACATCCACCCCTTGCCGTAGGGATCCTGATTGAGCAACTCCGGTGCGCTGGACAGTTCTTCGTTCACGGCGCCAACGTCACCGGATAGGGGCGCATAAATATCACTGGCGACTTTGACGCTTTCGACCACGGCACATTCCTTGGCGGCTTCGACACGCGCGCCCACAGGGGGCACCTCAACGTAGACGACATCGGTCAGTTCACTCTGGGCGTGGTCGGTAATCCCTACGACCGCGGTGTTGCCCTCCATACGCACCCATTCATGGGACTTGGTGTACTTCAAATTTTTCGGAACGTTCATTGGCCCCTTTTCAGGATTGGTTTCCTTTCGATCACGGCGGGAAATCTCCGGTTGCGAATTTCGATCTCGATCGCTGCACCGGTCGTTGCCTCGGCTGCGTCCACGTAACCCAAGCCGATGCCCGCGCCCAGTGTGGGCGATTGTGTGCCACTGGTAACCTCACCGACTTTGCGACCGCCCGCCAGAATGGCATAATGTGGCCGTGGTGGTGGCGATTTCTCCGTCATTCTGAAGGCGATCAATTTACAGCGAACGCCATGCTCCTTCTGTTCGACCAACACATCTCGTCCGACAAACAACTTCTTGTCAAACGAAACGAACTTGCCGAGGCCGGCCTCGATCGGTGTGGTCTGCTCTGAGATGTCGTTTCCGTGGAGGGGATAACACATCTCCAGCCGCAACGTGTCTCGCGCACCCAACCCGCACGGTTTGATGCCGAATTGTGCACCCCAACCGAGCAACATCCTCCAAAGATGAGGTGCATCGGTCGCTTCGCAAAAGAGCTCGAAGCCATCCTCACCCGTGTAGCCCGTCCGTCCTACCCAGCAGTCTTTGCCGAAGACTTCCTGACGTTGAATGTGAAAATGCGGGAGTGCCGCTGAGAATTCAAAGAACTGGCTCGACGCTGGACCCTGAAGTGCGAGGCCGGCAAAGCGATCGCTCAGGTTCTCGATCACTGCGGGCACAGTGGCATTAGCGTTCATCCACACAAAATCACTTTCAATGTTCCCAGCGTTCACGATCACGAGGTAGACGCTCGGCTCCAACCGATAAACAATCAGGTCGTCGATGATGCCGCCCTGATGATTGCACATCAATGTATATTGGGCCTGGCCAACGGCAATCCTGCTCACGTCGTTCGTAAACAGGTCGTTCAACGCGCGCTCCGCGTTCGGCCCCGCGACGAGAAACTCGCCCATGTGCGAGATATCGAACAGCCCGACCCGCTCCCGTACGGTCGCGTGCTCTTCCAAAATTCCCGAGTACTGCACGGGCATTTCCCAGCCGCCGAATGGCACCATCTTCGCACCCCATTCGAGGTGCGCGGCGTACAGCGGCGTACGCTTGAGCCGTTCGGTGCCGGGCATGACCGGGGTACGTTAACGGTGGGGTCAAGGAGTGTCAATTTTGGAATGAGGCGCGGCCCTGTGCAGAATTGGCTTCGCATCGGTATGTCCGATCCGGATGGAACCCGGCCCGAAAGTTTTTTGGTTGAGTCTCCCCATCGAACGCACTATACCGTGACCGCATGAGCGAGCGAATTCCTGTCGAGGCGGTCGTTACGGAGAAGACGTTTGTGGGAAAGGTGAAATTTCCTGTGTCCGTGCCCGAGCGTTTCTTCGAGCACGTGCGTTTCCCCGAGGATTTGTACGAGAACGTGGAAAAAATGGGGCTCAATCAGCGCACGGTGAAGTTCCTGCTGGCGGCGCTGAACGGCAAACGGGCGCTCAAGGCAAGGATTGACCTGCAGGACATCGCCATCAAGACGGCCATGCAGTATTCGGAGATGGACGCGATCACCCGCGATCTCATCGAGAAGAATTACGCCAGTCTGGGCGATCATCTCGACCTCTACCGCTTCTGGATCGTGCTCCTGCACGTCAAGGGCGTCCGTTTCGAAGCAGCGCGCGATTAAGCGTGCGGTGTTTGCCTTCCGCGGCCGTCACTGGTATCATTGAAGAAGTTGCCATGAGTGACAGACCCCAGACATCGTCGGTCCATTTCAATTCGATTGAGGAATGTCTCGAGGACATTCGTCAGGGGCGAATCATCATCGTGACCGACGACGAAGACCGGGAAAACGAGGGTGACCTCATCATGGCTGCCG
>JBEKUF010000166.1:0-7686 GCA_049515295.1 Verrucomicrobiia bacterium | reverse complement strand
TGACAACGAACCAAGGTAATGGAAACGCAAGGATGCCAAGCACCAGACTCGCAACAGCGAGCCTACTTATTCTTGTTACATCTTGAGCGGGTGGAACCTGTTCGCTCATATCAGAGCCTCATTACACTTTATCATGCGCACTTCCTCTGCACGAGCACCTTGAACGTCCGGCCCATCATTTCGGGATGGAGAAGCTGCTGGATCGCCGCGCGTTCTTTGCTGAGCTGACCCGCCGTGCGCTCGACAATCTCCGCGATTTCGGATTCGCCGATTTGCAACAGGTAATGCGACTGGTCGGTGAACAACACGGGTTCAAGCCCGAGCGCCTTTCCGTGTTCGATGAACGAGGTGAATTCGACATGCGTCGTGATGTCTTGTTCGCCAACGTTCGCGTACGGATTCGCACTCTTGGTGTGTTGGTGATAGCAGAGCAATGTGCCATCGCGATGATGCGGCGCGAAATACTCGGGCCGCTCGTACCCGTAGTCGATCGTGACGATCCAACCGCGTTTCAGGCGCTTCGCCACGTCCGACAGCCAATCCAGTGCGCGCAGGTTGACCTCGGCGCGGTAGCCTTCCATGTGTTGAGCGGGCAAGTCGTGTAGGTACTCTGCGAGGCGCGGCGTCGAAAGCGGGCCGAGCAATTCGCTAAACAAAGTGGAACGGGCATCTTGCCCGTTCATAATAGACGGATCGAACGGGCTGGAAGCCCGTTCCACTTTTACGAAAACCTCCTGCCATGCTCCATCTTTCACCTGCACCAGATGAACCGGCAGCGCATCGAGGAACTCATTGGAGAACACGCAGCCAACAATCGAATCGGGCAGGGGATCGCCCGTCTCCACAATGCGATACCGCAGGTCCGGTGCCGCCGCGAGCACGTCTGCCCGCAATTGACCGCGGTGCCCGCCGAATTCGATGACTTCAAATTCGGACGGATTGCCCAAGTCCTTGCGAAATTTCAGGAACTGCTTTGCTAGGAGCCTGCCGAACAGCGGCCCGACGCTGACGCTCGTGAAATAATCGCCTCTCTTGCCGATCCGTGCTCGCCCCGCCGTGTAGTAGCCGTGTTGCGGGTGATACAGCGCCAGTTCCATGAACCGCTCGAACGTAATCCGTCCGCCGCCCGCGTCAATTTCGCGGCGGATGTCGCGATGCAAATCAGGATTGCCGTCCACGCGTCCACGATAACCGAGCCGCGCGCGTGGATGAAGGCGAAAGAACACTTGCAAGCAGCAAAGGTTTTGGTAGGTTGCTTGTGAAATGTGTCACAAGGTTTGCCCGCGGGCGTGGCGGTCGAACCGAGTGTATTTTTCATGGCTGAGCAATTACAACAATACGTGCCCGTCGGGCTTCTACTACTGGTCGCAATTGGGTTTGCCACCGCGGCCATGCTGGCGCCGTTGATCATCGGCAAACCGCGCGTCCACGACCCGATCAAAGACAGCCCTTACGAATGCGGCCTGCCGCCGATGACCGAGGCGCACACGCGGTTTAGCGTCAAATTCTACATCATCGCGATGTTGTTCATTGTGTTCGACATCGAAGTCGTTTTCATGTTGGGGTGGGGCGCGGTGTTCCGCGACATGATCCGGCCCGTTGCCGAAGGCGGCATCGGAATCAAGATGCTGCTGGGCGGGGCGCTGTTCCTGGGAATTCTCGAAGTTGGGCATGTGTACGCCTGGAAGAAAGGCGCGCTTGACTGGGCCCCGCGCAAGGAGCACAGACCCGAGGCTGAACCCGTTGCGACCAAGACGCAGAAAAAACCGGAGTTGGTGGCACGATGATTCAACGATTGGATACAGGGTTTGACCCGAAAGTGGAAGGCCGGGAGATCATTGTCACGAGCGTGGACGCCGCCATCGACTGGGTCCGCAAAAACTCCTGCTGGCCGATGCCGATGGGGTTGGCGTGTTGCGCCATCGAGTTGATGGCCGCAGGCGCCAGCCGGTTCGACATCGCGCGATTCGGCTCGGAAGTGATGCGGTTCTCGCCGCGGCAGTCCGACCTCATGATCGTGGCCGGCACCTGCGTTTACAAAATGGCCGGCGTGGTCAAGCGCGTGTGGGATCAGATGCCCAACCCGAAATGGTGCATTGCGATGGGCGCCTGCGCCAGCACCGGCGGCATGTACCGCAGCTACGCCGTCGTGCAGGGCGTGGACCATTTTCTCCCTGTGGACGTATACATCTCCGGCTGTCCGCCGCGGCCCGAGGCGTTGTTGGAAGGTCTGATGGCGATCCAGCGCAAGATCGCCCACGAGAAGGCGCTGATGAACATGAAAAAGGGCAACGAACCCGTCGTTTCTGCTCCCATCAGCGGCCCGATCATTGTCCGCGGTGAATACGCGCCGAAGTTGAAGGGTTGACGACGCGATGAACCTGCGATCCGCCATCGACAGATTGAAGGTGCGACTCGGGGAAGCAGTTTCTGACCCCGTCGAATTTCGTGGCGAGACCACTCTGGTCGTGTCGCGCGAAAAAATCGTCGCCGCCTGTGAATTCCTCAAGAAGGACGGTAGCTTCGATATGCTGACGGACCTTTCGGGCGTGGACAATTACGGCGAGGACCCGAGGTACGAGGTCGACTACCTGCTGTACTCGCTGACCGAACGCTGCCACTTGCGGTTGAAAGTGCGCGTGTCGGAAGACGACATGGTTGTGGACAGCGTCACCGGCGTGTGGCGGGGAGCGGACTGGCACGAGCGCGAAGCGTTCGACATGTTCGGCATCCGGTTCCGCGGGCACCCAAACCTCAAGCGCATCCTGATGTGGGAAGGCTATCCCTACCACCCGTTGCGCAAGGATTTCCCGCTGGCGGGCATTCCGGCCGACCTGCCGGAAACGGCGGTGAACGCCGACACGGTGCGGCCCGCGCCGATGTTGGGCGGGCCGTTCGTCGCCACCAGCGGCGCGCGCAGTTCGATCCGCCGTGAACCACGCCAGTACGACACGATCGCCGAGCAACAGGATAAATTGGCGCATCCGACAAAAGAGGAATCCGTCTGAAGTATGACCACGCAGCACGAAATGGAGCTGATTGATTCCGCCGCTCGCGCGCAGCAGGCAATGGATGAAGAGCTGGGCGGCGAGAAGATGATCATCAACATGGGCCCGCAGCATCCGAGCACGCACGGGGTGTTGCGTGTTGTGCTGGAACTCGACGGTGAAGAGGTAGTCAACGCCTGGCCAGACATCGGTTACCTGCATCGCGGCGACGAAAAAATCGCCGAGAACATGACCTACACGCAGTTTATTCCGTACACCGACCGCCTCGACTATCTGGCGCCGCTGGCGAACAACGTCACCTACGCCTATGCGGTCGAGAAGCTGTTGGGCATGGGCGTGCCGCCGCGCTGCAAATACATCCGCGTCATTTGCGCCGAGCTCGCGCGGATCAGTTCGCACCTGCTCGGCCTGGGCAGCTTCGGCATGGATGTCGGCGCGATGACCGTGTTTCTTTACACCTTTCGCGAACGGGAAAAGATTTACGACATGGCCGAATGCATCAGCGGCGCGCGGTTTACCACGAGCTACACGCGCATCGGCGGCCTGGCCCACGACATGCCACCCGAATTCGTGCCGATGTTGCGCAAGTTTTTGAAGGAATTCCCGGCGACCATTGATGAGGTCGACAAGCTGCTGACTCGCAATCGCATCTTCTGCGACCGCACGCGCGGCATCGGCGTGCTCACGAAGGAAGACGCGATTGATCTGGGTGTCACGGGTCCGTGCCTGCGCGCATCGGGCGTGGATTGGGACATCCGCAAGTCGCATCCGTACAGCAGCTACGAAGATTTCCAATTCGAGGTGCCCATCGGCTCGGCGGGGGACAGTTACGACCGCTATCTCGTGCGGATGGAGGAGATGCGTCAGAGCGTGCGGATTCTCCAGCAGTCCATCGACAATCTACCCGACGGCCCGGTGAATTCGCCCGACGCCAAAATTTTGATGCCCGACAAGGAAGCCGTGCTGACGAAGATGGAGGAATTAATCCATCATTTCATCAACGTCACGGAAGGCATCAACGCGCCTCCGGGCGAGGTCTATTTTTCGGCGGAGAACCCGAAGGGCGAACTCGGCTTTTACATCGTCAGCAAAGGCGGCGGCACGCCGCACCGCTTGAAGATTCGCGCGCCGTCGTTCGTGAACCTGCAGGCGCTGCCCCTCATGGCCAAAGGCCATATGATGAGCGACATGGTCACCATCCTTGCCAGCGTCGATTTTGTAATGGGAGAATGCGACCGGTAGCCACAGATGCACACAGATTGCCACGGATGAACGACTTTCAACATGGCGAGATTACGGAACAGGTTATCGGGGCAGCATTCGAAGTACATGGGGTACTGGGCTACGGCTTCTTGGAGAAAGTGTACGAGAATGCGCTGCTCGCAGAATTATGCAAGCGGCGGCTGAAAGCAGAGACGCAGAAGTCCATCAAGGTAAAGTACAAGGACGTGATCGTGGGTGATTACGTCGCGGATTTGATTGTGGAAGACAAAGTGATCGTGGAACTGAAAACCGAGGAGACATACAACAAGGTGCATGAGGCCCAGTTGTTGAATTACCTGAAGGCCACGGGCATCAAGGTCGGCTTGTTGATCAATTTCGGCAGGAGGAAATGCGAATTCAGGCGCTTGGTCATGTGACCGAGCGCCGTAATCCGTGTTCATCAGTGTGAATCTGTGGCTAACTTGAACATTCCCGCAGAACTCGAGAAACACATCGACGAAATCATCACGCATTATCCGCCGCAACACAAACGGGCGGCGGTGCTGTGGCTGTTGCATCTCCTGCAGGAACAGTTTGGCCAGCTCGGCAAGGAACAGGTCGAGTGGACGGCCACCAAGCTCGGCTTGCAGCCGATAAACGTCTGGGAGTTGATCACGTTTTACCCAATGTTCACCGCGAGACCACGCGGCAAGTTCCACATCAAGGTCTGTCGCACGCTCTCCTGCGAACTCGGCGGATGCAGCGGCATCCTCGAACGATTGCAGAAGAAACTCCGCGTCAAGCCGGACGAGAACACAAAAGATGGGCTGTTCACGATTTCCACGGTCGAATGTCTGGCCGCGTGCGGCACCGGCCCCGTGATGATGGTCAACGATGAACTGTTCGAGAACCTCACGCCCGACAGGGCCGAGGCGATCATCAACCGCATCAAGACCACGGGCAAAGTTGAACCCCAGCCGTTGCCGCCCGTGTTGCCCGCTCATCCGCTGGAGAAGCGCGTCCTGCTGGCCAACATGAGCAAACCTGGGTACAGGGGCACGATCGACGACTACATGCGCGAGGGCGGCTACAGGGCATTGCCGAAGGCGCTCGGCATGAAGCCCGAAGAAATTGTCGCCGAGGTCAAGAGCAGCGCGGTCCGCGGACGCGGCGGCGCGGGTTTCCCTTGCGGCATGAAGTGGGGCTTTCTCGCCAAGGGTACCGGTAAGCCAATTTATCTGGTTTGTAACGCCGACGAATCGGAGCCCGGCACGTTCAAGGATCGCCAGCTCATCCATTACGACCCGCACCAGCTTCTCGAGGGCATCCTCGTCTCCTGCTACGCCGTCGGCGCGCATGCCGCCTACATTTACATCCGTGGCGAGATGCCCTACGGCGCAAAGATCCTCATCAAGGCCATCGAAGAAGCGCGCGCGAAAAGGTTTGTCGGCAAGAACATTCTCCGCAGGGGGTTTGACTGCGAGGTTTACGTTCATCGCGGCGCGGGCGCGTACATCTGCGGCGAGGAAACGGGGCTCCTCGAATCTCTCGAGGGCAAACGGGCCTATCCGCGGATCAAACCGCCGTTCCCGGCGGTGGTCGGCCTGTTCGGTTGTCCGACTGTCGTGAACAACGTCGAGACGCTGTCGAATATCCCGCATATCGTCAACAACGGCGCGGCGTGGTTCAAGGCGATGGGGGTGCCCGGCTCGACCGGCACGCGTCTGGTCTGTGTCAGCGGTCCGGTGAAACGCCCCGGCTACTACGAGTTCGAGATGGGCAAGCTGACCATGCGCCAGCTCATTTATGACCTGTGCGGGGGGCTCCAGGAGGGCCGTCAACTGAAAGGCGTCGTGCCCGGCGGCAGTTCGATGCCCGTGCTGAAAGCCGACCAGATTGACGTGGCGCTGGATTTCGAGTCGTTGCACAAGGCCGGCACGATGGCCGGCTCCGGCGGGGTGATCGTGCTCGATGATACGGTCGACATCGTGCAGAGCACGCTCAATGTCGCGCAGTTTTATGCCCATGAATCCTGCGGTCAATGCACGCCCTGCCGCGAAGGCACGCTGTGGATGGAGAAAGTGCTCCACCGCATCAAACACGGCCACGGTCGCCCCGAAGACGTCGATTTGCTATGGGACGTCGCCGACAACATCGACGGCAAGACAATCTGCCCGCTCGGCGAAGCCGCCGCCTGGCCCGTGAAAGCCTTCGTGACCAAATACCGCAGTGAGTTTGAAAGGGCCTGCCAGAACGGGAATGGGAGCAAGCGACACTAGATCATGCCTGACATCCTCAAACTAACCATCGATGGCAAAGAGGTCGCGGCCCCGAAGGGGATGAACCTGATCGAGGCGGCGAAGCTGGCCGGCATCGAGGTGCCGCATTATTGCTATCATCCGAAGCTGGCGGTCGTGGGGAACTGCCGGATGTGCCTCGTCGACGTTGGCATGCCCAAAATGGGTGCGGACAGGAAGCCGGAGATGGGTCCGGACGGGAAGCCGGTGATCATGTTCGGGCCGAAACTTTCCATCGGTTGCAATACATCCGTCGGCGAAGGCATGGTGATCCATACGCGTTCGCCGAAGGTCATCAAGGCTCGTGAGGGCGTGATGGAATTCTTGTTGATCAATCACCCGCTCGATTGTCCGATCTGCGACCAGGCGGGTGAATGCCGGCTGCAGGAATTCAGCGTCGATTATGGCAAAGGTCAAAGCCGGTTCGTGGAAGAAAAGGTCCGCAAACCGAAGAAGACGGAAATCGGCCCGAAGATCATGCTCGATGACGAACGGTGCATCCTGTGCTCACGGTGCGTTCGCTTTATGAGGGATGTGGCCGGACAGGATTGCCTCGGATTTGTGAATCGCGGGAGCTATTCCACGCTGACGTGTTACCCCGGCATGGAGCCGAACACCAATTACGATCTCAACATCACGGATATTTGCCCCGTCGGCGCGCTCACTGCGAATGATTTCCGTTTCAAGCAGCGCGTGTGGTTCCTCAAAGAGACGAAGAGTGTATGTCCCAATTGCGCGACGGCATGCAACACCGTGCTCTGGTCGCGCGAGGGAGTGGTTTATCGCCAAACACCCCGTGACAACGACGCGGTCAACCAATGCTGGATGTGCGACCATGGCCGATTGCACTACCAGTTCATCAACGATCCCCGGCGGATCACCGCGCCCAGTGTGAGATCAACCGTCATGGGCGAGCGCATGACGCTCGGTTGGCCGGAAGCGACACGCCAGATCGTTGAGAGACTCCAGGAATTGAAGGGTGCCGGTAGAACGATCGCCGCCATCGGCACCGCGCGCGCGACGACGGAAGAGTTGTTCTTGTTCAATAAACTGGCCCGCGAGGTCCTCCGAGCCGAGTTGGTGGATTGCGTGGCGCACGACGGCGAGGGCGACAAGTTCCTGCTCAACGCTGACCGGAATCCAAACACGAACGGCGCGAAGCTCACGGGCGTGACCGC
>JBEKUF010000165.1:0-12586 GCA_049515295.1 Verrucomicrobiia bacterium | reverse complement strand
GAAAGCATGGCACATCTGACACCGCACTTTTCCGCCGACCGCGCGGTGCGTGAATACACAGAGCAACACTATCTCCCGGCAGCTACTGCCTACCTTTCGCGTGTTGCGAACAAAGGTGCCGTTGGAAAGCAACTGGTGGATTGCCAGCACAGTCTGGAACAGAAATGGACCACGCTACACTTCGGCGAGGTGAAGCAGGAGACGAATGGCAGGCAGCGTACGTATGAGGTTCAGGTCTATCTCGACGACATCGACCCGAAGGCCGTGCGAGTCGAGCTCTATGCCAACAGGGTTAACGGCGGCAGTTCGGTGCGGCAGGAGATGAAGTGCGTTCGCCAATTGGTCGGCACGTCAGGCGGCTACGTTTACAGCGCGACTGTGTCTGCGGCCCGCCAGCCAGTCGACTATACGGCACGAGTGATGTCGCACCGCGACGGCGTAGCGATCCCACTGGAAGACGCGCGAATTCTATGGCAGCGATGATCAAAACACGCCAACGCGAGGTGCATGATTGCACCTCGGAGATCTCCGAGCGCGCTGACGTTCGGGCCGGTTCTCCTATGCCTTTGGGTACCCAGGAAAAGGGAGAAGGGGTTAATTTCGCGATTTACAGCCGTTACGCCAGCCGCGTTCGACTAGAGTTGTTCGACCATCCCGAAGACGCAGCGCCCGCCCAGGCAATCGATCTGGATTCAGCGTGCAACCGCACCGGCGACGTATGGCACGTCTGGGTAAGAGGGATCGGTCCCGGTCAACTCTATGCTTACCGCGTGGATGGCCCTTACGAACCCAGCGAAGGACATCGTTTCAATTTCAACAAGCTTCTCCTCGATCCCTTCGCCAGCGTGATTTCGCGGCTGCCGCTGTGGGATTTTGCATCGGCACGTGGATACGACCCGTCGGCGCCGGAGCAAGACTTGGCTCTCTCGAAGCTGGACAATTCCAGCTCGATGCCGAAATGCGTATTTGTCAACGAGCCCTTCGAGTGGGATGGAGACCAGCCACCCCGGCATCCGTGGTCGAAGACGGTCATTTACGAAACCCATGTTCGCGGCTTTACCATTCACCCCAAGTCGGGCGTGGACCATCTGGGAACCTACCGAGGCCTGGTGGAAAAGATTCCCTATCTCAAAACCTTGGGGTTGACCGCTGTGGAACTGATGCCGGTGCAGGAGTTCAATGAAACTTCTGTGACGCGCAGGAATCCGCAAACAGGTCAGCCACTTCGAAATTACTGGGGATACGATCCCGTGGCCTTCTTTGCGCCGAGAGCTTCCTATAGCAGTTCGGGAGGGTTGGGCCAGCAGAAGCTGGAGTTCAAGGAAATGGTCCGGGCCTTTCACAAGGCCGGCATCGAAGTGATTCTGGATGTGGTGTTCAATCACACAGCGGAGGGAGACGAGCTGGGTCCGACGCTCTGTTTCCGCGGGATGGATAACGCGATCTTCTACACGCTGGCGGACGACAAACGCTACTACAAGGACTACACGGGGACCGGCAACACCGTCAACGCCAACCATCCCGTGGTGCGGAACCACATCTTGGCCGCGCTCCGTAATTGGATGGTCGAAATGCATGTGGATGGTTTCCGATTTGACTTGGCGTCGGTTCTCGGCCGAGACCGCCACGGCAACTTGCTAGCCAATGCCCCTCTTCTCGAACGGATCGCCGAGGACCCGATCTTGAGAGACGTAAAACTCATCGCCGAGGCGTGGGACACCGCCGGTGCGTACGAGGTGGGTAGTTTTTCAGAGCGGCGTTGGGCGGAATGGAACGGCCGGTACCGAGATGACGTCCGTCGTTTCTGGCGCGGCGATGATGGGATGCTTGGCTTGTTTGCGAACCGTATCTGTGGCAGTGCCGAAATCTACACCAAGTCGGGCAAAGGCCCGGAGGGCAGCATCAACTTCGTGACCTGCCACGACGGATTCACTCTGAACGACCTGGTGAGCTATCGCGACAAGCACAATGAAGCCAACGGAGAAAACAACCATGACGGAACCGACGCCAACTTCAGCGAGAACTACGGTGCAGAGGGCGAGACGGCGGATGCCCGGATCGAGTCTATCAGGAAGCGCCAAATCAAGAATTTCCTTCTGACCCTGCTGATCTCGCGCGGCGTGCCGATGTTGCTCGGCGGCGACGAATTTCGCCGCACGCAAGGCGGTAACAACAACGCCTACTGCCAAGACAACGAAACGAGCTGGTATAACTGGAGTCGTCTGGAACAGCACAGGGAAATTCTCCGTTTCACCTGTGGCCTGATCGCCTTTCGCCGTGCCCATCCGATTTTGAGCAAAGAGCAATTCTACACGGACGCCGAGATCCACTGGCTTGGCTTGCAAGGGGGATTACCCAACTGGGCTGACCCGAAAGAAAAACAGTTTGGCTGTCTGATCCATGAAGATGAGCAGCACGCACTTTGCCTGATGTTCAATGCCGGCACCGAAGCGGTCGATTTCGGTCTGCCCCCCGTACTGCCGCGGGCCCGGTGGCATCTGGCCGTTGACACCTCTCGCGAAGCCCCACAGGATCTGTTTGCTGCGGGCGAGGAGCCGCTTTGGGAAGATCCGCGAACCTACCACCTGAGCCCCCGATCCAGCGCCATTCTTTTGTCGGAGGCCAGATGAAGAGTGCGCTCCCGATCACCACGTTGTTTCTGGATATTGGCGGCGTCTTGCTCACTGACGGGTGGGATCATCATGCCCGCAAACGGGCGGCGACGCACTTCAAGCTGGAGTTGGCCGAGATGGAGGATCGGCATCACCTGACCTTCGACACCTACGAAGAGGGAAAGCTCACGCTGAAGGAGTATTTGGGTCGGGTGGTCTTCTACGAAAAGCGACCATTCACCCGGGCTCAGTTTCGGCACTTCATGTTCGCGCAATCGAAACCTTATCCCCAGATGATCGATCTGGTCCGCAGGCTCAAGATAAAGTACGGATTGAAAATCGTCGTGGTCAGTAACGAAGCACGGGAATTGAATTCTCACCGTATCCGGAGGTTCAAGCTGGATGGGTTTGTGGATTCCTTTGTTTCCTCCTGCTTTGTCCACGTCCGCAAGCCCGACGCGGACATCTTTCGGCTTGCGCTGGACATCGCTCAGACGCCGGCTCGGAAGGTCGTCTATATAGAAAACACCCCGATGTTCATCCAGATCGCGGAAGGGCTGGAGATTCGAAGCATTCTTCACACGGATTACAGATCCACATGCGCGAAACTGGCCTCGTTCAGATTGGAGGCTGCAGGATGAGCGAAAAGCCATCCGTCCTGACGATCAATGGTGGCTCGTCGAGCATCAAGTTCGCGCTCTACCAGTTTGATGAACCGCTGGAGCGAAAACTTTACGGAAAGGTTGACCGCATCGGCCTGAGCGGGACGAATCTGACGTTCCATGACCCGACCAGGAATCAGCAGGACAGCCGTAGCATCGCCGCCGCCGATCACAAATCGGCAGCGAATTTCCTGATTGATTGGCTGGCAGAGCAGAATGGTTTCGAATCGGTCCGGGCAGTGGGACACCGGGTGGTCCACGGCATGCAACACACCGCGCCCGAACTGGTCACCCAGGAATTGCTGGATGAACTGCATCGCCTTCGGCCGTACGACCCGGATCATCTGCCGCGCGAGATTGAACTGATCGAGGTGTTCCGCCAGCGTCATCCGAAACTACCGCAGGTGGCCTGTTTCGACACGGCGTTTCACCGCACCATGCCACGTGTCGCCAAGCTGCTGCCGATTCCGCGACGCTACGACGCAAAAGGAGTTCAGCGCTACGGTTTCCACGGACTGTCCTACGCCTTTCTGATGGAAGAGCTTGGGCGCCTCGGCGACCCGGCGGCAACGAAGGGCCGCGTGATCCTCGCGCATCTCGGCAACGGCGCAAGTCTGGCCGCCGTGCGCGATGGCAAAAGCATCGACACCAGCATGGGCTTCACGCCGACGGCGGGATTGGTGATGAGCACCCGCTCGGGCGACCTGGATCCCGGCTTGGCGCCGTATCTGGCGCGAACCGACGAGATAACCGCCAAGCAGTTTTACGAAATGGTCAACCACGAGTCGGGTCTGCTCGGAGTTTCGGAGATCAGTTCCGACATGCGGGAGTTGCTCGCGCAGGAATCCCATGACGTGCGGGCGGCGGAAGCCGTGGCGCTGTTCTGTTACCAGACAAAGAAGTGGATCGGCTCCTTCGCCGCCGCCCTCGGTGGATTGGACACGCTCGTCTTCGCCGGAGGCATCGGCGAAAATGCGCCAGTCGTCCGCGCACGCATCTGTGAGGAGCTGAACTTCCTCGGCATTGAACTGAATGAGTCGCGTAATGCGGCAACTGCAGGAGTGATTTCCACGGACGCCAGCCGGGCCACGGTTCGCGTCATTCGCACGGACGAGGAACTGATGATTGCGCGCTCGGTGTGCCGGGTCTTGGGTCTTACGATTGAAAAGGAACATGATCATGAAAATAAAAAACGCGTCTGAAAGGAGCATTTTTATGAAGAATCAGGTTAAGGAGAACATCGCCGTGGAAACGGAGAAGATGAACAAAACGGGCAAACCGTTGTCGCCAGACCTGCTCCATAAGATGGATGCCTACTGGCGCGCCGCCAACTATTTGTCGGTCGGCCAGATTTATCTCTACGACAATCCGCTGCTGAGGCAGCCTCTGAAACTGTCTCACGTGAAGCCGTTGGTGGTCGGACACTGGGGCACGACGCCGGGCCAGAACTTCATCTATGTGCATTTGAACCGGGTCATCAAGAAGTATGACCTGGACATGTTCTACATCGCCGGTCCCGGTCACGGCGGCCCGGCGCTGGTGGGCAATACGTACCTCGAAGGCACCTACAGTGAGATTTATCCCAACATCACGCAGGATGAGGCCGGGCTGAAGAGGCTGTTCAAACAATTCTCATTCCCCGGCGGGATTTCAAGCCACGTTGCGCCGACGACGCCAGGATCGATTCACGAAGGTGGCGAGCTGGGGTACTCGCTCAGCCATGCTTTCGGGGCCGCGTTCGACAACCCCGACCTGATTGTCGCCTGCGTTGTCGGCGACGGTGAAGCGGAAACGGGTCCATTGGCGACCGCATGGCAGTCCAACAAGCTTCTCGACCCGATTACTGACGGAGCCGTGCTGCCGATTCTGCACCTCAATGGCTACAAGATCAGCAACCCGACCGTCCTGGCCCGTATCGAGCATGAAGAACTGGAGCAGTTTCTACGAGGCTGCGGCTGGACGCCTTACTTTGTGGAAGGCGATGAGCCGGAAAAGATGCATCAACTGATGGCCAGTATTTTGGAAAAGGCCATCGAGGACATCCGTCAAATCCAAAAGAATGCGCGGAACAAAAACGATACCACTCGGCCGCGCTGGCCAATGATCGTCCTGAGGTCACCCAAGGGCTGGACGGGACCGAAAGTCGTCGATGGTCTGCAAGTTGAGGGCACGTTCCGAGCACACCAAGTGCCGCTCCTGGTGGATTCCGCGCATCCCGATCATGTCAAGCAGCTTGAAAGCTGGATGAAGAGTTACAAGGCTGAGGAACTGTTTGATAAAAATGGCCGACTCATGCCGGAACTAGCCGAGCTGGCGCCTAAGGGCGACCGACGGATGGGCGCCAATCCGCACGCCAACGGCGGAATTCTGCTGCGTGACCTGCGAATGCCCGACTTCCACGTCCACGCGGTGAATGTGCCTTCGCCCGGCGCCGTTGATGGCCAGGATACGCTCGTGCTGGGTAAGTTCCTGCGCGACGTGGCCAAGTTGAATCAGGATCAACGCAATTTCCGGATCTTCGGTCCCGATGAGACACTCTCGAATCTCCTGGGCGCGGTTTTTGAAGTCACCAACCGCCAGTGGGACGCCCGAGCAGTCAAGAATGATGAATTCCTCGCTCCCGCCGGACGCGTGCTGGATTCGATGCTCAGCGAACACCAGTGCGAGGGGTGGTTGGAAGGATATCTGCTGACCGGGCGGCACGGGCTGTTCAACAGCTATGAGGCCTTCATTCGCATCGTTGATTCGATGTTCAGCCAACACGCCAAATGGCTGAAGGTAACTTTGGAACTGCCCTGGCGCCGGAAGATTGCGTCGCTGAACTATCTGCTCGCCTCCCACGTCTGGCAACAGGATCACAACGGGTTCACGCACCAGGACCCCGGGTTCCTCGACCACGTCATTAACAAGAAGGCCGATATTGTGCGCGTTTACCTTCCACCTGACGCCAACTGCCTGCTGTCGGTTTTCGATCACTGCCTGCGCAGCCGGCATTACGTGAACGTGGTGGTGGCCGGCAAACACGCCCTTCCGCAATGGCTGACCATGGACGCCGCGGTTGTGCATTGCACGGAAGGAATCGGCATCTGGCAATGGGCCAGCAACGACCAAGGCGCCGAGCCGGACGTGGTAATGGCCTGTTGCGGCGACACGCCCACGCTGGAGATCCTGGCTGCCGTTTCCATCCTTCGAAAACATCTGCCCGATCTGAAAATCCGGGTGATCAATGTCGTTGATCTGATGAAGCTGCAGCCGCAAACCGAGCACCCGCACGGGCTGAGCGAAACGGATTACGATGCGCTCTTCACGAAAGACAAGCACATCATCTTTGGCTTCCACGGATACCCCTGGCTGGTCCACCGGCTGACCTACCGCCGGACCAACCGCAACCTCCATGTCCGCGGCTACGTGGAAGAGGGCACGATCACGACGGCCTTTGACATCAGGGTGCAGAACAAGCTGGACAGGTTCCACCTGGTGCAGGACGTGGTGGATCGCCTGCCGCAGTTGGGTGCCAGGGGCGCCTACCTGAAGCAGACGATGCAGGACAAGCTCATCGAGCACAAACAGTATATCGACAAGCACGGCCAGGACTTGCCGGAAATTCGTAACTGGAAATGGATGGAGCCAAGAAGGCAGGGAACCAATGAATGATAGCAGTCATCACCGGCATGGGTCGGATCATAATAGTGTTCATGAAAGCCACCGTCCTTACTGGAAACGCGCGCATCATGATTGGCGTTTCTGGGTCGCCGTGTGTTTGATGCTTGCGGCCGTGTTCATCTATGTGATGAGCGAGGACTTCGCATGGCTGCCTCGCAGCCGAGCGCAGCAGCCGCTTTCAGGCGCCGTCGGAAAATAGCAGGGACCCCGCAGACTTTCACAACCAAAGGATCATCATAAATGAATGCGCAAGAGCTAATAGATACCGCGAGGACGCTGATCGCCGGCGACAAGGGCCTGCTGGCGATGGATGAGAGTAATCCAACCTGCAACAGACGATTTGCCGCGCTGGGAATTCCCCAGACTGAGGAGACCCGGCGCGCCTATCGAGAGTGGATTGTGACCACGCCCCACCTGGGTGAGTGCATCAGTGGCGCGATTCTCTACGACGAGACGATCCGCCAACGTAAGAAAGATGGCACCCCCTTTGTTAAAGCCATCACCGATGCGGGAATCATTCCCGGCATCAAAGTCGAATGGGCGCCCGTTTTGCCAAGTGGCGCGCGGTGATTGCCGTGGGCGATGGCATTCCCAGCCGGGGTTGCATCGAGGCCAACGCGCAGGCGTTGGCTCGCTATGCCGCGTTGTGCCAGGAAGCCGGACTGGTCCCCATCGTCGAGCCGGAAGTGCTCATGGACGGCGACCATACCCTGGAGTTGTGCTACACGGTAACGGAGGAAGTCCTGCGAACGGTTTTCAACCAGCTTTACACACAACGGGTGACGCTGGAGGGTATGATCCTGAAGCCCAACATGGTGCTTCCGGGATTGAGCTGCCGCATGCAAGCAGCGGTGGACGAGGTGGCCGACGCCACGGTGAGGTGTCTCTTGCGAACCGTCCCCGCTGCCGTTCCGGGGATTGCGTTCTTGTCGGGTGGCCAATCCGGTGTCCTAGCCTCGGCCCGTTTGAATGCCATGAATGTTAGATTCAAGTCGCGACTGCCTTGGGCGTTGGCGTTTTCGTTTGCCCGCGCCATCCAGCAACCGGCTTTGGAAATCTGGTTGGGCCACGACGCGAATGTGAAAGCGGCCCAACAGGCCCTGCTTCACCGGGCCAAATGCAACCGGGCTGCGCGTCGTGGCGAATACAATACCGCGATGGAAGAAACATGCGCATGACAACGTGGATACTATGAATCAAATACCTCTGTATCCACTGCGATTCGAACCAATCTACCAGTATCGGCCTTGGGGTGGCCGGCGTTTGGCCAACCTGCTCTCCGCTCCGCTGCCCGGCGATGGCCCCATCGGCGAAGCTTGGCTACTGAGCGACCGCGATGACCATCCCAGCATCGTCGCCGATGGACCGCTCAAAGGACGGACCATCGGGCAATTGCTTAAGCAGTCGCCGGAGCAGTTGTTGGGAAAACTGGCCGGGCGCTTCCGCCGGTTCCCTCTGCTGCTGAAGTTCCTCGATGCGCGTAACACGCTCTCGGTTCAGGTGCATCCGTCGGATCGGCAAACGAACTATCTGCCCGCGGGCGAGACCGGCAAGACCGAAGCTTGGGTCGTGCTGGAGACGGGGCCCGAAAGCCATATCTACGCGGGCCTGAAGCCTGCCACCACGGCAGACGATCTGCGGCGGGCGATCACGAGCGGGACTCTGGTGGACCATCTGGCCAGCTTCAGACCAAAACCTGGCGACGGCGTCTTCCTGCCAGCCGGGACTGTTCACTCGCTGGGCGACCTTGTGGTTTTCGAAGTGCAGGAAAACAGCGACGTGACGTTTCGTCTTTACGACTGGGACCACGTTGATGCCAAGACAGGCAAGGCTCGACCTCTGCAAGTCGATCAAGCGATGGCCTGCATTGATTTTGCGCAAGGTGCGATAGGTCCGGTGGTGCCAATGGTGGATGAGGTAAAGCCGGTGTTGCGAGAGCGGCTCTTTGATTGTGAACATTTCGAGTTGTGGCGGTTCTGCGCGGAATCGCCATTTGGAGTCGGCGCCGAAAGAACCCCGCGGGTGCTGGTGTGTCTCGCCGGTAACGGTCAGGTGGAGCACGATGGCGCCAACTACGCCATCGGCAAGGGGGATGTGCTGCTCTTGCCCGCCGTGGTTGGAGCGTGTTTGTGCCGACCGCGTGGCTCCATCAGCTTGTTGGAAATTTCGCTGCCGGACGGAACATAACTCAATGAAAAAGCTCGTTGTCTTTGATCTGGATGGCACGCTTGCCGAAAGCAAAGCATCTCTCGATGCCGAGATGGACACACTGCTCAGTGCCCTTCTAGGGATTATGAAAGTGGCTGTGATTTCCGGAGGCGATTGGCCACAGTTTGAGAAACAAGTGCTCGCCAATCTTCCCCATGACGAACACCTGAAGAATCTGTCTCTCCTTCCTACCTGTGGAACAAAGTTCTACCAGTACGCAGGGGATTGGAAAAAGATCTATTCAGAAGATTTCACCGCGGATGAAAAAAATAAAATCATCAGTTCACTAAAGCAAGCGCTTGGAACGGCGGGCTTCAAGGTCGAAAAGGTCTGGGGAAAGGTAATTGAAGACCGGGGAAGCCAGATTACGTTCTCCGCATTGGGGCAGCAGGCTCCCATCGAAGAAAAGAAGAAATGGGACCCTGATTTCACCAAGCGCAAGAAGATAAAGGCACTCCTTGATAAACTTATCCCCGAGTTTTCCGTGCGCCTGGGGGGCACGACATCCGTTGACGTCACCAAGCCTGGCATCGACAAAGCCTACGGGATTCGAAAACTCCGGGACACCCTTGGCATTGCAATTCAGGAGATGATTTTTGTCGGGGATGCCTTGTTCCCCGGTGGGAACGACTATCCGGCCGAAGAAGCAGGCGTTGTGTCCATCAAGGTGAGAGATCCCCATGAGACGAAACGGGTGATTGAAGCGATCGTCGCTTGTCTGGGTGGCGTTCAAACCACAAAACCTCGTGAGGGGGAAAGTCGGTGAGTGGCTTTCAATTGCAGCGTCTGGGGCAGATGATGGAGCCGGAACCGGGCAATCCCAACGAAATCGAAGGTGTACTGAATCCAGCTGCCGCTCGCGGCCCCGATGGCAAGCTTTACCTGTTTCCCCGGCTTGTCGCCAAGGGCAACTATTCACGTATCGGCATCGCCCGCGTAAAATTCAACGAAGCCGGCGACCCGTCCGGAGTCGAGCGGCTTGGCATCGCGCTTGAGCCAGAGGCCGACTACGAACTACTGCCCGGCGGTGGCGGCGGCTGCGAGGATGCGCGCGTTACCTTTGTCGAGCCGCTCCAGCATTACGTCATGACTTACACGGCGCTTTCGCCGAACGGACCACGAATTGCGCTCGCGATGTCGGAGGATTTGTTCCATTGGGAGCGGATCGGGTTGGCGACCTTTGAACCCTTTCAAGGCATTGATTTCGTCCACGTGGACAACAAGGACGCTAGCATCTTCCCCGTCGCCATTCCCAATCACGCCGGGAAGATGCAGCTGGCCCTGCTCCACCGTCCGCTTTTTCCCGGCACCCGCCCCGAGGAAACCGCCAGCCAGGCCGAGTCCCGGATTGTGGATCGCGAGCATGAAAGCATCTGGATTTCCTATTGTCCGATGCCGCCCAAGGGCCTGACACCGCATCGTCCCGGCCTGTTTAACTCGCATCATCGGCTCGCGACTCCGGTATCACCCTGGGAGCGGCTCAAAATCGGCGGCGGCACTCCGCCCATCCTCACCCGGCACGGCTGGCTGATCATTTATCACGGCGTGAGTAAAATGACG
Organism: Verrucomicrobiia bacterium; assembly: GCA_049515295.1. GTDB lineage: Bacteria > Verrucomicrobiota > Verrucomicrobiia > Palsa-1439 > Palsa-1439 > Palsa-1439. Next base: position 1,881 of record JBEKUF010000165.1, on the reverse strand, counting down.
GAGCCGGGCAACGACGGCCGCCAGCTATGCTACTCGGCCGGTGTGATGGTGCTGTCGAAGGAGCATCCGCGCGTGATCCGCTATCGTTCAGTGGAGCCAGTGTTGACGCCGGAGCTGCCGCAGGAACGCCACGGGACCATCGCCAACGTCGTGTTCCCCACCGGCATTGACCGGCGCGACGATCTTGGCTCACCGGACCGCTTCGACGTTTATTACGGGATGGCCGACAACCGGATCGGCGTGGCTCGCCTTGAAATGCCGGATGTTTTACCGCCGGGAGGAGTCGCCGACGCACCAGAGGCAAAGGCATAACGCGCGCGATTTCGAAAATTCGAATCGTAAAAGGCTACACATTATGAAACCCAATGCCGACCAGCCCAAGGCTCCCGAATCCAAGCCGGGATCGAAACCCAATGTGAAGCCCGATCCGAAGGCCGATTTGAAAACCCTGCCCTTGCCGGAGGTGGAGAAACAATTGGGATCATCGCCGGACGGGCTTAGTCAGGCCGAGGCGCAAAAACGGCTGACCCAATATGGGCCAAACGAGCTTGCAGAAAAGAAGACCAATCTCTTTCTGAAATTCCTCTCCTATTTTTGGGGCCCCATCCCGTGGATGATCGAGATTGCGGTGATTCTGTCGGGCGTGGTCGGGCACTGGCCGGATTTTTTCATCATCCTCCTTCTGCTGGTAGCCAACGCTGTGGTTGGATTCTGGGAGGAACGCGAGGCGAGCAACGCCATCGCCGCCCTGAAAGCCAAGCTGGCGATCAAGGCCCGGGTGAAACGTGACGGGAAGTGGATCAACCCGGCGGCGCGCGAGTTGGTGCCGGGCGATGTCATTCGCATGCGTCTGGGCGACATCGTGCCGGCGGATGCGCGCCTGCTGGACGGCGACCCGGTGGAGGTGGATCAATCCGCGCTGACAGGAGAGTCGTTGCCCGCCGAGCGCAAATCCGGCGACGCAGTGTTTTCCGGTTCGATCATCCGTCAGGGCGAAATTGGCGCCCTGGTCTATGCCACGGGTGAGAACACCTACTTCGGCAAGACGGCGCAACTGGTGCAGGAGGCGCACACCGTCAGCCATTTTCAGAAGGCGGTTTTGAAGATCGGCAATTACCTGATCATACTCGCCGTGGCGCTGGTGGCGGTGATCATTACCTTCGCGATCTGCCGCGGCGACCCGATTCTCACTACCTTGCAGTTCGCTTTGGTGCTGACCGTCGCCGCGATTCCCGTGGCGATGCCGACGGTGTTGTCGGTGACGATGGCGGTCGGCGCACGCCTGCTCGCCAGGAAACAGGCCATTGTGAGCCGGTTGGTGGCCATCGAAGAACTGGCCGGCGTGGACGTGCTGTGCGCGGACAAGACCGGCACCCTGACCCAGAACAAGCTGACACTGGGCGATCCGTTCAGCGTGAACAATGTTCCTGTTGACCAAGTCATCCTCAATGGTGCGCTGGCGTCGCGCGCGGACAATAACGACACCATTGATCTGGCCGTTCTGGGCGGACTGAAAGACAAAGAGGGCTTGAAGGCTTATCAGGTGGTTCATTTTCAGCCGTTCGACCCGGTGCATAAACGCACCGAAGCCACCGTCAAGGGTAAGGATGGTAAGGCGTTCAAGGTGACGAAGGGTGCGCCGCAAGTGATTATGGCATTGTCAGCCAATGCCGGGCAGGTGAAGCCCGCCGTCGAGAAGGCGGTCAACGAATTCGCGGCACGCGGCTTTCGTTCGTTGGGCGTGGCGCGGGCCGAGGGCGACGGGCAATGGCGGTTTCTTGGCGTGTTGCCCCTGTTCGATCCGCCACGGGAAGATGCCAAGGCCACCATCGCCACCGCGCTGGCAATGGGCGTAAAAATCAAGATGGTTACGGGCGATAC
>JBEKUF010000164.1:0-7838 GCA_049515295.1 Verrucomicrobiia bacterium | reverse complement strand
TGGAGCACATGATACAGAGTGCCTTCCCGCCAGAGGATGGTGCGGGTCGACCGCTCGAAGACGCGTCGCCGGATCTCGTAGCCGTACGCTGGCCCGCCCCGCAGCACCTCGAGGATGATCAAATCGTAAGTTCCCGCTACCAGGTCCTTCGCAAATCGGTCGATCGGCATACGGATGATACCTTTCAGTGAAAGGTGTCATGACAGAGATGGGCGGCAGACTCAAGGGATCAGATATGACTGGTGGAAATGAGCGGTCCTGGCCGACTGAACGCACACCATCTGAGGTTTGCCGGGGGTCGCGCGGATTCTCCGCCGCCCCGCGTCCGTGAATGGATTGTTTCGCGCCCACCGACATGGCCGCAGCACTCAGGCGGCACCAGTCAACCCCGGCGCACGAATTGATGGTGCCATTTCAGAGGATGGCCCACTATACTTGAAAGAAAGAGATCAATGCCGTTGACCTTGCGAGGATAATCAGGCTTTGTTAACCCCTCCTTGTGAGCGAGCCAGAACAGCCAAGCAGTTCGCGCACGTACCGATTAAAAAAGTGCGCGGTGTATGCTACGTTTGCTCTCTGTCTGGGTTCATTTGCTCTCTGGCTTGTAACGTTTTTCTACCTTCTCTCTCACAGTCCATCGACTCCGGTGCCAGCGACCGGCCAGATTTATCCAGTTAACGATCACGGCTATTATTTTTATGTTTCCAGGACGCAAAGCATTCTGCTGGATAGCCTGCTTTCTTTCGCCTTTCCTTTATTCTTTTTTTTGGCGGCAATTTTGGGGGCTCATTGGAAAGTGATCCCCATGCTTGGCAATAAACCGAAGAAGTTCTATTGATAGGTCGGCTAATCAACAAGACCATGCCGTTTGGAATCGATTGTCCTCCGCTCATCGACGCGACCGTAGTACTCGCGTGCCAACTGTAAAAGCTATGCGGCTTGGACTTGCACCAAATAGACCTCACCGGAGCGCGTGCGGACGGTCACGGTCATCGGTTGGCAGCAGATTTCGCATTCGATTTCGCCGACAGCGAATGAGCATTGAACCGAACGCGCTGTTCCTGGATGAGGGCTGCGCCGCTTCCCCGAACGGACTCTAGAAGGAGAACTCAGCCCGGGTCATGATCTCGTCGAATTGATCGCGACCAAAATCGGGGTTCAACTCGCGGAAGTGCGACCAGGTATGCAGGTAGTCCAGCATCAGGGTGATCTCCCCGGGTCCGTTCCCCCTCGGGTAGTAATTGACGCCGCCCGTGGTGGTCCACAGGTCGTCGCTGGGCAACTGGTCCGGGTCGAAGTACTCATACTTGGCCACGAGTTCCAGCTTCTTGGGGATGACCTGGTAGCCGGTCACGACCCAATAGCCGCGCGCCGTGAAATCGCGGACGGTGGCCACGGCATCATGGAAACGAGTCTCGAGGTATTCCGCCTGGACCGTGAGCGGTCCACAGTTAAACATTTGGTCCACGCCGCCGGCCAACCGTTGATCGCTCCTGGTCTGCACGCTCAACGGTGCCAACGAACCATCGGGTTGCGTCCAGATATTGCCGGTTTGGCTGATCAGCGTGTTGCTGGCGTCCACCGAATAATACCCGTCCACACCGAGCTTCCACGACGTGGGCTGACCGAACAGCCGGCCCTGGAACGGCTGCGCTTCCACCCGTCCCATGTACATGAAGTTGTTATTGTCGTTGACGGTGATGTTCCTCAAGTTGCCGTTGAAAACGCCAAAGTAGTAGGCGAGGAGATCCCTTTCCTCGGGCCACACATCGGCGAGAGGCTGTCCCCACACCATCACGCCGATCTGCCGTTCGGGCCGCAATCCTTCGGTCACTTCGGAACGCTCGGGTGTCAATGTCAGCATGTCGGGGATGGAGAACTGTTCCATCCCGAACGGAGTGTCGAATTGGCCGAATTTAATATTGGCCTCGGGGAGACCGTGCCAGTTGAGGTAAATGTCGGTCCCGGAAAAGGCGGTGCGCGGGCTGATGCCGTCGCTTTGACCGAAATCACCCATGAGCTTGTAGTCGAAATTCTCCCAAAAATCGCCCCACACGCCGAGGCGGGCACGGCGGAGCCTGAACCTGTCGAAGACGCGCTCGTCGTGTCCCTTGACGCCGGCCCAGGAGCCGCGATACGCATCCACGTCGCCGAACTCGGCATTACCCTGGAAATAGCCGCCCAGGACCAATTGGCCTTCCTTGCCGCCCGGAATGACCAACAGCGCCGGTTCATTTGTCTCGGCGGATGACAGGATATGCGTCAACTTCGAGGATTTCAGGTCGTTGATCTCCTGTTGGAGTTGCTGGTTCTGGCTGCTGAGTTGACGCACGGCGTCCTCCAGCTTTTGGATGCGGTTCGCATCCGTCGCGCTCGTGACATTGCTCGCGTCCTGGCCGCGGATCGGCCCGGCCACACACAATGCCACGGCCAGACCGATGGCAAGGAATGCAGCTCGATCTTGCTTTGATTTCATCGCGGGTATCTGGATTTTCGTTGGTTGGGACGCGAAAACTTGCCGACCCGGTCTTGCCTCATTCGAACACGACAAATCTTACAAAAAGGATGCAGTAATCAAAGCACGAAATTATGGCGAGGATGTGAACTCGACTCTTGTGGCGGAACTGCAAGAAAACAGTCGTGTCGGTTGCAGAGAACGGCGGAATCGGCTATTGGTGAAAGGGAACAGTCGGGCGGAGGTTGAGATGAAACGCGTTCTCATGCTGTGTTGGCTGGGAGTATCGACATTGGCGATGTCTTGCGCCTTGGCCACGAAACCGGTCCTGCTCGGGGCGGTCGGGCCCGATCCTTCCGCCCGGGCCGCGTCGACGCCGATGGGGTTTCTAAGGGTTTATTCAGCGGTGAAATGCTATCCCTACGATCGTCAGTACTACTTCGCACGCACCGACTATGGGGTCTACGACACAAAGGGGAATCGCGTCAGAAGTGTCCAGAACGCAGCCCGGTTTCATGATTTGGCTCCCGCACTGGTGACATTGCCGGCGGGCACCTACGACGTTGTGGCTTGGGCCGATGGCTATGAGTTGGTCAGGGTTCCGGTCGTCATCAAAGCCGGGCAATTGACCGAGGTGAATTTGGAAACCAATCGGAACTCCCCCATCCCCGCAACGGCGGAGGGCGATGTGGTGCGCATGGACGATGGCCGTATTGTCGGGTGGTCGGCTGCCGTCGCCGGCACCCGCTGACCGCTGTTGCGAACTCTTCGGGCGTGATTGTGGCACGCATCGGTTCACGCTGGTTGCACCTGAACGCTATCAATCTCGCCGGAGCGCACGTGCACGGCGACGGTCATCGGCCGGCAGCAGACTTCGCAATCGGTGATGAACTCAGCGTCGCCTTCGCCGGGGTCGAAGGCAACCTCGAAATCCTCCCCGCAATGCGGACACGTAATCGCCAGAAAATCGCTCATTTCGATTTGATCGAGGTCCACAATTCGTCGTACCACGCGGTGCGGGGGCCGAGGTCTTTGACGAACTCCAGTTTCTTCATCACATCGGGCGGGGGATAGATGACCGGTTTCTTGCGGTCGTCGGCGTTGATGAATTCGAGCGCGGCCTGGTTGGGCGTGGCGTACTGATTGAAGTTCGAGACCTGTGCGCCGATTTTTGCGTCGAGGATGTAATTGATGAACTTTTCGGCCATGTCGCGATGCGGGGCGCGTGCGGGCACAGCCAGGTTATCGACCCAGATCTCGCTGCCTTCGCGCGGGATGAAATAATAGGTATCCGGGTCGTCCCGCATCCCGCGGACGGCATCGCCGTTGTAGGCCATGCCGACCCGGCAGGCTTTGCCAAGCACCATGTTCTTGGCGCCGACGGCGCCTTCGAAACCGAGCGAGCGTCTCCTGGCGGCGATGAGCAGGTCGCGGGCTTCCCGGAGTTGTTTCTTGTCGGTGCTGTTGAAACTGTGCCCCTTGTATTTCAGCGCGACACCGATGGCGGTGCGGGCGTCGTCGATTATCAAGAACGGGCCGATTTGTTTTTTGGCATCGAAAATCAGTCCCCATGTTTCGTCGATGGTTTCGCCGGGCTGCTTGCGCACGTAGAGGCCGACCGTGCCCCACTGGTAGGGAACGGTGTACATGTTGTCGGGATCATACTCGCGCCCGGCGAACCTCGGATCGAGGTTCTTGATGTTGGGAATGTTGTCGTGGCGCAATGGCGCGAGCAATTTCCGGCTGATCATCGTGTGGACGATGTAATCGGACGGGACCACGACGTCGTACAGCGACGTACCGCCGCCCTCGAGCCGGGCGAGCAGGCTTTCGTTGTCTTCATACAGATTGACGGTGACCTTGCAGTCGTACGCTTTCTCGAAACTTTGGATGACTTGCGGGTCGATGTACTCGCTCCAGATGAACAGATTCAATTTGTTCTTCTGGGCCCGGGCCGGGGCGGCGCACAACAGCGGAACGAGGATGATGAGCCATCGCTTCAACGCATCGGCCCTTTGGATACCGCGTTTGACGGATGAATAAATCGGGCTGGGCAAGATGGTTGCTCCACGTACCCGGGAAGCTTACAACAGAATTATTGAGGCTCAACGCTAAAGCGAGCATTATGGCTGCAATCTGGACGCGGCCGCTCGGCTTCCAGCGAGCTGCCTTATGTATTATGCTGCCTTGCAGCCAGTTGCGTGGCCGACTGGCTGATGTGCCGGGCCTGTGGTATGCTATAATTGACCAGCGGCGGAGATTGAGATGGACGAGAAAGTTACAGAAACCGCACAACCGAAGGATGAGACGGCAGTTGCGACGCCGCCTTCGGCCCAGGAGTCTCGGGAAGCGGCCAAGCTCGTCAAGATTGAGGAGCTTCGCCGCAAGTCCGCGGACTACCTCGACGCGGTCAGCGGCGGCAAGAAGCTCGATCCCGAAGACAAGAATTGGATCATCAAACATACGCTGGAGAATTTCGACGACTACTTCAATCGCGGCTTCCTGCACTACCGCAAGTCCGTCGCCGAAGCCGAGGATTTCGCGGCGATCGAATGGACGGGCCAGGGATCGATCATCGAGGACATCATGGGACGCAAGTTCATCGATTGCCTCGGCGGTTTCGGCGTGTACAACATGGGAATCCGTCACCCGAAAATCATCGCGGCGGTCAAGGCGCAACTGGAGCGCATGCCGCTCTCGTCGCAGGAATTGCTCGATCCGTTGCGCGGGTTTCTCGCCGAGTTGTTGGGCGAACTCACCCCCGGCGACCTGCAAGACTGTTTTTTCATCAGCAACGGCACCGATGCCGTCGAAGGCGCGCTGAAACTTGCCCGTCTGTACACCAAGAAGACCGGGTTCATTTCCACCACGGGCGCGTTTCACGGCAAGTCGATGGGGTCGCTCTCGGTGATGGGCCGCGCCGTGTACCGCAAGCCGTTCCAACCGCTGCTCTCGGACGTGCATTTTGTCGATTACGGCGACGCCAAAGACATGGAACGCGAACTCAAAAAGCTCACCGACCTCGGCGAGGACATCGCAGCGATCATCCTCGAACCTATCCAGGGCGAGGCGGGCGCCGTGGTGCCGCCGGACGATTATCTGCCTCGGGTGCGCCAACTCTGCGACGAATACGGCGTGTTGTTGATTCTCGATGAAGTCCAGACCGGCATGGGTCGCACCGGCAAGCTGTTTGCCTGCGAACACTGGAACGTGGTGCCCGATATTCTCTGCCTCGGCAAAGCGCTCGGCGGCGGCGTGATGCCGCTCAGCGCGTTCATGAGCACGCCGAAAATCTGGAAGGTGCTCGAAGACAACCCGTTCCTGCACAGTTCGACGTTCGGTGGCAATCCGCTGGCGTGCGCGGCCGGCATTGCGGCGATCAACGTGATGCTCGAAGAGGACCTCGCCGGGCAGGCGGCCGAAAAAGGCGCATACCTGATGACGCGGCTCGGCCAATTGCAGTCAACGCACCCCGACATTCTCAAAGTGGTCCGCGGCAAAGGGCTGCTGATCGGCCTGGAGTTCTCGGACCGGTTCATCGGCTATCGCGTGGCGGCCGCCCTGTTCAAGCGGGGCGTGCTCGTCGCCGGCACGTTGCTCAGCGCCCGCACCCTCCGCATCGAGCCGGCGCTGAACATCAGCCACGGGCTCCTCGACGAAATGCTCGACAAGCTGGCCGATGCCCTGAAGGAAATTGAGAGGCATCTCCATAAGGAAGCCAAAGAAAAAGCTTCCAAGGAAAAGGACCCGAAGGAATCGAAGGACGGCAAGGACGGCAAGGGAGATTAGGCCGCGCGACCAAGCACGTCCACCTCGATTACCACTAGGAACTCAAGCCCTACGGGTACCCCTACTCGAAGTACAACAAGCTGACGTCAGGTTGATCGCGTCCTCTTTGCGGTTCGGGTTTTGTAGGCTGGCTTTGACTCGCGGACGAGGACATCGGTGGGAATCCCGAGGCCGGTCGATAAACTGCGAATCATTTTCAAGCTCAGCCCGCGGTGGCCGGACAGTACTTCGGAGACCTTGCTTCGGCTCCCCATGTAGGGGACAAGGTCGCACGGCTTGAGCCCCTGTTGTTCCATGCGGAACCGAATGGCGTCGACGGGGTCCGGCTCGTCGACGGGAAACGCTTCGTCTTCGTAGATTTCGACGAGGGCGGCGAGAAGCTCGAGTTCATCTCCTTGGGGCGTCCCCGGACGGGCGTCCATTAACTGGTCGATGCGAGCCAGCGCGGCCTTGTGTTCCCTCTCGTTCTTAATGATTTTCGGTTTCATCAAACCACCTCGGCGTCGATGTTGGCATAATCCGCGTGAGTTCCGACAAAGCGGACGTACACGATCTCGGCGTGGTAATTGATCTTCACCACGAGCCGGTACTTGTTTCCGCAAATGTTGAACACCACTCGATTGTCTTTCAAGATGCTCGCGCTACCGTATTGTCGTTTGATGTCCGCCGTGGTGTCCCAATGCGCCCTTTGGGCCTCATGAAACCACGCGCGCAAGCTCGATTCGGCATCTGGGTGCCGCACGGCAAACTCTCGCAATTGTTTTCTGGAAATGACATGCATACCATCGTCTGTTCCCGCGAGCAACGCAAGCGAAATGTTCCCATATTGGGAACGTGATGTCCAGAACAAACCAAATGCTACAATGGTTGGATGTGATCCCGACCAATCGATACTCGCTCCACGAATCACGTTGCCAGCGTCCCCGCCGGGAAGTAAGATTGCGCCGCGTTTCCAGGCGTAATGGGGCGGGCCAGGCCATGACACCCGAAGAAAAAGCCCGCCAGCAAATCGACGCCATCCTGAGCCGTTGCGGTTGGACCGCACAAGGCATGTAGCAAATGTGCCCCCACTCAAGACACATGAAGGGTTCACAGAATGTCGAATGAGGTTCACTGGATCAAAGCCAGAATCGCCGAAGCGCGAGAACATCATGCCTCTGTGACTGAGGCCGTTTCGACACGGTTAGATAAGCTGCTTAACGGCCAGATCAGCGAACGCCCGCTCCGTCCGTCTGAACTCGCGGACATCGCGAACGATCTCATCGCCGACATGAGGCCCGCCGCCTCTTCAAAGGACGAGACTAAACAATGAGGGTCAAAGCGATCCAGTTGTCTTGGTTTCGCGGGGCTGCCGATCCGGTCACGCTCGATCTCGACTGCAAGTCGGCGGTCATTTACGGCGTGAATGGTTCGGGGAAGTCGTCCTTTGTGGATGCTGTGGAGTTCCTGCTCAATCACGGCAAGATCGGCCACCTCGCACACGAGTACAGTGGTAAGCGTCAAGAGAAAGCAGTCCCTAACACGCACAAACCGCCGAATGGTAAGACTGTGTTGAACATCAAGTTCGGCAACGACACCGAGATCCATACCGAGA
>JBEKUF010000163.1:0-7905 GCA_049515295.1 Verrucomicrobiia bacterium | reverse complement strand
GCCAGCCAATTGCCGACCGTTGGTGGAGCCGTCATCCGGGCACGGCTCAATGGAGCGAAGCTCGTGGTCATCGACACCCGCCGGAATCGCATCGCCGAGAACGCCGACCTCTTTCTCCAGATCAAACCGGGCACCGAGAGGTTGCTGCTCGGGGCGCTGGCAAAGGTGATTGTGGACCACGGCCTGATGAATCTGCCGTTTATCATGGCGCGCTGCCGCGGCTACGAGACGTTCCTGGCGAATGTGCGCGACTACGATTTGTTGGCCGTCGCGGAAACCTGCGGCGTGTCGGCAGCACTCATCGAAGCGGCTGCTCTCGCGTATGCGCGCGCCAGGTCGGCGGCCATTCTCTACTCGACGGGCATCGAATCCCGCGACGCGGAAACAGTCGAGGCCATCGTGAACCTCGCCTTGCTCGCCGGCCAGATCGGCAAGGAAAGCGCCGGCATTTTCGCGTTGACCGAGCACAACAACCTGCAGGGCGTCTGCGACATGGGCATGTTGCCCGACCGTTTACCCGGCTACCGGCCTGTGGCAAAGGACACCGCCCGCGCAGAGATCGAAGCAATTTGGAAAGCCAGACTGCCGGCGACGGACGGACGGACCGCGAGCTCGTTGTTCGCTGATGACGGTCACGCGAACGTACGAGCCTGCTGGCTTTGCCGCTACGATCCGGTCAGCACGGCGCTTCATGGGGATGCGGCCAACCTGCTCCAGCAGTGTGACCTCGTCGTGGTCCAGCATCTGTTTTGGACCGATACAGCCCGATACGCCCACGTGGTGTTGCCGACGACCGCTTTTGGCGAAGAGCGTGTCACGTTCACCAATACCGAGCGCCGCATCCAATTGGCGGAACAGGTCATCGAGCCGCTGCGCGGGACGATCCCGGCCTGGCAGCAACTGGTGCTGGTGGCCCAGGCATTGGGCGCGCAGTGGAAGTACGACTCGGCGGCCGATGTCATGGACGAGATCGCCACGGTGGTGCCGTTCTACAGCGGTGCACACTACGACAACCTGGCCCGCGAGTATGGTCGGCAGTGGCCGTGCACGAAAGATCGTCCGCTCGGCACGCGTTTTCTTTTCGCCGACGCCATGCCGGTCCGCGGCTTTAAGTTCGTCTCCATGGCCGGGCGCGCTCCGGCTGTCGCCGTGCAAACCGACTATCCATTCACGCTCGTCTTCGGTAACTCGCTCTATTACTGGCACCAGAGCGTGCTGATCCAGCACAGCGAGACCCTCAAGCGCGAGTATCGCATGCTGTTGCTCGATTATCCGGATGGCTTCGTGGAAATCAACAGCGACGACGCGAAACAGCTTGGTATCCGTGATGGCGAGAAGATTCTACTGCGTGCGGTCAGTGGTTCAGCAGTCGCCGCGGCGCGGGTCATTCCCGAAGCGCGAAGAGGCACGGTCTACGTCCCGTTTTTCGTTCGCCAAGTGCAACGGCAGATCCGCGGATCGGCCAATGATGGTGCCCCGTGGGTGCCGGTGCGCGTGGAAAAGGAGGCGGCTTGAAAGCGCGCATCCTCAACCGCGCGGACGCGCTCACGATCGTGGACCTGCTGCGCCAGCAGGGCTATGAAGTCATCGCGCCATTCTACGGACGCGGACGCGACACGTTTTTCGACACGGTGACTGACGAAAACCGCGACCAGATTCAGTTACATTTGCCCAATCCGTATTATCCGCCGAAGCGCTTCATTCTGCCGCACATCGAGCGCCTCTTGAAGATTCAGCGGAACAACGGCGACTTTCAGATTGAGCCAACGTACGAGCATCCCAGGCGCGCCATCTTCGGCATTCGGTCGTGCGATGTTGCCGGCATTTATCATCTCGACCGGTTCTACCTCGGCCGCGACTTTCGCGACATCTACTACGAGAAGCGTCGTCAGAATCTGTTCCTCGTGAACATCGTCTGCACCGATGCCGAGCGCGACATCGGCGATGAGTGTTTCTGTGTGTGCGCCGATACCGGCCCCGCGGCTCGTGACCACTTTGACCTGCAACTCATGGATTTCGGAGACGAGCTTATGGCGGTGGCCGGCACGCCCGCCGGCGAGGCCCTGTTCGCGAACCCGATTTTCAAGAAGGCCGCGCCACCGCATGTCGAAAGGCGTCGGGCGATCTTGAGCGAGGTTCGGAAGCGCTTCAAAACGACGACGAGTTGGTTCACCGCCACGGTGCGGTATGTCTCACAGGAGAAAGTCCTGGAAAAAACCTGGGAAGAGATCGGCAAACGCTGTCTCGAATGCGGCGGCTGCACGTACGTCTGCCCGGCGTGCACTTGCTTTACGGTGAGCGACCGTCCGGTCGGGCCGAACGAAATCGAACGCGTCCGCATCTGGGACTCGTGCGCGCTGAGCGGGTTCACGCGGATGGCGGGCGGTTTCAATCCGCGCCGGGCGGTGCACGACCGGCGGAATCGCCGGTTCTTTCGCAAACTGGCGCATTACTTCATCCAGCGTGAACTCTCGATGGCCTGCGTCGGTTGCGGACGGTGCGCGGCCGTCTGCCACGGCGACATCGGGATGCCGAGCGTCGTGGAGATGATCCGTCGGGCCACGTCGGAGGTTGAGAAGCATGAACCCGTCACCCACTGAGAACGTTTATCTGCCGAAGACGGCCATGCTGGAACGAGTGGTCACGGAGATCGCGGACGTGAAGACGTTTTATTGGCGATTCGACGATCCGGCGGAGCAAACGAACTTCCAACGTTTCCGGCCCGGTCAATTTGCCCAAGTGTCGCTGTTTGGCGTCGGCGAATTTCCGACCTCATTGCCGCCCAGCCCCACCGAGAACGAAACGTTCTTTACCGTCCGCCAGGTCGGTAGTTGCACGACCGCGCTCCATCAGCTCAAAGCGGGTGACAAGTTCGCCATCCGCGGCCCATACGGCAACGGTTTCCCGATGGAAGAGTACTACGGGAAGAACCTTGTGTTTGTTGCCGGCGGCATTGGGCTGATTCCGTTGCGGTCGTGCATTGTCTACGCGCTCAAGAATCGCGACAAGTATCAACGCATTCAGATTTTCCTCGGCGCGAAGACGCCCAGAGAATTGATGTACGTGGCCAAACTTCACGAGTGGGAACAGACGCCCGGCGTCGAGTGCCATTTGACCGTCGACCGCGCCGACAACGACTGGGCCGGCCACGTCGGTGTCGTCGGCAGTTTGTTCCAGAAGCCCGGGGTGCAGGTGCCGGTCGAGAACACCATGGCGTTTGTCTGCGGTCCGCCGATCATGTTCCGATTCGTGATCAAAGACCTGCTCGCGATGGGATTTCAGGAGCAGAACATTGTTTCGACGCTCGAACGCTACATGAAGTGCGGCGTCGGGAAATGTGGCCACTGCTGCATTGGGGTGGCCTACGTCTGCGTGGACGGCCCGGTGTTCACGTATCAGCAGATTAAGAAGCTCGGGGAGGACATCTGATGCGCGACCTGCGCCAACAGCTCCAGGAATGTCTCCACGGCCGCGTGTGTTTCATGGGGCTTGGGAATACAGATTACGGAGACGATGGCATCGGCGTGCGCTTGGCGGAGGAACTGATCCACGCGGGCGTACCGGATGTGGTGGTTGCCGGCAACACACCCGAGGCCTTCATCAGCCGTATCGCAGAGGAAGGTTTTGACCATCTTGTCTTTCTGGACGCGGTAGATTTTGGCGACGAGCCGGGCTCGGTCGTGTTCCTGAACGCCGACGAAATCGCGGCCCGGTTCCCGCAGATCTCAACTCACAAGATCTCGCTCGGCCTGTTGGCGAAACGGGTGGAAGCGAACGGAACGACGCGGACGTGGTTGCTGGGCGTCCAGCCGGCATCGCTCCGATGCGGAACGTCGATCGTGGCGCCGACGCTTGAAGTTCTCGGCGAATTGCTGGGCAACCTCTGGAGCACAGCCAGCACATGATGACTCCGGAACAAGCCGTCCTCGCTTCGATCCTCATCTGCATGGCTGGGGCCGTGCTGACGCTGCTGGTGTCGCGGAACAAAACCGTGGCAGGCTGGCTTTGCTTTGTGGTCACGGCGAGTACCGCCGTTCTGATTCTGTCGGCGGTTGTCAAGGTGCTCAGGACCGGCCCGTCACCACACCCGGCCGCGTTTTGGGCGATGCCCGAGATTGGTTTTGCGTTGCGTATTTATGTGGATGGGTTGACGGCGACATTCCTGTTGCTGGCCGCCGTCATTGCCGTGCCCGCGGCGCTTTATTCCATCGCCTACATGCAACATTACCGGGACTACGGCGTGGCGCGGTATTACCCGTACTTCCTGTTGTTCCTCGCCGCGATGTACGGATTGCTGAGCACGACGGACATGATGTGGTTCTTCTTCATCTTCTGGCAGATGATGACGCTGCCCGGCTACGCGCTCATCCGATTCGAAAACAAGAAGCCGGGGAACGTCCGCGCCGCCAACAAGTTCCTGATCATGATGCAAATCGCCTGCGCAACGACGATGATCGGCGCGGAGTTGCTCGCGGTCACCGGTGCCGCCGCTCAAGGCAGCGCCAGCCTGAAGTACGATTTCGACACCGTGAGCACAAATCTGCCGTTGCTATTGAGCACCCAGCCCGGCACAACAACCCTGGCGTTCGCCCTGTTCCTCGTGGGTTTTGGCATCAAGATGGGCATGTGGCCGTTTGGACAAGTTTGGTTGCCGGACGCGCATCCGGCCGCGCCATCGCCGGTGAGCGCGATGTTGTCCGGCGTGATGATCAAAACGGGTGTGTATGGCTTGATGCGCTACTTCCTCTGGCTCGTGCCGGCCAGCGCGCGGGCCGACTATCCGCTGGCGAGCTGGGGTCTGGTCGTCTCCGTGCTCGGCACGATCACGTTGTTTACCGGCACGATGCAGGCCCTCAAGCAAGAACAGTCGAAGCGCCTGCTCGCCTTCCACAGCATCGGTCAGATCGGCTACATCCTGCTCGGAACCGGCGCGTGCATGGCGTTGCTGCCGGCCACCGGGCCAAACATGGCCGCGCTCGCGACGATCGGTCTGTTCGGCGCGCTGTTCCATGTGCTCAATCACGGCTTGTTCAAGGGGTTGCTGTTTCTCAATGCCGGCTCGATGCTGCACGCGACCGGCACGCAGGACCTGAACAAGATGGGCGGGCTGATGAAGTTCATGCCGCTGACGGCGATCACGGCACTGGTGGCGTCGTTCTCGATTTCCGGCGTGCCGCTCTTCAACGGCTTCGTGAGCAAGTGGAGCATTTACGTGGCTACCGTCCAGGGCAGCAGCGCGGCGCGGTATCTGCCCGTCTGCGCCGTCATCGCCATCCTGACCAGCGCCCTGACACTGGCCTCGTTCATCAAGTTCTTTGGCGTCAGTTTTCTCTCGCGCACGAGCGCTTTCGTGACCGAACGAGCCACGAGGAACGGCCGGCTTGAAGTCGGTTGGATGATGCAACTCCCGCAGGTCATCCTAGCGTTGCTGTGTGTGCTGCTTGGCGTGGCCCCGGCCATTGCGTTCCGCTTGATGCAGCACGCGATGGACGCCAGCCGACAGGGGTTTGGTGGGGTACTGGCCACCGCAGCCCCGATGATCAGTGGACCGCTGACGGGGCTTGAGGAACGGAATTTAGGGGCCGTGTTTGCGCCCCTCGCGCTCGCGGCGGTGTTGGGCCTGATGTTTCTCCTCGCTTGCGGGATTTCGAAACTTGGCCGGGCGCGGCGCCGGGTGGCGGCGCCGTGGCTCTGCGGCTACGCGCGTGAGGCGGATTGCCATCGCTACGTCGCGCACAATTTCTACGGCGAAATCAAACGTTACTTCCGCTGGCTCGGCGGCGCGCCGCGCCCCCAGCCCGGTAAGCAGGGACACTGAGATGATTGCGTGCGACAGACTGGAACAGTTGCGAGCGAAATTTGGCTCGGCCATCCAGCGGGCGGATCTGCCGGGCGACAACCGGCTGTTTGTGTTTGTCGAGCCAACCGCGGTGAAGGAGATTTGCCGGTACATCTTCCGCGATCTCGATGCGCGCTATGTGATCAGTATCGGCGCGGATGACCGACCGTTTTCCGGCCGGTTCGTCGTCGCCCACGATTTTGCGTTCGACAAAGACCATGTGCTTTGCAGCGTCCTCACCTACGTGGCGGCGGACAATCCGCAAATCGACAGCATCACGGAGGTCGTGCCTGCGGCCAACTGGGCGGAACGCGAAATGCGGGATTTGGTCGGGATCGAGCCGGTGGGGCACCGCTACCTCAAGCGGCTGGTGTTGCCGGATGGCTGGCCGGAAGGCGTGCACCCGTTGCGCAAGGACATCTCATGGGATCACGTGCCGAAGGACTTTGATGACGAACGCGAGTTCAAGTTCGACGAACCGCCGGAAGGTTGCACGGTTGTCCCGTTCGGCCCATTCCATCCCACGCTCGACGAGCCGTCGCATTTCCGGTTGTACGTCGAAGGCGAGATGGTGCGCGGGTGCGAGTACCGCGGGTTCATGGCGCATCGGGGCATCGAGAAAATGGCGGAGTCCGTCCTGGGCTACAATGATATCCCCATGCTGGCGGAGCGCATCTGCGGCATTTGCGGCTGCGTGCACAGTGTGGCGTACGTACAGGCAGTCGAGTCGGCCGTGGCGCTCCAGCCGCCGCCGCGCGCGGAATACGTCCGCACGATCATGTTGGAGCTCGAACGGTTGCACAGTCATCTGTTATGGGTCGGGTTGGCGTGCCATATCGTCGGTTTCGACACCTTGTTCATGCAGAGCTTCCGGATCCGCGAGCCGGTGATGTGGATTGCCGAGAAGATCACCGGCAATCGCAAGACCTACGCACTCTGCGTCGTTGGCGGGGTGCGCTGGGACATTACACCGCCATTGAAAGTCGAACTACGCCAGGTGCTCGACAAGCTCGAAGCCGAGTGGCGCACCGTTGTGGACGCCGTACGCGGGGACAAGAACATTCAGAAACGCACGATCGGCGTCGGTGTGGCGGATAAGAATCTGGTCAAGAACGCCGGCCTTGTCGGTCCGGTCGCGCGTTCCGCCGGCGTCGACATCGACTGCCGCCGCGATCATCCGTACGCGGCGTATGACCACGTGGATTTCGACGTCATTACCGCGGACGGCTGCGATGTGTGGTCGCGTCTGTTGGTGCGGATGTCGGAAGTGTTCGAGTCGATCAAAATCATCCGGCAATGTCTGGAGAGAATGGAGGACGGGCCGCTTCAGTTGGCGATCAAGGACGAGCTGCCGGTCGGGAGGTTGGGGCTTTCCTCGGTGGAAGCGCCGCGCGGGGAGAGCCATCACTTTGTGATTACCGGTGAGAACAATCGTCCGCGCCGCTGGCGCGTGCGCGCGCCGACGTATCAGAATCTTCAGGCAGTGCCGGCCATGATCAAAGACCAACAGATCGCCGACATGACGATTTCGCTGGGCAGCATTGACCCGTGTTTTTCCTGTACCGACCGGCTGGAGACAATTGATCTGCGCTCCGGCACGGTCAAGGTCTGGTCGCAGAGAGAGTTGTTGAACCTGACGCGCGCACCGAAGGCATCGCCATGAGCCACAGCGTGATTTCAGCAATTCTGGGCGGGGTGATGAATGTTGTTCTCGTCCTCGCGGCGGCCCCGTTCTGCCAGGGGGTACTCCGCAAGGTCACGGCGCGGATTCAATCACGGCAAGGCCCCCCGATCTGGCAGCCGTATTTTGATCTGCTCAAACTGTTGGGCAAGGAGGACATTGAATCCGGCGAGTCGCCCGTGATGCAGCGGTTCACGGCGTATCTCTCGTTGGCGGCGGTGTTGACCGTAGCGTGTTTTGTGCCGATGGGCTTTGGCGCTCCGATGAACGGCGCGGGCGACGTGTACCTGCTCATTTATCTCCTGACGCTGTGCGGTGTCTGCACGCTGCTCGCGGGGCTGGCGGCGGGTTCCACTTACTCCCTGGTCGGCATCAGCCGCGAAAT
>JBEKUF010000162.1:0-7906 GCA_049515295.1 Verrucomicrobiia bacterium | reverse complement strand
TATCGGGAGACGGCCAATGACGACCAAATCATGCGCAACCCATGCGGCGCGGTCATGGCCGGATTGGCCGTCAGGTGATCGTCGTCGTCCCAGATGAAGTCCGCATGCCACACCGGCTGGTACGCCGCGAATGTCGCGATCACCAACACCAACGCCAACAGCCAGGACTGGCGTGTAAAGCTGGTTCTCGTGACCGGAGATGATACCGCCGTGTGCCGCAACGGAGCGTCATCGCTTGGCCTTGGCTCTGGCATCGCGCCAATCTTAGGACTTCACAACTAGCTAGACAAGGAATTGCCGAGCCTCGCAAGGAGTCGCAGACGGTGTGAAGCGTCGGGGCGGTCGTTCGGCGCTAAAAGAAGACAACTGCGCTCAGTAGGGTAGTGCGTCAGTTTGGATTCTGTTGCCTGTAAGATTGGCGTTGACAGGGGTGGAAGTGTTCGGCTAGGTTACGCCGCTTCACGAATCCAAAGCAGGATATTCATGAGTACGTTTTTCGCAAAAAAAGAAGAGCAAAAGCCGCGGTGGTACGTGATCGACGCCAGCAATCAGGTGCTCGGCAAAGTCGCGGTGAAGGCCGCTAACGTCTTGCGCGGCAAAGTCAAACCCACGTTCACACGACACGTTGACGCGGGTGATTTCGTCGTGGTGGTGAATGCTGAGAAGGTTGTGGTCACCGGCAAGAAAGAGACCAACAAGACCTATATGACCTACTCGCAGTACCCGGGGAAGGAAAAGTACCGGACGGTCAAGCAGGTGCGCGCCAGTCACCCGGAGAAACTCATCGAGCATGCGGTCAAAGGAATGATCCCGAGGACCCGATTGGGCCGGCAGATGATCACCAAGCTGAAGGTTTATGCCGGCGCGACACATCCGCATACCGCACAGAAACCCGAACCAATTTCCATATAGTTTTATCGTCATGGCAACTGCATCCGCTCCCACCAACGCATTCATCGGAACCGGCCGCCGCAAGACCAGTGTCGCACGCGTGCGTCTGGTGCCCGGCTCCGGCAAGGTCCTCGTCAACGATCGGCCCGTCGAGGAATACCTGACCGTTCCGAACCAACGCACCATCGCCATGCAACCTCTGGCCGAGACACAGAACGCGGGCAAATTCGACGTGTTCATCAGCGTCGGTGGCGGCGGCGTGTCGGGCCAGGCCGGTGCGATCAGTCACGGTATCGCCCGCGCGTTGTTGAAGGCGTCGCCCGATCTCAAGGGCGCATTGCGCGACAAAGGATTTCTGACACGCGACTCCAGAATGAAGGAGCGCAAGAAGTACGGTCAACCCGGGGCGCGCAAGCGGTTCCAGTTCTCGAAGCGCTAATCGACCAACAAATCTCGACTTGCAAGCACGAGCCCCGGGTTTCATATTCGGGGCTCGCTGCTTTTGCGGACATACACGAATTGTGAATACGATGAAGAAGACCAAAGCGGCCATCGTCGGAGCCAGCGGTTATTCGGGTCAGGAATTGATCCGCCTGCTGCTGCGCCACCCGCACGTCGAGGTGACGCAGTTTACGTCGCGACAATACGCTGGAAAAACCGTGGCGGATGTGTTCCCGCGGTTTCGGGGACAGGTCAAGGCCACCTTTACCGAGCCGGATGCGAACCGCATCGACGCGGACGCCGTTTTTCTGGCGCTGCCGCATGGGGTTGCCGCCGAGTTCGCGCCAGCCTTATTGCAAAAGGGACTCAAGGTGCTGGATTTGTCCGCCGATTTTCGGCTCAAGTCCGCGGCCGTGTACAAGGAGTTCTACGAGCACGAACATCCCGCGCCGGGGTTGCTGAAGAAATCCGTGTACGGCCTGCCGGAGCTTCATCGGGATGAGATTCGAGGCGCCGCACTCATTGCCTGCCCCGGTTGCTATCCCACGAGCGTCATCCTCGGCATCGCGCCCGCGCTGAAGAGCGGGTTGGCGAAATCCGACGGTATTATCGTCAGCAGCCTGAGCGGCGTGAGCGGCGCGGGGCGAAAAGTCGCCGATGAATACCTGTTCACCGAGTGCAACGAAAGCGCGCGGGCGTACGGAATCCCGAAGCATCGGCACCTGAGCGAAATCGAACAAGAAGTGTCGTTGCTGGCGGGAACGAACGTGGCGATCTCATTCACGCCGCATTTGATTCCGCTGACTCGCGGTATCGTCAGCACCATCTACCTGTCTCTGGCGGGAAAGACGGACGATGCGCTGGCCGTGTACCGGGACCTTTACAAAGGCGAGCCGTTTGTGCGCGTGTCCCAATCCTTGCCCGACACGAAGAATGTCCAAGAAACGAATTTTTGTGACATTTCGGTGCGAATCGATCCGCACACGAACCGACTCGTCGTCGTCAGCGTAATTGACAACCTCACCAAAGGCGCTGCCGGTCAGGCTGTGCAGTGCCTAAATCTCCTCTGCGGGTACGAAGAAACAACGGGGCTTCTTTGATGAAGGCATTTTTTACACGGATCAGCGGGTCGGTCA
This sequence comes from Verrucomicrobiia bacterium, assembly GCA_049515295.1. Lineage (GTDB taxonomy): Bacteria > Verrucomicrobiota > Verrucomicrobiia > Palsa-1439 > Palsa-1439 > Palsa-1439. The sequence goes on along the minus strand of JBEKUF010000162.1, from coordinate 5,438 downwards.
CGGCTCCGCAGGGGTTTCGGGCGGCGGGCGTGGCGGCGGGCATTAAGACGAACGGCAAGAATGACGTGGCGCTGATTGTTTCCGATGTGCCGGCCACGGCGGCGGCGACGTTCACCACGAACCAAGTCAAGGCGGCGCCGGTCAAGCTGAGCATGGAGCACGTGAAATCCGGCAAGGCCTGCGCTATCGTGGCCAACAGCGGCAACGCCAACGCTTGTACCAGCGACGGCCCGATTCACGCCCGCGCCATGGCCTGTGCGGTCAGCCGCCGGCTCGGCTGCGCGGAAAACCACGTGCTGGTGTGCTCGACCGGGCGGATCGGCGCGAATCTGCCGATCGTCAAGGTGGAAGCGGGCATCAAGCAACTTCTCGGGCTCCTGTCACGGCGCGGCGGTCCATTGGCCGCCAGGGCGATCATGACCACCGACACGTTTCCGAAGGAAGTGGCGGTCCAATTCAAAGCTGGCGCGCGAACGTTTCGGATTGGCGGCATCGCCAAGGGCGCGGGCATGATCCAGCCGAGGATGGCCACAATGCTCGGTTTCATCACGACCGACGCGGCGGTTCCACGGGCCGCGCTGCAGAAAGCGCTCGGGCACGCCGTGAACAAGTCGTTCAATCGTATCAGTGTCGATGGCGACACGAGCACCAACGATACGGTGATTCTGCTGGCAAACGGACTGGCGGGGACGCCGCCGCTGGAGAAGTTTCAGGAAGCGCTCAACTTCGTGTGTCTCGAACTGGCGAAGATGATCGTACACGACGGGGAGGGCGTGTCGAAATTTGTGACCATCCACGTGCACGGCGCCGCTTCGGAGCGCGATGCCGAGATTGCGGCGCGGTCCGTGGCGAATTCGGTTTTGGTGAAGACGAGTTGGTGCGGGGGCGACCCGAACTGGGGCCGGATTCTCGATGCGCTCGGCTATTCGCGGGCGCGAGTTCGTGAGGATCTCGTGGACATTGCCTACGATGGCCTGTCGGCGGTCCGCGACGGCATGCCGACGCGCACGCCGCTGGCGAAATTGAAGAAGATCGTCAGGCAGCCGGTGTTCACCATCGACATTCATCTGCACCTCGGGCGAGGCCACTGCACGATGCACACCTGCGATTTGACGGAGAAGTACGTCGAGTTGAACAAGGGGGAGTGACAGCGGGAGCTGTCGCCCTGAGCGAAGCGAAGGGTCTCGCGCGAAAAGGACAGAGATTCTTCGCTCCGCTCAGAATGACAGAATAACATGCAGGACCTTATCAAAAAAGCCGATGTATTGCTGGAGGCGTTGCCGTACATCCAGCGGTTTCGCAGTTCCACGTTTGTGGTGAAATACGGCGGCAGCTTCATGGATTCGCCCGATACGAAAGTGCGCACGGGCGTTGCCGCCGACGTGGTGTTTCTCGAAGCGGCGGGCATCAATCCCGTCGTCGTTCATGGGGGTGGCAAGGCGATTACCAAGGCGATGGAAAAGGCGGGCATCCAGGCGCGGTTCGTGCAGGGCATGCGAGTGACCGACGAGGAATCGATGGCGATTGTCGAGGACGTACTGGCGAACGTAATCAACCGCGACATCGTCGAGATGATCCAGAAACTCGGCGGCAAAGCGCGCAGCTTTTCCGGCAAAGATGTGTTCCAATGCCGGAAACTGATGAGCGACGGCGCGGACCTCGGTTACGTTGGCGAAGTCACGGAGGTGCTGACAGAAAAAGTGCGTAAGTGTCTACGTACCCAAGTAACACCCGTTATAAGCCCCATTGGGCTGGGAGCGGACGGACACGCCTACAATATCAACGCGGACGTGGCCGCGGCGAAATTCGCGATGGCCATTGGCGCGCGACGGCTGGTGTTCCTGAGCGACGTGGCCGGGCTGATGCGCGACCCGAGCAACCCGGAGACGTTGATTTCCAGTTTGCATGTCAGCGAGGCGCTCGATCTCAAGCGTGAGGGGATCATTGAGAAGGGCATGATTCCGAAGGTGGACAGCGCGGTGGAAGCCGTTCGGGCGGGCGTGGATCGTGTCCACTTCGTCGACGGTCGTGTCCCTCATTCCATTCTCTTGGAAATCTTCACCGACAAGGGCATCGGGACCGAGATTGTGAAGTGAGGGCGGCGCGAAGTCGCCGTTATCGATTAACGTAGGCGGGCAACTCGAGTACACTCTACAGGGATTGAGTCCACATGGCTCTTCATTTCGAACCATTCCGACGCGAGTTGTTTGAGGAGTATTCTTTATGGTTTGGCGATGCGGAGCTGAACCGTCATCTTGGGCCGATGGACGATGGGGAGCCCGGTTAACGCGGTTATGATCAGCGAACTGGCACCGTTGGATTCTCCGCGGGTGGTGTATGACATCCGACGCGATGCGGAGGGGCTTAAGTTAAAGCAGGAAGCTTCGCTCGCAAGCGGATGGGGAGGACTGGAAATCACTCATGGTTTGATAGGTACACCTGAATGGTGGTCGGCGGTTGAAGCCGGGAAGTTCAAGGTGGAAACATTTGTCGGAGTGTTGCGATCCGCTGCGGCGGGCGACGTGCTGCACGTGCATATCGAAGGAGAGAGCGGGGCGCAACGGTGGATGGCCTGGAGAGGATTTGATCGGGCGCTGGATGGGAAAAAGGTGAGGACAGTGTATGTTCGGATGGCGCCGCGGCACCCGCTTACTACGCAACCCGATTTTCGGGCTCGGGTGCTGTTGCAGGTGGAGATGGTGGAGTGAATCGTGCGACTGCGGCTCGCCGGGAGGCTCGCCCTCCCTCGCGACACGGAGCACAGGGTCTGCAAAATTCTTGCAACCTTAACTAGCAGTTCGCATGATGCGGAGGCCATGAACCGCTCTGAAATCATCGGGTTGTTTGATCGCTATGTGGTGCCCAGTTATGCGCGCTATCCGCACGTGTTCGTGCGTGGGAAAGGAGCGCGCGTATGGGACGCCGACGGACGCGAGTATCTGGATTTTGGCGGCGGGATTGCGGTTAATCTGATCGGGCACTCGGCGCTGGCGAAGGTTCTGTCGAAACAGGCCAACATTTTGGTGCACGCGTCGAATCTGTATTACACCGAACCTCAGGGACGGCTGGCGAAACGGCTGGTGGAGTTGGTGGGCATCGAGGGCAAATGCTTTTTCTGCAACAGCGGCGGCGAGGCGAACGAAGCGCTGTTCAAGCTCGCGCGAAAATTCGGGAACGAACATGGCGGGCGATTTGAAATCCTGACGTTTGAGAACAGTTTCCACGGTCGGACGCTGGCGGGCATCAGCGCCACGGGACAGGAAAAGGTAAAGCACGGATTCGAGCCACTCGTGGAGGGGTTCCGCCACGTGCCGTTCAACGATCTCGACGCGGTTGCCAAAGCGATTGCGCCGAAGACGGTGGCGATCCTGCTGGAACCGATCCAGGGTGAAAGCGGGATACGGCTCGCGACGCCGGAATTTTTGCGCGGGTTGCGTCGGTTGTGTGACGAGCGGCAACTGTTGCTGATGATCGACGAAGTGCAATGTGGCATGGGACGAACCGGAGAGTTTTTGGGTCTGCGCGCCATCGCGCCGGACGTTCAGCCCGACGCCATCTCGTGGGCGAAGGGGCTCGGCGGCGGATCCCCCATCGCTGCGATTTGGGTGCGCGGGCCGTATGCGGACGTGCTGGGACCGGGCAGTCACGGCACGACGTTTGGGGGGACGCCACTGGCGTGCTCGGTGGCGCTGGCCGTGCTGGATACATTGGAGCGGGACGGATTGATGGGCAACGCGCGCGAGGTGGGCCAGTATTTCATTGGCAAATTGCGGGCATTGGCGGCACAATGCCCGACCATTCGCGAGGTGCGCGGGATCGGCCTGATGATCGGGGTTGAGGTGACGATGGAAGCGCGTCCGGCGGTTATCAAGCTGGCGGAGCACGGGCTGATCGGGATCGCGGCGGGAGCCAATGTCGTGCGGTTCCTGCCGCCGTTGAACGTCACGCGTGCCAACGCAGATGAAGCGATCGAGAAGATCGGCCGGGCATTTCGTGAAACTGGAACCAAATAATCTGATCATGGATGGCAAAGTCGGCAAGTGCGTGGAGACGGTGGACGTGGAGCGGGTGTTGCCCGTCGATACATCGCAAGAGAAGCGGCTGCGGTTCGGGTGGGAACAACGGCCGTCAGAACATTTCTTGATGGCGTGGAACCAGTACATGGAACCGAACAGCATGTTCATCGAGGACGTAAGCGATGACGGGATCACAGTCACGGTGCGCTGGGCGTTGATGAAAGAGACGCCGGAGCAAATCGCGGCGCGGCTGAATCGGTGGCTGGAACAGGTTGAAGAAGGGAACTACCGGCACAGTGGTATCAGCGGACGGCATCTATAATGAAACATTTACTGACAGTCGAACAGCTCAGCAGCGGTGAGATCGACGAGATTCTCCAGCTCGCACAGGAATTCAAGAGGGGACGAGGCAAGGCGAAGCAGCCGCAGCCGTTGCGGGGCCAGACATGGGCGCTCATTTTCAACAAGGCCAGCACCCGCACGCGCGTCAGTTTCGAAGTGGGGATTCGAGAACTTGGCGGATCGTCATTGTATCTGTCTACGAATGACATTCAGATGGGCCGCGGCGAAACCGTGGCCGACACGGCGCGGACCTTGTCGCGCTACCTTCACGGGGTCGTGGTTCGCACCTACGCGCAACGCGACCTCGAGCACTTTGCCGAGGCGGGCACGATTCCGGTCATCAACGCTCTCACCGACGACGAGCATCCCTGCCAGATTTTGGCGGACCTGCTCACGGTCGTGGAGAAGCTGGGCACGTTGAAGGGCAGGAAAGTGGTGTTCCTTGGCGATGGCGCGTGCAACGTATGCAACTCCTGGCTGTTCGGCGCGGTAAAAACGGGGATGGAGATGTGGGTGGCGGCGCCGAAGCAGTTTCAACCGCGTGCCGATTGGGTGAAACGGGCCGGGGGTAACATTCACGTGACGGAAAACGTCGACGAAGCCGCCCGGAACGCCGATGTGCTCTATACCGATGTCTGGGTGTCGATGGGCAAGGAAGCCGAGGCGACGGAGCGGCTGAAGACTCTCGCGCCGTATCAGCTCAACGCCGCGGTGCGCCAGCAGGCCAGGCCCGGCGCGCTGGTGATGCATTGTCTTCCCGCGTATATCGGCAAGGAAATCAGCGCCGAAGTTTTCAACGCGAATCAGAAGACAATTTTCGATCAGGCCGAGAATCGCTTGCACGCGCAGAAGGCGATCCTGACGATGTTGGCGAAGCAGCAGTAGAACACAAGCGCCGGCCCGCCGAATGAGCCTAATCCGACAGAGAATGACGGCGCACCCGGCGGTCGGGTACCTCAGCCACAGGTCGTGAAATCCGCTCGCCTTCAGCGCAGCGTCCGGGCAACCGTGCTGGGGCTTTCCGTAAACATCGCGCTCGCGACGACCAAATTGCTGGCGGGAATCTTCGGTCGATCCTAT
>JBEKUF010000161.1:0-7918 GCA_049515295.1 Verrucomicrobiia bacterium | reverse complement strand
TTGGCAGCCAAGCCGGCGGTTGATACGACCGAAGTGAAGAAGCTTCAGGCCCAACTGGCAGATCTGCGCAAGGAACTCGACCAGGCGAAGAAGTCCGCCGGCCAGGTTGCTGATCTGCAGAAGCAGAACAAGGATCTTAGTGACCAATTGACTTCGGCCAAGAAAGAGGCGGCCAAGGTCGCGGCAACCCCGACGGTTGACAACTCCGAATTGAAGAAAGTTCGCGCGGAAGCCGACAGCGCCCGCGCCGATGCCGAGAAGGCCCACAAGACGGTCGCCGATCTGGAAAAGAGGAACGCCGATCTCCGCAAGCAGCTGGCGTCGGCGAAGAAACAAGCCGAGGAAGAGGAAAACACGGAACCGGGTGACTGGGCGAAATGGTAGTAACGCGCAACGAGAACTCCTGCTTCCGCAACCTGCTGGATGAGTATGCGGCCAGGAATGCGGAGTTGAAGGGGCAACTGCGCCGACACGACCGAAACGAATCGAAGAGCAGTCAGTAGCCCGCCCAGCAGATCGTCGCGAGGCCTGTCCCCGATACCCCGGGGACAGGCCTTCTGTTTGCTCCCCCGGCTGCGATCCAAATCCTCTGGAAACCGGGGAAAGATCTCTTGCATCTTAAGCCGCAGAAGTGATCTCCTGAGCCGTTTGGGTTGCGCCAGCGAGGGCGCATATCAATCAAGGGAGGCAGAACCGTGGCGAAGAACAAGATCGCGTTGGTGACGGGCGCGAACAAGGGCATCGGATACGAAATTGCGCGACAGCTTGCCGAGAAAGGATTCCATGTTTTTGTCGGAGCGCGGAAGGTAACGGAAGGCAAACAGGCGGCGGAAGCGATTGCGAAAGGCGGACGGTCGGCGGAGTTTATCGAAATTGACGTGAGTGATCGGGGCAGTATCGACAGAGCGGCCAAGTCGGTCGCCAGCCGGGTGGATCATCTCGATGTGCTGGTAAACAACGCCGGCATTCTCCACGATGGCAAGGGCATCGCCGAAGTGGATGACGACACTTTCCTCCGAACATTGACGACCAACACATTGGGGCCGTTGCGGGTCACGCAGTCATTTCTCCCGCTCCTGCTGAAGAGCGCCGGTGGAACCGTCGCCAACCTCTCGAGCGGGCTGGGTCAGTTGAGTGACATGGGCGAGACGTATCCCGCCTACAGCATTTCGAAGACGGCACTAAACGCAGTGACACGTCAGTTCGCCGCCGCCCTTCGCGACAAGAATATCACTGTCAACTCTGTTTGCCCCGGCTGGGTCAAGACCGATATGGGCGGCCCGAATGCGCAACGCACGGTTCAACAAGGTGCGGACACGGTGACCTGGCTGGCGACGGATGCGCCGCGGGATTTGACGGGTCAATTCCTGCGGGATCGGAATGCGATCCCGTGGTGACAAATCTGCGGGCGCCAAGAGAGAGGGGCTCATGACAAATCGCAGACTGATGGGAAGAACGGCGCTGGTAAGCGGCTCGACTGCGGGGATCGGCTACGCCATCGCGTTGGGCCTGGCACGTGAAGGGGCATGGGTCTGGGTCAATGGCCGCACACAGGCGCGGGTTGACGCGGCGATAAGAAATATCCGCAAGGAAATGCCCGACGCGACACTCGAAGGGGTTGCCGAAGATTTGGGAACTGCCACTGGCTGCGAACAACTGGTGCGCCGGGTGCCATCGGTGGACGTGCTGGTGAACAATTTGGGCATCTTCGAGCCGAAACCATTTGAGACGATCCCCGATGCCGACTGGCTACGCCTGTTTGAGGTCAACGTGATGTCTGGTGTGCGCCTGAGTCGCGCGTATCTACCCGGAATGAAACAGCGCAATTGGGGACGAATCGTGTTTATTTCCAGCGAGAGCGCCGTGCATATTCCGGCGGAGATGGTGCATTACGGGATGACCAAGACGGCTCAGGTGGCTGTGGCTCGCGGCATCGCGGAAGGCTGCGCGGGGACGAATGTGACCGTGAACAGCGTGCTGGCCGGGCCGACGGCATCGGAAGGCGTGACCAACTTCGTCAACGATCTGGCTCGGAAACAGAACGTAACACCGGCTGAACTGGAGAAGCAATTCTTCATGAACGTGCGCCCCACTTCGCTGCTAAAACGGTTCTTGAAGCCCGAGGAAGTCGCCAGCGTGGTGGTCTACGTGTGCTCGCCCGAAGCCTCGGCCGTGAACGGCGCGGCGATCCGGGCTGAGGGTGGCGTGGTGAAAGCCGTATTGTAAACTGAAACAGCGAGGAGGATATCGCAATGAAACGAAAAGCATCGGCGGTGTGGAACGGCGGGCTGAAAGATGGCAAGGGCACGATTTCAACCGAGAGCGGGGTTCTGAAAGACACGCAATACTCATTCAGCACGCGGTTCGAGAATGGCATCGGGACCAACCCCGAAGAACTGATTGCCGCGGCGCACGCGGGCTGTTTTGCGATGGCGCTCTCCGCACAACTCGGCGGTGCGAACCTGAAACCCGAGCGCATCGCGACGACCGCGACGGTGACGTTGGAGAAACTCGAAGCCGGTTGGACACTGACGGCGGTCCACCTGGATGTTTCCGCGAAAGTGCCGAACGCGAGCGCCGCGGCATTTGAAACGGCAGCCAAGAACGCCAAAGCCGGCTGTCCCATTTCCCGCGTGTTGAACGCCACGATCACGATGGATGCCCGATTGGAGCCTTGAGCGGCCGGAAACCCGGAGGTGACGCATCGCATCCAAAGTGGTCGTTATGATTACGATACGAAAGGGCGCGGAACGAGGTCACACGGAAATTGACTGGCTGGACAGCCGGCACACATTTTCGTTCGGCGAATACTACGACCCGCAGCACATGGGTTTCCGGGCACTGCGCGTCATCAACGATGACCGCGTCGCTCCCGGTGGCGGCTTCGGCACGCACCCGCACCGCGACATGGAGATCATTACGATGGTGCTCGACGGCGCCCTGGAACACAAGGACAGCCTGGGCAACGGTTCCGTCATTCGGCCCGGCGACGTCCAGCGGATGACCGCCGGCGCAGGTATTCGCCACAGCGAGTTTAATCATTCCCAGGAGAAACCCGTCCACTTCCTGCAAATCTGGATTTTACCGGAACGGAAGGGTCTTCAACCCGGATACGAACAGAAGTCGTTTGCGGAGGAGGAGACCCGTGGCAGGTGGCGAACAGTCGTTGCCCCCGAAGGCAAAGATGGCACCCTGACGATTCACCAGGATGCCAGTCTGGCGATTGCTTCGTTGTTGCCCGGCGACCAAGCCACGTATTCGTTGAAGCCGGGCCGGTATGCCTGGGTGCAGGTTGCAACGGGCAGGGTGACGTTGAATGGCAACCCGCTGCGCGCCGGTGACGGAGCCGCCGTCAGTGATGAGACCGGGTTGACAGTGAAAGCGACGAAGCTGTCGAAGCTTTTGCTGTTTGATTTGCAATGACGGGCGTGTCACACTGCCCGGCAAACGGGCTGCAGGACCAGAACCAAAGAAACGAAGGAGACTGCTATCTACAATGAGAACCACCCGCATTATTGCCGTTGCCGCGACCGCCGTGCTGATGGGCGCCACGGCGCAGGCGTTGGACACCTACAAGGTTGACCCCGCGCACAGCTCGATTGGCTTTTCGATCGACCATATGGTCATCGACACCGTGCACGGCCGGTTCCGCCAATTTGAAGGGTCCATCACGGTCGATCCCGATAACGGCAACGCGCTCAAGCAGGCGGGCGCGACCATTCAGACCAAGAGCATCGATACGGACGTCGAGAAGCGGGACAATCATTTGCGCAGCCCTGATTTCTTCGACGCGGAAAAGTATCCCACCATCACCTTCGAAAGCACGGGCGTCGATGCCCAGACGTTGACGGGAAAATTCACCATGCACGGCGTGACAAAAGAAATCTCTCTGCCGTACACGATCAAAGGCCCGATTAAAGACCCGATGGGCAATGTGCACCTTGCCCTGCAAGCCAAAACCAAGCTCAATCGCAAGGACTACGGGGTGTCGTGGAACAAGACACTGGACGCGGGCGGCTTGATGGTTGGCGAAGAAGTCAACATCGAGATCAATGGGTCATTTGTGAAGCAGACCGCGGAAAAGAAGTAGCCCGCGCGTTGGCGATGACCGAGGCGGTTGATTTCACGGACCGGTATCTTCGCGGGGAAACCCCGTGGGACTCGGGAAAGCCCAGCGAAGAATTGCTGCGGGTCCTCGGTGCGGGAACACTGACCGGCAAGACGGTCCTGGAAATTGGATGCGGGACGGGAACGAATGCCGTCGAACTAGCGAGGCGGGGATTTGTCGTTACGGCAGTGGATATCGCCGAGCCGGCCATCCGCATCGCCCGAGACAAAGCGCGCGGTGCCACCGTTACCGTGGACTTTCGCGTGGCGGACGTATTGACGGACGATCTCGGCGGGCCGTACGACATTCTTTTCGACAGTGGCGTCTATCATTGTCTGCGGACGATCGATCTGAAACGGTTTCAGGAGTTTCTCCGGAAATCCACTCGCCCCGGCAGTTGGTGGTTGAGCCTCGCCGGTAACGCCAAGGAGGACACCGATCCCGGTCCTCCCGTGGTCAGCGAAGACGAAATCCGCGCGGAACTGGGACCGCTGTTTGACGTCGTGGAACTACGCGAGTTCCGGTTTACCACCAAGAAGGCAGATTTTCGTCCGCTCGCCTGGTCCATCTTGATGCGGCGGCGGTAAGCCTGCTAGACTTCGCCACGCTGCCGCTAATCGCCAGGCCATGCGAAAACTACCGCGCACATTCTACGATCGGGACACGATTCTCGTCGCCAGGGAACTGCTGGGGAAATATCTGGTGCATGCGGATCGTGTGGGACGGATTGTGGAAGTGGAAGCGTACCTTGGTCTGCACGATCTGGCGGCGCATTCGGCCCGCGGATTAACCGAGCGCACGAAAGTGATGTTCGGTCCGCCGGGTCATGCGTATGTCTATATGATTTACGGAATGTATTACTGCATGAATGTCGTGACCGAACGCGAAGGGCATGCCTCGGCGGTGTTACTGCGCGCGGTGGAACCCATCCAGAACGTCAACGGGCGGACGCAGGGGCCGGGCTTGCTTTGCAAGGCCATGGGAATCGACAAGCGCCTCAATGCCCACGACTTGTTGAGTGACGACTTCTACATCACCACGCCGCCGAAACGAAAGCCAATCTCGGTCGTCCGGAGGCCGAGAATTGGTGTTGATTACGCGGGACGCTGGGCCAAACGACATCTTCGTTTTTACATCAAGGGCAATCCGTTCGTCTCACGGCCCTGAAGCACTAGATTTCACGACCCTGGATGAGCACACGCGGCTTGGTTGCCGCGGACTTGTAACCGGCCTTTTCCCGGTCAACGTTCAACTGGCCATTGGCCCAGGCAAACCTCGTGAGCGAGTAAGCACCGCGCTCGTGGTCGAAACTTTTGCCATCGTCCTCGTAGAGATAGCCCGTGGTCTTGTTGCCGGGATAGACGTCGAGAATGATTTCGCTGGGCCGTTTCTGGTCGACGTACTCGATTGGCTCGGTCATCGGAATAATGGAACCGGCGCGCACATAGAGCGGCAGCATTTCCAAGGGTGCGTTGGCTCCCACGTATTGTTCACCTTTGAAAACCTGCTTGGTCCAATAGTCGTACCACTGACCCGGCGGCAAGTACACGGCTCGTTCGCAAGCCCCTGGCTGCATGACCGGCGCCACGAGCAGTGACGGGCCAAGCAGGAATTGGTCATCCACGGCATAACCATTTGGATCATCAGGGAATTCCCAGAACAACGGACGCATGATCGGCGTGCCGTCCTGCGCCGCTTCGTGGAACAGATTGTAAAAATACGGCAGGAGTTGGTAGCGGAGACTGATGTAGCGACGGCAGATGTCCTCGACTTCCCTGCCGAAAGTCCACGGTTCCTGGCGGCGCGTTCCTATGGCAGTGTGATTGCGGAAGAACGGGAAGAATGCGCCGGCTTGCGTCCAGCGCGCAAGGAGTTCGCCCGTACAATCGCGCGTGAATCCGCCGACATCGGACCCGCAAAACGGGACGCCGGAGAGGCTGAGATTGAGACACTCCGGAATGCTGACGGCGAGTTGCTCCCAGAGACTTTGGTTATCGCCCGTCCAGACCATTGAATAGCGCTGAATGCCGGCGTAGGCGGCGCGTGTGATGACGAACGGTCGCTCGTTCGGGCGGAGGGTGCGCAACGCCTCGTGACAGGCCCGCGCCATGTTGAAGCCATAAACATTGTGGGCGCGCTGGTGGGTGGTCCACTGTCCTTCGTACTCGTGCGGGATATCAAGCGGCATCGTGCCGCCGGGGTGATTCCACACGGCCGGTTCGTTCATATCATTCCAAATGCCCGCGACACCCACATCAAGCAATTTCTTGTGCCACGGTTTCCACCATTGACGGACGCGCGCGCTGGTGAAATCGGGAAACACGCATTCTCCAGGCCACACGTTGCCGGTGAACCACGAACCGTCGGGGTTCTTTACGAACATCCCCTTCTCTTTCCCGTCGCGGCAGACGACGTAGCCGTCATCGTTCTTGACTCCGGGATCGATAATCGTGACCACGCGGAACCCCATTTTGCGCAGTTTCTGGATCATCTCGCGCGGCTTGGGAAACGTCTTCGGGTTCCAGGTAAACACGCGATAGCCGTCCATATAATCGATATCGCAGTAGATCACGTCGCACGGGATCTTGCGTTTCCGGAAATTCTTCGCCACGTCCATGATTTCGTTGGCGCTCCTGTAGCTCCAGCGGCACTGCTGGAACCCGAGCGCCCAGCGCGGCGGCATCCACATCCGCCCCGTCAATTCCGTGTAGGCGCGAACGACCTCCGGCACGGAGTCGCCTGCCAGGAAATAATAATCGATCTCGCCTGCTTCGGATTCCAGAATGTAATGATTCTCACCCTGGACCTGGCCGAAATTGAAATGCGTGCGATACGTATTGTCCCAGAAAATGCCGTAATGCCCGCCGGGCCGCGTCGAAATCAGGAAGGGAATGGAGACGTAGAGCGCTTCGGTGGCGTAGGTGTGGTTGGGGTCGTCCGTGTTCCAGAACGTCGTTTTCGAGCCGCGCTTGTTGAGCGGGCCGGTCTTCTCACCGCACCCATAGAATTTTTCATCCGCCTCCAGCGTCCGGTAACTGCGGCACTTCGGCCCCTCCCAGCCCATGCCGCCGGTCGCGTCATCGCTGTTCAGCCGGCGACCGTCAAGTGTCGCGAACTCGATTCGCAGCGGCGATTTGTGAATGGTCACGACCAGCCGCTTGGTTTGGATCGTGATGGCTTTGCTGGAGCGAACCGTCGTTTTCAGTTTTGGCCAGTGGGTTTTGGCGATCGCATAGGAGAAAGCCGGACCGAACTTGCTGGCTTGCGTGGCGCGCACACGGACAGTGCGGTCACTGAGGACCGTGATGCGAACCTTTCCATGCGCACAGCGGAACTCGAACGAGTTGTCGTGTCTTCGAACCGCCTTGATTGCTCCGATGGATTGAAAGTGCGAATCGGCCATGGTTGAGTCGTTCCTCGTCTCCGCGCATTGTTCCAAACGCCCACCAAAACGCAAGTGTGGAGGGAGCGCGCCGTTGCCCTATGCGACGACTTCGGTGGACTGCTGGGACATGGCGGCGCGTTTGCGCTGGGTGGCGTTCAGGATCCTCTTGCGGAGTCGCAGGTTTTTCGGTGTTGCCTCGACGTACTCGTCCGCGGCGATGTATTCGAGGGCGCGTTCCAGGCTCATCCTGAGCGGTGGTTCGAGCTGAATCCCCTTCCCTTCGCCCACGCTGCGCATGTTGGTCAGGTGCTTGGTCTTGGTGGGATTGACCGGCATGTCTTCCGCGCGCGGGTTCTCGCCAACGATCATCCCCTCGTACACTTCTTCCTGAGGGCTGACGAACAGGCGACCGCGTTCCTGGATAT
>JBEKUF010000160.1:0-7919 GCA_049515295.1 Verrucomicrobiia bacterium | reverse complement strand
ATCATGGTCCCGCACCACAACGAGGCGCTCCTCGACCGGAGCCGTGGACTTGAGGAATTTCTCAAATTCTCCCGGCGCTACTTCCTGCATGAACGTCGCCGGCTGCGCCGGATCATTCGACGACCAATCGCCGAGAATCTGGTAGGTCGGTTGCAGCCGCTCGCCCGCCCCGAAAGCGCGCGACTCCCCGAGCCACGCCGGCCCCAGCAGATACACCAATAGAAAAATCGTTCGCCGTCGCCACATGTTTGCTGCGCCTACTATTACACGCCTGCCCGCCGTTTTGAAACGTTACCGCCGGCTACATCTGGACCCGCAAAATCGCCGCCTGCCGCGCTGGAACGACCAGCTGGTCATCGTTCACGGACCGCCCCGAAAGCAACTCGGTCGCCGTCACGCGTGACGGCAGGGCAACCGTCCGCGATGACTCGCTGCGGTTGAGCGCGACGATGCAGCGATTGCCATCGGCGCAACGCTCATACGCATACAACTCGAGCTCGTTGTCCACGACAAATGGATGAAATGTCCCCGTTCGCAGCGCGGGGTTTGCCTTCCGAATCGCGATGAGTCTTTGGTAATAGGCAAACAGCTCGCGGTTCTGGAGCTCGGGCTTGTGCCATGGGTAACACCGCCGGCAATCCGGGTCCTTGCCGCCCTCCAGGCCAATCTCATCGCTGTAGTAAATGCACGGCGCGCCCTCGAACGTGAACTGCATCGTCGCCATGAGTTTCAGCGACTGCAGATCGCCCTTCACCGCGGTCATCGGCCGCGCCGTGTCGTGGCTGCCCAACAGGTTCAACATGACCGCCGTGGCCTGCTCGGGGTAGTCGAGCATGAGTCGTCGGAGCGTCTGGTCCAATCCCTTCGTGTCCAGCGTCTCGTCGGCGAAATAGCCCAGCAACGCCTTTTGAAACCGGTAGTTCATCACCGCATCGAACTGGTCGCCCATCAGCCACGGCGTCGCATCATCCCAAATCTCGCCGACTATGTACGCCTCGGGGTTCACTTCCCGCACCGCCCGCCGGAATTTTGGCCAGAACGTCTGAATCACCTCGTTCGGCACATCCAGCCGCCAGCCGTCCGTGTGCGCCTCCCGCAACCAGTACTGCGCCACCTGGAGAAAGTACTCCTCGACCTCCGGGTTGGTGTAATTGAGTTTCGGCAACGAGTGGAATCCCCACCAGCACTCGTACCAGTCCAGCGCGTCCTTGTGCCGCGCGAACCGGTCGGGGATCGGCCACTTCTTGATGAAAAACCAGTTCCAATAGCGGCTGCCACGGCCTTTCTGTTTCACGTCGAGGAAGTAGGGATGCAGATTCGAGCAGTGATTGAACACCGCGTCGAGAATCACGCGCATGCCCCGCCCGTGGCACGCGTCCACGAGCCGCCGCAGCAGCGCCAGGTCGCCAAAATGCTCGTCGACGCTGAAATAGTCGATCGTGTCATACTTGTGGTTGCTGTTGCTCTTGAAGATCGGCGTCAGGTACAGCGCCGAGATGCCCAGGTCGCTGAGGTAATCCAGTTTGTCGAGTATCCCTTTCAAATCACCGCCCATGAAGTTCCGGATCCCGGGCGGCGCGCCCCACCGCTCGGTGTTGGGCGGATCGTTGGATGGGTCGCCATTGCAGAAACGCTCGGGAAAAATCTGATAAAACACCGCGTCGCGGACCCACGCCGGCGTCTCGAACGCCGCATGTTCGCTGGCATCGTACCGAAACCACTGGGCCGGCTTGCTGGAATTGAACTCCAGCCCCCGCGGCGTCAACCACCGCGGTTGGCCGCACGCCCGCAGGTGAAAGACGTACTCGGCCGGCCCCCCCGGCGCGATGGTCGCGCTGAAGAACTCGGTTCCATTGACCGAGCCCAACCGCTCCAGCGGCTGCTCGCGTTCGACCGCACCCGTGCGCCAGACAACGTCGGCGCCGTCGATGGCGTCGCACGTGCTTTGCAACTTCAGGATGACGCGGCCATCCGCGAGCGCATTGACAAAGCGCCGCGATCGCGGCTCGTGCTGCATGCAATACTCCGTTGGCTGGGACGAGGACATAGTCTGTTTATCAACTACCGCCGTGGCGGAGACCCGTTCCCCGCCAGCCGGCCGCGACCAATCTTATGGAGCAATGGACTTTACCGAGTTCCTCCCGCCAAACGTGTCGTCGGCGGCATCAGGATTCAGCGGGTCCTGTTTCCAATTGCCATCCACCACAAATTTGTATTGATACTTCCCGGGCTTCAGCGGGATCACGGCGGTCCACACCCCGGAGCCGTCTTTCTGCATCGGGTTGGCGGTGGCGCTCCACTGGTTGAAATCACCGGCCACGTACACGTTCTTCGCCGCCGGGTCGGTGTACGTGAACGTCGGGGCCGAACCGGCCGCCGTCGATGCGCCCGGCGTCAACGCGGCGGGCACCTCAATCACCGAGTTTCCATCCGTGGCCACCGGCAGGCGTGGGTCCGTCTCCCAACGCACCCCGCCATCGATCACATACTTGAATCGATGTCGCCCCGGCGGCAACGGCGTCGTCAGCTTCCAGCGACCCGTGCCATCATTTTGCAGGAGCCATTCGCCGTGACCGCTCACCTTGCCGTCCTCGTTGTCCAGCCAGCCATTGAAATCGCCCGCCAGCTGGACCGTGTTGGCTTTGGCGTCGGTATACAGAAACGTCACGCCGTTCCTTCCCGCCATCGTGCCCGAACCCTCGGGCGCACCGGCCTTCACTTCCATCAACGAATTGTCATCCGTCGTGGACGGCCATCGCGGGTCCTTTTCCCACCGCGCGCCGCCGTCGATCACGTACTTGAATTTGTATTTGCCCGGCGCCAGCGCCACGGTCAGCGTCCAGTTTCCCGCCCCATCGCTTTTCAGCAACCACTCCGTATGGCCCGTGACCTTGCCATCCTCGTTGTCCGCCCAGTTGTTGAATTCACCGGCGAGCAGAACGCTGGCGGCTTTGGCGTCCGAGAACGAGAACAACGTGGGAATTCTGTTTGCGCTCGCCGGCGCGGCCGACGACGGCGGCACGCCGCCGACGGACACCGCCGAGTCTTCCAGATCGTTGACCGTCTTGCGCAACGGGTTGGCGGGATCCAGGATCCATTCGCCATCGACCACCAGCTTGTACCCGTAATAACCGGGCCGGAGATGCAACGTCCTCGACCACGTGCCGCTCTCGTCGCGGGTCATGGGGAGTTCGCTCCAGTTGCTGAACTCGCCGGCCACGCTGACCGATTTCGCGGCCGGGTTGGTGTACTGGAACGTCTGGTCAATCTCCGTGTAGCTTCCGAGGGTGACGACACCGGCCTGGGCCGAAACGCAGAAGACAACTCCCCACAATGGCGCAAGACAGCGCTTCACGTGCATGTTGCGAGTACCCACACCGGATCAAACACTCGGGACGGAGACGGCGCTCTGAAGCCGCGCGCCGCACGACTCCCGGACCGTAAGATAAATGGGAATAACCTCCTGAACACGACTAACCTTGCCATGGATCAACTCCACCATCCGCTCGCAGGCAAGCTTGCCGATCTCATACAGCGGTTGGTGGACCGTCGTCAGTCCCGGAATCGAAAAACTGGCCTGGGGAATATCGTCAAACCCGACCACCGCCACGTCCTGCGGCACGCGCAGGCCCAGTTCATGGAGCTTCTTGATCGCGCCCAGCGCCATCTTGTCGTTCAACGAGAAGATCGCCGTGACATCCGCGTTCCGCCGCAACAAATCCTCCGCCGCCTTCACCCCGCCCTCTTCCGTCAGCCAGCCGTCCACAATCAGGTTCGGGTCCACTCCGATCCCGCTGTCTTCGAGAACTTCCTTGAACGATTCGAGGACGTCCTGGCTGGTCTGGATTTCGGCGACGCCGCCGGCGATGAACCCGATCCGTTTATGCCCCAGACGGACAAGGTGCTTGGCCGCCTGCCACGCGCCGTAACGGTAATTCGACACGACGTAATTCAAGTCGAACTCTTTCGAGTAATTGTTCACCATCAGAAACGGCCGCGAGCCGTCGGTCAGTTCCGACATGAACCGGTGGCGCGAGTTCGCGCCGATGAACAGCATGCCATCGACAAATTTCTGATCGTAGAGCTGCCGATATTCCTTGCTGTCGACAAATTCATTCCGCGCCACCTCGAGCAGGATCTTGTATCCGAGCCGGCTCGCGCGGTCATAGATGCCGCTGACGATTTCCCCAAAATACACGTCGGCAAACGCGTGACGCAGTTGCGGCACGAGCACGGCCAGGGTCCGCGAGTGCCGCCACGCCAGCGCCCGCGCCATGCGGTTGGGTTGATACCCGAGCCGTTCGATCGTCTTCAGCACCCGCGCCCGGGTCGACTGGCTGATCCGGGGATTGTCGTTGAGCACGAGCGAAACCGTGGACAAAGACACGCCGCTCTGCTCGGCGATGTCCTTGATGGTGTACCGTCTCTTGGACTCGTTCATTCGACTTGCCTTTCGCTCAAGGGGGGGGGCCGCCCTGCCCCATGTATTTGCCACACACTGTTCCGTCGGCACTTCCAATCCCCACCAATTGCAAACGGTTACCGCGTTCGCTCGAGAAGGCCAAGTTGTCTCTCGCCTTCTTACACGTAACCAACACTTTAAGACCAGGCGTCGTCACAGTCAACGAAATTGTTAAAGCGTTTTCCCTTTGACACAAGCCCAGCCGGCGTGTAATTTCCTTCCGACATGAGCGACTGCTCCCAGCTCTCCCCGCATCGTCGTGTTGGGATGGCATCCCACGCGTTCACTTTGATCGAACTGCTGGTCGTCATCGCCATCATCGGCATCCTCGCCGCGATGTTGTTGCCGGCCTTGAACAAGGCCCGCGAAAAAGCCCGTCGCGGCGTGTGCGCGGGCAACCTCCACCAGATCGGCGTCGCTATGACCTCCTACGCCGACGACGCCAATGGTTGGTTCCCGTATCCAGACGGTGGCAATGACCCTGGTGGCAATACTCCCAGCATCCCCACTCCCCTGTTCAACGCCCAGCTCTACTCGACAATCTATGCTGGCGAGCAGACGAAGAGGATTGGCGATGTGGAAGGGTTTTGCCGGTTGCTGTGTGAGATGGGCTATGTCGGCGATCCGGACATCTTCTTTTGTCCCAGCGATTCTAATAAAAAGTCCGCTGCCGCCGGCACTATGGTGGCGAACCAGTCGGACAGTCGTGAAGAGCAACCGCGAAGCAGAAACGTTCCACTGCCCAGCGGAGCTCCCAAGTGGGCAAATCTGATGTGTTACAATGTCAGCTACTTTTACGTCTGCCGCATCGGCACAGGTATGCCACCCATGGCGAGTGGCGCCGGCCCGAATGCGGGCGTTGGCGGCTCCGGTGGCAATCGCGTTTATATGCTCATGGCCGATAAGACTCTTTACGGGAGCGCAGATTCATGCGGAGGGGCCGGGAACGGAGCTGGGAATAATGTCACTACTCCCGACCTTGTGTCCGGAGACATCCACGGCACGGACGGGCGGAATTGTCTCTTCAGTGACGGCCATGTCGAATGGATCAACGGCGCCAAAATCTGCGACCAGTATCAGATCATTCAGAACGATTGGGGCCAATTTGGTGTGAGTCCGTCGTGCCCAACTGGTTGCCCGCAAACGACCCCCTGTATTAACTGACCCCGGGCACGCGTCGGCGCAAGGGTTGTTGCAGGTTCGAGCCATCGTCCATCTACCCGGCTGAATAGCGCCCCGTTTCCCGTCCCGGAAGCGTTTCCCCAAGCCAGCCCGTTGCAGGCGCCGCCATCCGGTCGACCCGGTTGACTCGGCTCGAACAATCCGAAAGGCACGATGCCGACATAATATGTAACCTGCTCACTACAAACATGATATGTATATCCATGAGCGCAATATGCTAAAGCCATTGATTCCGGGGGCATGCCAAGGGCAAATCCCGCAAGTTTACCGCACGACAGCTTGATGAATTTTTTCCAAAAAATGTTGACTTCCCGGCGGAAATCAGCTACTTCTCATCCATGGTATAGGTATACCGTTCTACGCGAACGGCTGGTGCGAGTTAAGCAATCGAGGTATGGACGGAGGGCGAGACATGAAGAGTTTAAAGTGTGTTGTCGGGTTTCTTGTGTTGATTTCAGCACTGGCGATCTCTGCGAATGCCCAGAGCGATGGCAACGATAATGCGGGCAATTATACTGCTTGGGGGTCGTCGGGCTTCACACCCAACAATAATGGGGGCACTGGGTTTGGGCCTTGGAGTATTAACTATGTAAATGGTGGCTGGAGTGGTGAGTTCTTGGGCGACTCCAGGAACACCGGCCCCGGCGGTCTTCCGGGAATCAATTCCGCTAATAATGAAGCTTGGGGGTTATATGCCAACAACTACAATAGCGCGGATGCCTACCGCACCTTCAACGTCCCATTGACGCTACCGGCCCAATATGCCTCGATCGAATTCGAGAACGGCTACGTCCAAAGCGGACAATCGCCTGGGAATAGCGTTGGGCTGGCCCTGCAGAATGCATCAGGCCAAAACCTGATCCAGTGGTACTTCCAGGGAGGCTACGGCGACTATACGCTTGACAACGGCTCCCAAAACAGCGCCACGACCGGGTGGACCGATGATGGGATGACCGTGAAGTTCACCTTGGAGGCCGGGAACACAGTGAATGTGAGCGTCACTGCCTTGAACGGAGATTCGGCTAACTTCACTGACAACGGCGTCGCGCTGCAATCGCAAACAGGTGGTGAGGTCCCCGCGCAGATCCATCTATGGGACTATAATGCTGCTGGAGAAAACAGTCCTGGCACCCCCTACGATGCATTCTACAACCAATTGGTTGTTGTCCCCGAGCCATCTTCGATTATGCTCGTCGGTGTCGGGTTGCTCGGCGCGGTCGGCCTGATCCGCCGGCGCAAAGCCTAATCGGCTAACCGACAGTTCGGTATTTGAACGGGCCCCGCAGAGTTGCGGGGCTCGCTCTTTTTGTGTACAAACCCTGAATGCGCCTCGGCTTCTGGGTCCTCTACTACGGCATCGGCAAATCGCTGTTCACGATCATCTTTCGCGTCGTTTTTCGCGCGCGCATCGCGGGACGCGACCGCGTTCCCCGTGAAGGCGGCCTTCTCATCGTCTGCAATCACATCAGCTTTGCCGATCCTCCCCTGTTGAGCACGGTGATGCCCCGCCCCGTCGAGTTCATGACCATGGCCGAGATGTTTCGCAAGCCGTGGATGGCCCGCCTGCTCCGCACCATCGGCTGTTTCCCGATCGATCGCTCCCGCGTCGATCAACGCGCCGTGCGCGAGGCCATCCGCCGCCTTCGCGCCGGGCGCTGCATCGCCATCTTTCCCGAAGGCGGAATCCGTCTCACCGCGAAGTCCGTGCTCGGGGGCGACCCCGACACCAAGCCCGGGGCCGGCGCGATCGCGTTGCTCGGCCAGGCGGTGATCCTGCCGGTCATCGTTCGCGACACTCGCAAGCCATATGCCCCCCGCAATTGGCTGCCCATTCATCAGGGCCGGCTCCGGCGCGAAACGCTCGGCATTACGTTTGGCCAGCCCTTCTGCCTGTGGAACCCCCACGGTCTTGCCGCCGAGGAACGCCGCCAGCGCGCCGAAACCGTGGTTCGCCAACAACTCCTGAAAACCGTTGAACTGAACTGACGTTCTGCTACAGTCGACCCGTGTTCCGAAACGCCCTGGCAATCTTCTTGATCATTGTTGCCGCCCAACCCCTGGTGTCGGGCCAGACGACCCGCACTGTCCATCTTCGTACCACGGATAATGTGGGCATTGCCGGAACCTGGTATCCGGTGCCGCAGACCCCCGCGCCGGCCGTTCTGCTGGTCCATTCCGTGGAACGGGATCGCAGCGTCTGGGCCAGTTTCGCCGCCGCCCTCCAAAAGAACGGCCTCGCCGCCCTGGCCATCGACCTGCGTGGCTACGGCGAGAG
>JBEKUF010000159.1:0-8072 GCA_049515295.1 Verrucomicrobiia bacterium | reverse complement strand
CGCGCTCCATCCGGCCGACAATCTGCCGGGCCAGCGCCTGCATGACCTCGACGTTTTCAGTTTTCGGCAGCGAGGCATGGGTGAACATCGTCTGCACGAGTCTACCCAGTACCGTCGTGTCGGATTCACTCAGCACGCGCACCGTCTCGGTTTGCTCGGGCGTACCGGGGCGCTGCTCAATGGCCGCGGCCAGCCCCGGCGAGATGATGCGGCACCGTTGCAACGCCCAGACCCGTTCCAAAATGATCGCCAGACCCGCGATCGAGCACACCAACAGCGGCCACATGGCGATACCGCCCCGAAAAAACCATTCCGGCATGAACTCCTCCTCCTTTGTTAATAATAAAAGGTGATACTGGCCTCGCGCGGCTCCTTCCCAACCAACGCGCGCAAATTCTCGGGCCATGGATCGAATGGCCCGGATTCTAAGATGGCCCGTTCACAAAACAATGACAAAATGGTGTCCTCCGAACCTTCGGTTGTTTTCACATTCTTGACCTGGCCGTCGTCCAACAACTGGAAGTAAACCGTGACCGTGGCTGGCCTTTCATAAAGCCCGTAGCGGTCGATGATGAAAAACCAGCGGCTTTGAATCGCCTTCACGACCTTCTTGTCGTACGCGCCGAAGGGGCTTTCCTCGACATTGAATGCGGCCACACCGGCGCGCGTGACGCCGGCGGTCACCAAGTGCGCCTTTCGTGATACGAGCTCGCGACCGGGCACGCCCGGTTCGCTGGCGACCGCGGGTGCGCCGTTCCCGCCCGCTTCGGCTGCGGCCGGCGGGACGGGGACCTCCGAGCCCGTGACGACGGTTGGTGCGGCGGCTGGTTTCTGCAACTGCGCCACATTTTGTTCTTCCACAATTTTCAGACCGGCGGCGGGAACCTCCTGGGGCTGGGCCGGAGTTTGCGACTGTCGCAGAGTCGAAGCCGGTGGTTTTTCCTGGGGCGCAGCCTGAGCGGTCCTGGACGGTGTGGGCGCACCCGGTGCGCCCGGCTGCACAACCAGCGGGGCCAAAGCGCCCGAGGGCGTCGGCACGTCCACGGTGTTCAGCGCGCGAGTCTCTTTGCCTTCCAAATACGGTGTGTCGGCTACTTTGCCGCTGGGATTCTTGGGATTCGCCGCGACGGTCGATTTGTCGGAGTAATACTGGGCGTTTTTCGGTTTTTCGCCCGTGACTTGCGACGCGTCGGTCTCGATGAACGTCTTGACCTCTTTGCCCTTCTGCGGCTGGGTTGGCGCGCGCGGCTCGTTCACTTGGATGATTGTTAAGGTGACGGTCTTGGCTTGCGGATGCGACACGCTGGGGCGTGTATAGGTCACTTGCACCAATTTCGCCAAAGAGGACAACAATGGCAATTTCAGGAGGGGCGAGCCATATTGCAGTGTGCAGTAGCACATCGCGTGCAGGAGCAACGACACCAGTAGCGCGATCTCAATGGGCAAGTTCTCGCGGTCTACTGTTCGATCCATAGTTGTCATCATGATAGCAGATTGTGTTGCGCCATCAACTCACGGTGCCGGGTCTCGAATGTACATGACGACGAGGGGCAATCACTGTGCCAGCAGGTCAGATACGCTGCCGAAAGACCGCCCTGGATGACGGGCAAAGCGCGCCCACCCGTCAGGCTGAGCGCCGTAGATCCAACTGCTTATCGGCGCCGATGGGGAGTTCACAGGAATCAAATCGGGCATGGGTGTGCTCTTGGTTTGTTGAGTTGCCAGCTTGGCTGAGGGCTGGAAGTTTTGTGTGTTTGGCCGACATTTCTCCTATTCTAGCAAACGGCACTATTTTTGTAACAAGTTAATAGTAAGGACAATAGAACGCGACTAAGCCGCATAGATTATAGTAGTTGACTATATAGTAAACTAGGATATTGTTCCTCAAATTTTCAAAAGAGGCGAGTAGCTAATCAACGGAAGAAGGTGAGAATAATGGGACGCGTCAGCTATGCCAGAGAGAGATTGATGGAGGCCGTGTTGGAGCTGATTTGGACCGGTTCCTACGGCAGCACGACCATCGACCACATATGTGAGAAGGCGGGCGTCAAAAAGGGCAGTTTCTATTACTTCTTCGAGTCGAAGGCGGACCTCGCGTTGGCGGCAATCGATGTGGGGTGGAATCGCATCAAGCCCGAACTCGACGCGCTTTTCTCCGCCTCGGTCCCGCCGTTGGAACGACTGCGAAAGTATTGTGAGTATAGTTATCGATTCCAAGGCGAGATCAAGGCGAAGTGCGGTCACGTGCTGGGCTGTCCGCAGTTCTCGCTGGGTTCGGAAGTCAGCACACAGGAGAACCGCTTGCCCGGGAAGATACAGGAGATTCTGGAATGCAAGCGGAAGTACTTCGAATCGGCCATCCGCGACGCCCACAGTGCCGGGTTGATTGACGCGCCCGACGCCGCCGCAAAGTCGCGAACATTATTTGCCTACTACGAAGGGTTGCTGACCCAGGCGCGCATTCAGAACAACCTCGAGGTGCTGCGGGAAGCGGAACGCGGCACGTTTGAATTGCTCGGAGTGAGAGAAACCGAATCCGCCTCCGTGGAATCGAACTGAGGTGTTTTGCACACCAATTAGGAAGGAAAGTCGTGAACACACCGATCATTGAAAAGGGATCTCCACAATCCGGTCCGGATCCGACCTTGACATCTGCAGCATCGCACGGTCACGCTACTCCTTCCCTGAAAGGCCCGGCGGAACAAAGTCCGCGTTCCGGTTCCATGATGAAACGAATGTTGATCATGCTGGCGATCGCCTTGCTCTTCATCGCGGCGATTGGAACCTGGAAAGTGATACAGATTCGCGCCGCCATGGCGCAGTACGCCAGGTTCGCGCCACCGCCCGAGGCCGTAACGACGAAGGTAGCCGCCCGAGAGCGCTGGCAGCCGGTGTTGAGCGCGGTGGGGTCGCTGAGAGCGGTCAACGGCGTGACGGTCAGCACGGACCTGGCCGGTATCATCTCGCAGATTTCGTTTCAGTCCGGCACGACGGTGAAGAAAGGGGACCTTCTGGTGAAGCTGGACAGCCGGCAGGAAGAGGCGCAACTGCGTTCGGCCGAAGCCCACCGTGACCTTACCAAGCTCAGTCTCGAACGCCAGCGCAGTCTGGTTGCCGATGGAGCGGTGTCGCGGTCGGACTACGATACCGCCGAAAGCGAGTTCCGTCAGGCAACCGCTGCGGTCGACGACGCCCGCGCGCTGATCGACCGGAAGACCATCACCGCTCCGTTTGACGGGGCGGTGGGTATCCGTCAGGTGGATCTCGGCCAGTATCTGAACGTCGGCGCGCCGATTGTGGCGTTGCAATCGCTCGACCCGATCTACGTCGAGTTCGCGCTCCCTCAGCAGGATCTCGAACAAATTGCCGTGGGCAAGGCGCTCCGCATCACCGCCGCGGGGATTTCGGGCGAGAAGTTCGACGGCGAGATCACGGCGATTGACTCACGTCTCGACGATTCCACGCGCAACATGACCGTACAGGGCACCATCAAGAACCCGGAAAACCGATTGCGCCCCGGCATGTTCGTCAATGTTGACGTGCTCCTACCGGAAAAAGACGCCATTTTCATTCCCGCGTCGTCCATCAGTTACGCGCCCTATGGCGACTCGGTCTTCGTGGTGAAAAGCAAACAAGGCTCCGGCGGCTCCGCGGGCCAGGAAGTCCGGCAACAGTTTGTCAAACTCGGGCCGGCCCGTGGCGACCAGGTGACGGTCATCTCGGGCGTCAAGGAAGGTGACGAGGTTGTCAGTTCGGGCGCGTTCAAACTGCGGGGCGGCACCGCGGTGCAGGTGAATAATAAGGTCCAGCCGGGCAACGAAGCCAACCCGAATCCGCCGAACATGTAAGACGATCCACGGCGAACGAGACATGAACCTGACCGATTTCTTCATCCGCCGGCCGGTCGTCGCGACGGTCGTCAACCTGATCATCCTGTTGGCGGGTCTTCAGGCGATTCGCAGCCTCAACGTTCGTCAATACCCGCGCAGCGACATCGCCATCGTCACCGTCAAGACGATCTACGTGGGAGCCAACGCGGATCTCGTGCGCGGGTTCATCACCACGCCGCTGGAGCGTGTCATCGCCAGCGCCGACGGCATCGACTACATCGAATCGCAGAGCGCCCAGGGGCTGAGCACCATCACGGTGCATCTGAAGATCAATTACGACAACAACGCGGCGCTCACGCAAATCCAGTCGAAAGTCGCGCAGGTGCGCAACGATCTGCCGCCCGAAGCCGAAGCGCCGGTGATCGAGTTGGAGACCAGCGACAACCAGTTCGCCGCTGCCTACCTGAGTTTTTATTCGAACGACCTCGATCAGAACCAGATCACCGATTACCTGACGCGGGTGGTCCAGCCGAAGTTGACCGCCGTCAGTGGCGTGCAGCGGGCGGAGATCCTCGGCGCGCGGACCTTTGCCATGCGCATCTGGCTGAAAGCGGATCGGCTCGCGGGGCTGAACATCTCACCCTCCGAAGTGCGTCAGGCGCTCGCGGCCAACAATTACCTGTCCGCGGTCGGCGCGACGAAGGGCTCGATGATTTCCGTGAATCTGATCGCCAACACCGATCTGCGCACGGCGGAGGAGTTTCGCAATCTGGTGGTGCGCCAGAAGAACGGCGCCATCGTTCGGTTGCGGGACGTGGCCGACGTCGAACTCGGCGCGGAGAGCTACGACGAGGACGTTCGCTTTTCTGGCGAGAAGGCGACGTTTATGGGCATCTGGGTGCTGCCGACCGCCAACTCGTTGGATGTCATCAAGGCGGTACGGGCCGAACTCCCGGAAATCAAACGGCAATTGCCCGTGGGAATGAAGGTCGGCGTTCCTTACGATTCGACCGAGTATATCCGCGACGCGCTGCACGAGGTGACTCACACCCTGATCGAGACCCTGATTATCGTCGTCATCGTCGTCTTTCTATTCCTGGGTTCGTTCCGGTCCATGCTGATTCCGGTCGTGGCCATCCCGATCTCGCTCATTGGGGCCGTGTTCCTGATGTTGGTATTCGGGTTCACGCTGAACCTTCTGACCCTGCTGGCGATCGTGCTTTCGGTCGGGTTGGTCGTGGACGACGCGATCGTGGTTGTCGAGAACGTCGAACGCCATTTACACGAAGGGCTGGGGCCGTACGATGCCGCGATCCGAGGGGCGAGAGAATTGTTCGGCCCGATCATTGCCATGACGATCACGCTCGCGGCGGTGTATGCGCCGATCGGATTCCAGGGCGGACTCACCGGAGCGTTGTTCCGGGAGTTCGCGCTCACGCTGGCGGGCGCGGTGCTCGTTTCGGGAGTTGTCGCCATCACCCTGTCGCCGATGATGTCATCGAAGTTGCTGCGGGCCGGTACAACTCACCATGGGTTTGCCGGGATGATCAACCGGCATTTTGACATTGTGCGCCGAAAGTATGTCCAGATTCTCACCAACACGCTCCGATGGCGGCCGGTCACCATCACCCTGGCGGTCGTGGTGATCCTGCTCATGGCGCCGTTCCTTATGTTTTCCCAACACGAATTGGCGCCGAAAGAGGACCAGGGTGTGGTCTTCGGCATCATCCAGGCCGCGCCCAATGCCACCGTCGACCAGACCACGCGTTTCACGGAAAAGGTGAACGATGTGTTCGAAGCAACGCCGGAAACGGAGCAGACGTTCCAGGTCACCGATCCATCGGGAGGTTTTGCCGGTATGGTGATGAAACCGTGGAGCCGGCGGAAACGATCCGCAGAACAGGTCCTGGCCGACGTATCGGGAAAACTCAGCGGTATTCCTGCCATCCGTATCATTCCCACGACACCGCCGCCGCTGCCGGGCGGCGGAAACTTCCCGGTGGAGTTTGTCATTGCGTCCACCGCGGAACCGCGGGAGCTTCTCGAATTCGCCAATCAACTGGTCGCGAAGGCGTTCCAAAGCGGCCTGTTCATGTTCGCCGACACGGATTTGAAATTCGACCAACCCCAGACGGAGATTGTTTTTGACCGCGACAAGGTGGCATCGCTGGGACTGAACCTGCAGCAGGTCGGGCTTGATCTGGACACGATGCTGGGGGGCGACTACGTGAATCGCTTCAGTATCCAGGGCCGCAGCTACAAGGTCATTCCCCAGGTCACACGCGTGCAACGCCTGAATTCCGATCAGTTGGGAAACCTCTACGTCAGCGGTCCGAATGGGAAGCTCGTGCCGCTTTCGACGTTTGCGACATTGACGGACACGACGGAACCGAGGGCGATTTACCGGTTTCAGCAATTGAACTCGGTGAAGATTCAGGCGGCGCAGGCGCCGGGGGTGACACTCGACCAGGCGTTGAGGGTGCTCGAACAGGAAGCCGCCAGGATCCTCCCGAAAGGGTACGCGGTTGATTACGCCGGCGAGGCCCGTCAGTTGCGGGTGGAAGGCAACAACCTGAATGCCACGCTGATTCTGTCGTTCATCCTCATCTTTCTCGTCCTGGCGGCGCAGTTTGAGAGTTTCCGCGATCCGTTCATCATTTTGCTCGGATCGGTGCCGCTGGCGTTGTCGGGGGCGCTGCTCTTCACCTTTCTCGGGTTCACCACGCTGAACATCTACAGCCAGATCGGCCTGATTACACTGGTGGGACTGGTTTCCAAGAACGGGATCCTCATCGTGGAATTCGCCAACAAGTTGCAGGAAGCGGGCGCCGCCAAACTTCATGCGGTCATTGAGGCCGCGGGAACGCGGTTGCGGCCCATCCTGATGACGTCCGTGGCCACCATCGCCGGCCACTTCCCCCTGGTCCTGGCCCGTGGACCCGGTGCCGGGTCTCGAAACAGCATCGGTACCGTGCTGGTCACCGGCATGGCCGTCGGAACGTTGTTCACGCTGTTTGTCGTCCCCGCCATCTACATGCTCGTGGCCCGTGATCGCGCGGCGAGCGCCAGAAAAACTGAAACCGAAGAGGCGATCGCGGAATCGGAAATCGAGCACGCGGCGGGCGTCGCGTCCGTCCGGGATGACGTTCTCGTGCCGACGCCCCGGGCGCAGGCATGAGTTGTCGAACTCTGAAATCAACCGTGGAAAAGAAGGAAGCTGGACAATCGTGAATCCCATCCATCGGGAACAGCTTGTCGACCAACTCCGCTGGCGGTATGCCACGCAGCAATTCGATCCGCAGCGCAAGATCAGCGCCGAAGACTGGTCGGCACTCGAAGAGGCGCTTGTACTCACGCCTTCGTCGTACGGTCTGCAACCGTGGAAGTTCATCGTCGTCACCGATCAGGCGGTGAAGGAGAAGCTGGTTCCGGCCTCGTGGGGCCAGCGTCAGCCGGCGGATTGCTCGCATCTGGTGGTGTTCGCGATCAAGAAGGACCTCGGCGAACGCGAGATCGACGCGCTCCTCCACCGGACGGCGGAAGTGCGGAAGGTTCCTCCTGAATCGCTCAAACGATATCGTGAGAAGATGGTCGGCAGGCTGGTCAAGGGGTTGGACAACGCCGGTCGGAACGCCTGGGCCGAACGTCAGGTGTACATCGCCGTCGGCACATTCCTGACCAGCGCGGCGTTGTTGGGGATCGATGCGTGTCCGATGGAAGGTTTCGAGCCCGCGAAATACAATGAAATCCTCGGCTTGGACAAATTGGGATTGAGCACCGTGGTCGTCGCCACGGCCGGCTATCGAGCCGCCGGCGACAAATCCGCCACACTCAAGAAAGTCCGCTTCCCCAAGGACGAGGTCATCGTCCACATCTGACGCGGGTGGCGGCCCGGCGGGAGCTGCGAACTCGGAATCGGGGTAAACTTCGCTCTCCCCAGGAAGGTTGGCGCGGTCAAAACATGCCCAGCCGTTCGAGGGAGGCCTGGAGACGTTCGGTTGGTAGGCCCATGACGTTGTGGTAGCTGCCGTCGATGCGCTCGACAATGCCTTCACCGTGTTCCTGAATGGCGTAGGCCCCGGCTTTGTCCAATGGGTTGATGCGGGCGAGGTAATCGGCGATTTGCGCGGGCGGCAGCGGGCGCATCCAGACGCGGGTGGTGTCGGCGAAGACCAATTCGGTATCCAGTGAACGGTGCACGAGACACACGCCTGTGATCACCTCGTGTCGTTGACCGGCGAG
>JBEKUF010000158.1:0-8158 GCA_049515295.1 Verrucomicrobiia bacterium | reverse complement strand
TCCCCAGGGGCATGTAGCTCGGCCACGGCGGCGTATGGATGCTCAGCGGCTGCGTCAGGTCATACACCCGGACCTTGTCCATGAACTGCAAGAACTGGTTGGTATTCATCGGCTCTCTTTCATTTTCTGGTTAGATGCTTGGCAAGCCCTTCAAAAGCCTTCCTAAACGGTTCGACGGGGGCATTCAACACGCCGGCACCGATCTGGCCGACACCCGGCTCCTTGTGAGCGACACCCGTGTCGATGAATGGCAGAATGTTCTTCTCGACGACCTTGATTGCATCAATTCCTGTCGGCGTGCCACGGAAGTTCAAATACGGAATCTGATAGGTATTGTTTTCGCCGGCGGTGATCTCATACATCTGCCGTGTGTATCGAATCGCATCGTCGCTGCTGCCGCCCACAAACTGCACAATGGCTGGTGCCGCCGCGATGGCGAATCCCCCCAATCCATTCGTCTCCGTGATCGCGCTGTCGCCGATGTCGGGATTGGCATCTGCGCGTGTAAACCCCGGAAAGAACAGTGCGTCGGGCACATCGGCGGGGCCTGTGAACCATTCATCGCCGGTGCCCGAGAGTTGGATGCCGAAGTCGGTGCCGTTGCGGGCCATAACAACCAAGACGCTGCTGTTCTTAACACCCCGCGCTGCGTCCAGGGTGACTTTGGAGGCCGGCATGGAAAGATTCAAGAAAAAGTGATCGTTGTGATTGATGAACTCCAACACTTCCGCAGCAACGGTCGGATCGTCGCAGGTCGTCACGATCGCGGGCGCTATCGCTCGATAGAAAATGGAAGTGGCCGCCCGGTTGCGATTGTGAACCTCATCCCCCATGTGGAGCGCCTGGGCGATGATGTTCTTGAGATCGACTTTACCGAGTTTGGCCACCGCCTTCTTCAGGACCGGATACAGCGTCTCTTCCATCCAGCGGAGCTTTTGAATCACCGGCTCACTGTAGGCGCCGTAGCGCAGCACTTTGCCGAGGCCCTCGTTCAGCGTGCAATACGCGAAATTGCCGTGAGCCTCGTTTCTCAGCACGAACACGGGCATCGACGGCGAGATGATTCCCGCCATCGGGCCGACAGAAGCGTGCTCGTGACAGGGGGAAAAGCTGATCGCGCCAGACGCCGCAAGCTGCTCGGCCTCCTCGACCGTTTTCGCTCTCCGCTCGTACAGTAATGCACCGATCATGGCCCCACGCATTGGTCCGCACATCCGATCCCAGGTAATGGGCGGTCCCGCGTGAAGCAGCATGTCCGTCGTCATGCCTGGAACGACGTCGATGGCCCGCTCCAAACCGACAAGCTGCGGCATCCCACTCAGTATGATCTTCACGACTTTGGCGTTGGCTTTCTCGATCTCGGGACGAAACATCTTCACGCGATTGGCCAGCGTGGCGTTGACCTCGATCGAAGGTTTCCAGTCAACCTGTACGGATGGCACGCCGGAGTCGTCCAGCGCCTGTCGGAAGGCTGGCAAACCGATATTGACGACCTTCAGTTCGCTACTGAACAGTTGATTGACCGACATCATTTTTTCCCCAGACATTGAACAATCCGGCCTGCCAGTTTACAGGCGGCGGCGTTCGATGGCATCACAATTGCACCGGCCCTTCGCAGAGCGGCCTCGACGTGGCCGCGGTTTTGTGGGTCCTGATTGGTGCCGGTGATCGAGCAAACGACGGAGACTGTTCGAGACGCCTGGCGAATCACGCCCGAGAGTTCAGCGCCTGGGTCAGGATGGGAGCCATAGCCAAGCACGACATCCAGCAGTATCACCGCCGTTTCCGGATCGGCCGCCTCCTCGAGGATTCGGCGATTTCGCAGTGTGTAATCGATCATCGGATGCGGACGGCCGACGGTGAATTCGTCTTCTCCCAGATCAATCACCGTATGCTTCTGGCTGACGAGAGAATCTCGAAGAAGCTTCGTGCTTCCCACGGGAGCATTGGAGTACACACCCGTAAGCATGTCCTTGAAAAGGATCTGGGCCTCGGCGCAGAATGTGCCGCCGCTGAAGAGTCCGCGTACGTATTTCTGGGCTTTCTTGCGCTTGGCCGCTTCGCGTTTCGCAATCCGGCGGATCTCTTCATCCCGTGCAGCAAGTCGCCTAGCGATTTCGTCTGAATTCTGTCCTCGCACCAGCGCCACTGCGGTCAATGCCGCTTCTTCGAGGCTGGAGGGAGAACCTTCCGTCGCGGAGGCGCCGATAAATGAGGTTACGATCGGTTTGCGGATTGTCTTCGCGAACTTCTGGATCCGCCGCAGGACGTCTTTGTGTGGCGGTTTAGAGACAAGAAGGATCAGGCGTGTTTGCTCGTCTTTGCCCAGGGCTTTCAACGCTTCCAAGAACATGATTCCGCCGACCTCTTGCTTGACGTCGCGTCCGCCGGTGCCAATCGCTTGCGAGATTCCGGCGCCTTCGTTGGAGATAATGCAACTGACTTCCTGAAGCCCTGTGCCTGCCGCAGCGACGATGCCAATGTTTCCCCGATTGACGGCGTTGGCGAAGGCGAGCGGAACACCATTGATGATGGCTGTACCGCAATCGGGCCCCATGACCAGTAGTCCAAGCTTGCGCGCCAACTTCTTCAGGGCAATTTCCTTCTCCAGCGGCACATTGTCCGAGAACAGCATGACGTGCAGACCGCTCTCGAGAGCCCGCATCGCTTCATCGCCGGCGTAGCGACCAGCGATCGAGATCAGTGCGAGATTGGCGCCGGGAATCACGGCGAGCGCACCGGTCAGATTCGCCGAATGTGATTCGCCTGCGTTCGTGGTTGTATGGACCGTCTTTTTGAGCAGGCCATCGACGGCCCCCAGCGCCGTTTGAGCGGCCGCCTCGGTTTCACCTTTTATGGCGACCAGAAGATCGGTATCGTCCGAGTTGTTGAACGTGGCGCTCAGGAGGTCGCTGGACTTAAGGATTGCCTTGTTGGACTTCGTTCCCATCACCACGGCGGCGTCGATTACGCCCGCCAGGGTGGCGATTTCCTTCCCTACGCGCATCAGCGTGACGGAATCGAAATAGGCGCCTTTGCGAATCTGGCCAATGACCGTCATGAAACCCCCATTTCCCCGCGAACCGTGAGCAGAAACCCGGTCCCCAAATCAGCGCCGGAAGTTCCGCCAATGGCCAGCAACTTTGCGGCGGACTTCCGCACGGCATCTTCGCGTTCGCGTAATAGCGCGTAGACCAGATTCTTCATGCGTCCGAAAAGCAAACCGCGTCGGGCGAGATCCAGGAAGGAGTTGGAGAAAACGTTGCCGGCTTTTGCCGCTCGAAAGATTTCATCGGCAAGCCTCTGATGGCTTCGACCGTGTAATTGCTGCAACAGGTTCAACCCAATGAGCAGCCCAGCGATAAAATCATCGCCGCTGGGAGTGAGCCCCAGACCGCATCCTCTCAGTGTTCGCACCCCATCCAGCATGTGACCGTTCATGATCCTCTGCACGCCGCGACGGATTTGATCCGTAAACGCCCGTTCGAACCCCGGTCGAAAATTCATGATCCGGTTTTCGTCGAGAAGAAACGCGAGGCTCTTCGGGGGGGATACGGCCCGAAGTTCTTTTTCGAGGACGGACAGATTAAGATCGAAGAGATATGGATCCCAGATGTCGAGAGGCACGGTCGAACAATAATAATCGTCGTCGGTAAATGGAAAGCGGTGGGACCCCAAACCCACCGTTTTCGCCTTGATCATCAAAGGCGCAGCCTCCCTCGGTATCAGTTCAACATCGAAATCACGGATCACGATGTTCTGCGGGCCGTCGCCGATTTCCTCGTCGACCAAGGAAACCAACTGGCTCCCGCACCGGAAGTTGACAGCGCGCCGGAAGCGGGAGTGGAACGGGTAGTTTCCTTCCCTAACCTGATCCCCAATACTGACCAGCGTCATGCCGGGTAAAACACCATCCCAAAATTCTTGCTGTATTCGGCCTCGCGTACGACCTCAACCTTCCCGCGGACGGCCATTCCGATTTTGGGAATGGGAACTCTCAGTTGCCCCGTCATCCGCATTCCATTTTCCAGTTCAACGATTCCCAGGCTCAGTTTCGCGACGTTGAAATCCGGGGGAAGATTGTGAACGGTGGTGAACGTCAGGAGCTTGCCATTCTTCGGGAGCGGAACCGTGTCGAACTCAAACGGCTCCTTGTTTCCGCACTTCTTGCAGACCATCCGAAAGGGATAATGAAGTTGTCCGCACTTCTTGCACTGGTACGCGTAGATATCCAAAGCCATGGTCAGTTCTCCCTCTTGAAGACGAGGCAAACGACATTGTTGCCGAAACCGCCAAAGTTGCAGGTAAAACCAATCCGCGCGTCCTTCACCTGTCGCTTGTCCGCTTCGCCGCGAAGTTGCAGGACGATTTCGTGAGCTTGTCCGACACCGGTGGCCCCGACGGGATGTCCTTTGGCTTTCAATCCACCGGAGGTGTTGATCGGGAGTTTCCCTCCCAACCGAGTCTCGCCGCGTTCCAGCGCGAGATGTCCCTGGCCCTTCTTGAAGAAACCGACCTCCTCGCTCTCGACAATCTCCAGAATCGTGAACGCATCGTGAAGCTCGGCGACATCGACGTCCGACGGACTCACACCGGCCATCTGGAACGCCTTGGCGGCGGCGCCTCGTACGGCCAACAGGTCGGTCGGCTCTGTACGTTCGTGAACGCAATGAGTGTCCGTCGCCTGGCCCACGCCAGCGAGGCGGATCAGCGGCTTGTTAAGTTTCTTTGCCACGTCCGCTGACGCCAGGATAACGGCTGCGCCGCCGTCCGAGACCGGACAGCAATCGAAGAATCGCAGCGGCTCAGCCACATACGGATTGTTGGTCATCGCCTCCGGTGAATCGAGAATTCCTTCGATGGTGATCTTCTCGTGCAGGTGCGCGAAGAAGTTCAGCAGCGCGTTGTCATGGTTTTTCACCGCGACCATGGCCAGATGCCGCTCGGTCACACCGTATTTTTGCATGTACAGGCGCGTGAACATCGCGGCCAGCGACGGCAGCGTCACGCCGTAGATGTATTCGGCTAACGGATGGGACAGCGACGCCACGACATCGGTTGCCTCGAGGTTGTTCACCTCCCGCAAGCGCTCTGCCGATGTGACAAGAACAACATCGTGAAGTCCGGAGGCGACGGCCATGAACCCTTGTTTGATTGCCGAAGCCCCGGACGCGGGCCCATTCTCGATGACTTCGGCACCGGCGGGGGTGAGGCTGAGAGTATCCACGACGGCACTGGCCAGGCCGGTCTGGTGGTTCAAGCGGG
The DNA here is from genome assembly GCA_049515295.1 of Verrucomicrobiia bacterium. Taxonomy (GTDB): domain Bacteria; phylum Verrucomicrobiota; class Verrucomicrobiia; order Palsa-1439; family Palsa-1439; genus Palsa-1439. The sequence continues at coordinate 2,893 of JBEKUF010000158.1, read as the reverse complement.
CGCTCCCCATGTTGGCCACGTACACGTGGTCCACCTTGGAAAGACCGGCGTCTTTCATGGCTTCCATCGCCGGGTAGGCGGCGATTTCGCTTAACGGGTATTCCAGCCGCGTGAAACTTGTGATCCCGATACCGACAACGTAGACCTCACGCATGATCAAGCCTTCCCTTCCTGCTTCCAGCGTTGTGACATCAGCGCGGTGCCCGTTGAGTCATACAGGGAGCGCGTCGCCGCCAGAAGATCGGCGGGCGCCTTGGGTGGATCGGTTGGCGGGAGAATGGCTGCTTGTGCCTTCTCGAGCAGGTGTTTGGGGACGGGTCGTCTGCCGACAACGAGCGTTTCCCTGGCTCGATTGAACAACTCTTTCGTCAGGGCCCACGACGGAACACCGCCAAGCTCGTGCGCAATCTGGAACCGCTTCTCCAATTCATACTCGATCATCCACCGGCGAAATCCAATCGGCGACTCGGCCACAATGAGAACTTCCTTCTGACCGATGATATCAATGTGGTATTCCATCTTGGTCGCAAACGCGTGGGCTCCCACACGCAAGCCGCGCCGAAGCGCCACGGTGTGGTACGACATGCCGATGTCCTTGCTCAACAGACGGCCATTCACGACCGCGACGAGTTCGCCATTGATTTGGGCGACCAGGACATATTCGTCCTGGACTCGATAGCGGTAGTAGGCAAGAAGCTCGCTGTACAGACGGGCGGCCACCACGTCGTAGTAATCTCTCTCTACATGAATCAGTGGTTCGACATGCTGGAGGATGTCAGGAATTTCCTCCCGAGTCACTTGACGAATGACCATCTCTTCGCCGCCGGCGAGCATCATGTACTTGGGCGGAAACGGTGGAATGGGGTTATCGATCGGGCGCAGAATCTTTTCGAGGTCAACAGCCATGATATTCTCGTTCTCCTCCGTAAATTTGGTAAATGGTTCATCCTCCTTCGAGGCAAAAAGCGATCATACTCTATTCGCGTCGCGACTCAAGTCGGAGGCTAAATGTCTTGACATCGCATTGGGTATGCCACATCAGGCCTTCGGGAACATCGTAGTTTCGTATGTGGCTAGCGTGCAATAAGATGCAGCGTAACTTGTCGGTCGTGCCGTTCATATTCGCGTTGCCATAGTGTCGGATTTTCTCCGTGAGCCTGACAACGTGTCAGAGCCGGCTGCACACTGAATTGCCGTGGCGCGGGAGCAGTTCGAGGAAGAGCCGATGGTAACCACAACTTGGGTAGGCCGGACTACACCTTCTCCATCTTCTCGTACACCACCAGTTCTCCTGAGCCGCGGAGATCGTTCGGATGGTAGCGCGGAATCGGCAACTCCAGTTGCTTGAACTGAACGGGAGCGATCTTCTTGTCCACGAGGCCGACAGCGACTGCGACACCATAGATGATGGCCTCCGGTCGAGGTGGGCAACCAGGAATGTAAAAGTTTACCGGAATGATCTTCTCCACCGGCCCGATCACGGGATAGCTGTCAAACCAGACCCCACCGCCACAGGCGCACGAGCCAATGGCGAAAACGAGCTTGGGCGCCGGCATGGCGTCATACGCTCGCTGGAGGGCTTTGGCGGTGGAACGCAGGGCGGGCCCCTGGCAGAGCATCACGTCCGCGTGTCGCGGCGAGCCGACGAGCTTGATGCCGAAGCGCTCGACGTCGTAATACGGCGTGAGGACATTGAGCACCTCGATGTCACAGCCGTTGCAGCCACCGCTGTTGGCGTGGTAGACCCACAGTGACCGACCGAACATTTTCTGACAGAGAGTGTTCAACATGGCCGCTTAGTCCAATTCGATGGTGATATCGTCCGCCACCGGGTCGCTTTCGAGGTAAGCCCGTGAGCAGAAGATCCAACGTTCGTTTTGCAAATCGTCCTGCCGATATCCCTTCATCTTCAACTGCTCCAATGCCGTCGGCTCCGTGAAACAGCGCCCGCACCGCTGGCAGGTGCTCATGAAGAGTTCCAAACGCTGCTGCATGTCGCTGATCTGATTCGTGCCGGTCTCGAAGTCCTGGCTCATGGTGATGGCCTTCTCGGGGCAGACGTCCGCGCAACGCCTGCAGTACGTGCAGCGCCGGCCAAGGTATTTCAAGATCCGAATTTCCTGACAGACATCGAACACAAGTATCTCTCGCGCCGGGCAATTATTCGCGCAACCAGCGCAGCCGGTGCACTTCGTCGCATCGAACATCGGTCGTCCCCGGAACTTCGGCGGGACCGGCTGTCTCCGCGTCGGATACGGCAATGTCACGCGCCCCGCTTTCAAACAGACCAGCGTTTCTTTGAGCTTGCTTACAACCGACATGCATTCACCTCGTTAATAGCCATAACTTGCCAAAACCAGCGCCACGAACGCCACCGCCAGCAGGCTGGCGAAATACCGGATCGCCTGGTCAATCCGGTAACGGGCGTGCGTCGCTGCGACCAGTGTCACCAGCAACACCAGCACGAATACTTTTGCCCAAAACACCACCCAACCCAGCGGGGACGACAGCCCCGAACCCCACGGCACAAACAGCCCCACGAAGAGCGCGCTGTAGATAATGAGCTTCGCCATTTGCGCGTACCGGAACAACGCCAGCTTAGGTCCCGAATATTCCATAAGCGGGCCGTCCATCAGTTCGGTCTCCGCTTCCGAGATGTCGAACGGCACGCGTTGCACGAACGCTTGAAACGACAGCAGAATCACGCCCAACATGATCACGCCCGACCACGAGAAACCGCTGGCCGCGTACACCGAGCCGTTCAGTACCGAGTCCAGCCGAAATGACCGGACGTGGATCGCGCCCACGACGAGGGCGATCGCGAACAACGGCTCCAACGCGATCATGCTCATCATTTCGCGGCTGATGCCGACCAGGGAGTAAGTGGAACCCG
>JBEKUF010000157.1:0-8169 GCA_049515295.1 Verrucomicrobiia bacterium | reverse complement strand
ACAGATAGGCGTGCGCCAGCCGGTTTTGTTCAATGGCGTTCTTCAACGTGGTGGTCACGTGCTCCTGACCCACCACGTCGTCGAACTGTTGCGGGCGCCATTTCCGCGCCAGTACCTGATATTGCTGCGCCATGATTACGAAGGTCCGCCTCCCTCCCTCATCCTTTCCGAAAAATGGTCGTGCACCTCGCGTTGACGAACGACATCGGCTCGCGCGCCACGGTTGAAGCTCCAGCCAGGCGCCCCGACGGCACATGGAACATCAAGCTTACCGTTGCTGTCTTCCGACCCTGGCGGGGTTCGCAGGCAACCATTGCATCGGACCCGGCTTTCAACGCCGCCCCGTGGTTGGCTCACCCACATCGCCGCCGCGGCGAGGAATTCGACCCAGCTATAGCGGGTTGCTGGCCAGCCCGAATTGCTTCGGGACGAAGGAACCGCTAACTCCCCGTCTAGCACGACCAAAACTGCCGCCGCGAAACTGTTTCGCGGCCACATCGTGAATCAAAAAACTGGAGCCAACGGTCGGAATCGAACCGACGACCTGCGGTTTACGAAACCGCTGCTCTACCAGCTGAGCTACGTTGGCGAAATTCGCATTGCTATTATGCCACGTTCCCATCCCCGCGCAAGCAAATCGGCGCGGCCACGGCGAAACGCAGTGGCTTGGCAAGAATATCGGCGGGTTCGTGGTGATACACCGAACATGAGACGCAGCTGGAGTCACAGCCCAGTGCCGGACGGAGTGCGAATCCACGCTCCATGGGCCAAGGGCACAATTCAGGCTCAGGACAATCCATCTGTGCCGTGGCGAGGGTCGGAGAAAGGAGTCGAGAGGGAAACCGGGACGGCACTCTGCCCCTGTGTCCCTTCGTTGCGGGTTGGCAGAAAAGTTGTCGCTCTTGCTTGTCACTCCTGATGCAAAAACGAGGCGATTTAGGATGAAGTGAGACAAAGCGTCGAAAGGGCGAAAGGCTTAATTTTACTCGCTTGGACGAGAGGAGCGCAGGCAAGATGAAATGGGACAAAAACGCCCTTTAGAATTATGAGTCCCCTGCTTTAGGAATGTGGAAAGGGAAGGTTCGCAAATCGTCCAAAGCGGGGAGGGATTGCAGAAGCAGCACCCGAGGGCTATTATTTGAACCCGTCCAATCACCGGAAGGTGGAATCCGCTCGCTCGGAAGTATGAAGTGCGGTTTTAACAGCTTGGTCGCCGCCCTTATCTTCCGATTAGCGGGAACTTGGAGAGCGTGGGGCTCATTCCAGAGATGATCGACAGCCAGTCAGATGGCCGCGAGGCGGTGGCACCCAGAGCCGGGTGCCCGTGGGTCCAGCGCGGAATCTTGGGCACAATATGTGCGCTGGTTATCGGGGTTTATGCGTGCGCGGCCCACTCCGGTATTCCCATATCGGGGAGTCTGAGCGCGGCTGGCAATTATTACAATTTGTTGGTGCAGGGTTTTCGCGCGGGTCAACTCAGCCTGAAAAAAGAGGTGCCGCCCGGGCTCGCGCAACTCGCCGACCCCTACGAGCCGAGCGCCCACATTTCTTATCAGGAAGTGGGTGACATAAGTTATTACAAAGGGAAGCTATACCTGTATTTCGGGATAACGCCCGCCGTGGTGCTGTTCTGGCCGTATGTGGCGCTGACCGGCCACTATCTGCTTCAAAGAGACGCCGTGGTGGTTTTTTGCGTGGTAGGTTTCCTGGTCAGCGTAGGCCTGCTGTGCGCGGTCTGGCGGCGCTACTTTGCCGAAGTTAACTTGGCGGTGGTGGCCGTGGGTGGGCTCGCACTCGGCTTGGCCACCTACACCCCGTTCCTTTTGGCGAGGTGTGATGTGTACGAGGTGCCGGTCAGTTGTGGGTACGCGCTGACGATGCTGGCCCTGGCGGCGATTTGGAAGGCGTTGCATGAGCCGGGGCAGCGAGCGCGGTGGTTGGCGGCGGCAAGCCTGGCGTACGGGCTGGCGGTAGGGGCGCGGCCTTCGTTGCTGGTAGGTGCGGTCATCCTGCTGGTGCCGGTAGCCCAAGCATGGCGTGAGCGACGGAAGGTCTTGGCTCCCTTGCTCGCGGCGACCGCTCCGATCGTACTCATAGGGTTGGGGCTGGTGCTGTACAATGTGTTGCGATTCGATAACCCGTTGGAATTCGGATGGCACTACCAGTTGGCCGAAGGACGGCAGCTTACGGGGCGGTTCTTCAGTCTGCGTTATCTCTGGTTTAACTTCCGTGTCTATTTTCTGGAACCGGCGCGCTGGAGCGGTCGGTTTCCATTCGTGCAGGACATCACAGTGCCGCCCCTGCCCGCAGACCATAGGCCGGTTGAAGACGAGCCCTTTGGCGTGTTGGCCAATGTTCCGCTGGTGTGGCTGGCGCTGGCCGTGCCGCTGGCGTGGCGGGGTCGGACGGGTCAAGCATGGTCGGTCTTGCGCTGGTTTGTGATGGCCGTAGCCCTGCTGTGTGCCACGTGCGTGTTGACTCTGGGGCTGTTCTGCTACTCGGCCATCCGCTATGAGGTGGAGTTTCTGCCCGCATTGGTGCTGCTGGCTGTAGTTGGCATTCTTGGGTTGGAGTGCGCACTGGCCCCGACCTCAGAGTCGGGGCAGGCTGACGAGACGGTTTGGCGGCGCGCGACGCGCTGGGGCTGGAGCCTCCTACTGGGCTTCTCGGTGGCGTTTAACCTGTTGGCGAGCGTCAAGCGAAGTGCCGAGGCGCACTACGACATAGGGGTCGCACTACAGGGGGCGGGTCAGGTGCAGGAGGCAGTCGGCCACTACGAGCAGGCAGTGCGGATCCAGCCCGATTACACCGAGGCGCAGAACAATTTGGGGCTCGCCCTGGTTCAACTGGGCCGGCTGCAAGAGGCAATCGGCCACTACGAGCAGGCACTGCGGATCAACCCCGATGACGCCCCGGTTCACAATAACTTGGGAGCCGCTTTGAGGAGACAGGGCAGGCTGCAGGAGGCTATCGGCCACTACGAGCAAGCAGTGCGTCTCAAGCCCGACTTCGCCGAGGCCCACTACAACTGGGGGGTTGCCTTGGAGCAGGCAGGCCGTGTACAGGGGGCGATCGGCCACTACGAGCAGAGCCTGCGAATCAAGCCCGATTTTGCCAAAGCGCGAGATGCGCTTGCGCGACTGCAAGCTAGCCAGTAAGCCGAGCGCAGCACCAGCGGAGCGGAGCCGAGTCCTCGAGACGCGACCATGTCGTATCCCGGGTCGCAAACGCGCCGTGGATTTGCCGGCGGCGCAACCTGCCGGCGAGTCCGAGCGCAGCTTGCATCTACAGGGGGCGGCGTGGCGGTTTGGGTGGCAGGCGGGCGGGTGAGTTGCCGGACGAGGGCACGGGGCGGGCGGTGGGGTTTGACTTTGGGCGGCGCGCAAACTACAGTAGTAGGCCGCATGGGAAATAGTTCTGCCAGTGCCTCCGTGGGGGTATTCTCTTTGCCAATCGATTGGCGGAAGGGTGCTCTGTGCTTTGCGATGGTGGGGCTGGCGGTCTACGCCTATTGGGGGCAGCGGGTCGAGCACGAATTGACGTGCTGGCAGTGGTTGATCGTGCACTGGAGCAGGATCTCGAATTACTCGCACGGTCCGCTGATACCGCTGATTGCTTCCGTCCTGTTATGGTGGAACCTGTCGGAGCATGGGCATGGCCAGGAGGATTGGGGGCCGTACTGGCGGGCCATGGGGGGGGCCGGGGCCGTGCTGATGATCTGGTTTGTTGGCAGTTCCATTAACAAGGATTGGGAGGAAGCGGCCTACTTTTGGTCGCTCATGCTCCTGCCGCTGACGATCGCGTGGCAGGTGTGGGCCCTGCGAGATCATCTCGTGGGACGGGACGAACCACCCGCGATGGCAGGACCGGCAGTGGTGGCGGTGGCCATGGCGATTTATTATCTCGGAGTGAAAGCCGTCCAGCCGCGCGTGGTGGTCGTCTCGGGCATCGTGTTGCTGTACGGGTTGGCGCTGACTTTTCGCGGTCGTGACGTGTTTCGGCGGGTGTTTTTCCCGATCACGTTTCTGTTCCTGATGGTGCCGATGAATTTCCTCGATAACCTGGTCGGGTTTCCGTTGCGGATGTTCGTCGCCAGGATTTCGGCGATGGCCCTGAACGGGATGGGCATCGCAGCGGTGCAACGCGGATCCGCCATCATCTCCCCGCTCTTTAGTTTTGATGTGGCCGATCCCTGCAGTGGAATCCGCTCGTTGATGGCGCTGACGACCGTTACCGCCGCCTACGGCTATGTGACGCAACGGGCGCTCTGGAAGCGTTGGATTTTGTTTCTTTGCGCCATGCCGTTGGCGGTGCTTGGGAATCTGGCTCGGGTGATCTCGATCGCATTGGTGGCGCAGGTCTACGGCCAGAAAACGGCCACCGAGGTGTACCACGAGTGGTCAGGGTTCATCTTGTTTCCAGTAGCTCTTGCGGTAATGGTGCTGATCGGGCTGCTGCTGAATTTTCCATTTCGCCGCCTGTTTCAAAACTGGCTGAAGCCGCCGCCGCCACCTCCGGAGGGGGTGCTGGATGATGATCGGCTTCCGCCTGCCGCATGATGGGAGAAGTTGCATGAGTGAATCATCCACGACAACAACGCCACCAGTGGTCGTACAGCCCGGAGAACAACCCGCCACGCCGCGGCGGCGGGGTCCGAGCACGAATCAAATCTCGATTGTGGTAGCGATCCTGGCAGCCGGGGTCTTGCTCACCGCGACGACCACTGACGTGACGAAGGTTTCCCAGCCTGGCGTGAAGCTATATCCCGACGGGACCCCGTATTTGGTCGATCAGGCGGGCGATTGGGTGGGCGGGGAAAGGACCGGATTGACCGCGGACGAACAACTTCTTCTGCCCAAAGATACGGAAGGTTCGCGGCGTCTCTTCAAGAGCAAGGACGGCAACGAGCTGTATTGCTCGATTGTACTGGCAGGACGGGATGTGACCAGTATTCACCGGCCCGAACTCTGCCTGCCGGGTCAGGGTTGGAAAATCCAGAACGAATACACGCAGTCCATACCCGTGGCCGCGGCGCCGGGCGGAACGCTGGACGTGATGCGCATGAATGCCTCACGCGCAATCCAATTCCCCGATGGACGGACCGCCGAGGTGCGGTCGGTGTTCGCCTATTGGTTTGTGGGCAAGGATCGGGTGACGCCGTATCATTGGCAGCGCATCTATTGGACCGCCAAAGACCGGGTCTTTTACAATACGAACCACCGCTGGGCCTATATCCTGATTCACGTGCCGATCACCGGTGATGTGCAAGAAGGCTCAGCCGTCAAGTCGCCAGATGACGCCATGAAGGTGGTCGCCAGATTTGTTCAGGACATCTACCCCTCCCTGGTCGTAAAATAGCCGCGAGGGTCCCGCGTGACTGACGGCACGCGCGGCTGATGAGCAGCACCAGGGCGCCGGAGTGTTCCAATGTCAAACAGGCGAAGAGAAGTCATCATTCAGGTCAGCCAGGTCGCCGACGGACTGCTGATTGCCGTCGTCTTCTGGTTGGCCCACGCGTTTCGCGAGCAACTCGCGTTCTCGTTTCCGTTCCCCTACCACATCTTCGGGTTCACGATTCAGCACGGGCTGATTGCCCCATTTCGCTCCTTCAAATGGCTGTACCTGATTGTGCTGCCGTTGTACCCACTTCTTCTGGACATCAATGGTTTTTACAGCCGCTCCCACAGCCAGCAGCTTCGCAACACGATCTGGATCATCCTGAAAAGCAGCATCATTTGCACGCTGGCAATCATGGCGGCGATGTTCTTTTTCCGTCTGGCCAGACTCAGCCGCGGTGTCGTGGTCATATTCTCCCTGTTCAGCGTCGTCGCCCTGTTTGTGAAGGACCAGCTCTTTCAGGCGCTCCTGCGCCATCGCGCCCGCAGCGGAAAGGAGGTCACCGAGATCATTCTGGTGGGATCGGAGGACCGCAATGCCGAGTTTGCCGGGTTGCTGCAGGAGCATCCCGAATGGAGCCTGCGCGTCGTCGCCCGCCTCAACCTCAACGACAACCTCCTCACGGAGCTTCCGGCAATGTTGCACCGCTACCCCGTCGGCTGCGTGGTCTTCAACGTCACCCAAACCGCGTTTAGCGAGATCGAACAGGCGATCCTGGCATGTGAAGTCGAAGGCGTAGAGGCGTGGCTGGTGGCCGACTTCTTCAAGACCTCCATCGCCCGCGCCACCGTGGATGATTTTTACGGGAAACCGCTGCTGATCTTTCGCACCACACCCGAAATTTCCTGGCAGCTTGTCTGCAAGCGCGTCATCGACATGACCGGCGCGGCGATCGGGTTGATCGTGCTCGGTCCGCTGGTCATGCTCCCCGTGGCCATCGGCCTCAAGCTTACCTCGCCCGGCCCGGTCCTCTTCAAACAAAAGCGTAGCGGACTGCACGGGCGCCTGTTCACCATGTACAAGTTCCGCTCGATGATCACCAACGCCGAAATGTTGAAGGCCGAACTCGAAGTCTTCAACGAAATGACCGGCCCGGTCTTCAAGATGCGCGATGACCCGCGGATCACCCCCATCGGCCGCTTCCTGCGCCGCACCAGCATCGACGAATTGCCCCAATTGTGGAATGTCCTCGCCGGCGACATGAGCCTCGTCGGGCCCCGCCCGCCCATTCCCAGCGAGGTCCAGCACTACGACCCCTGGCACCGCCGCCGCCTCTCCATGAAACCCGGCCTCACCTGCATCTGGCAAATCAGCGGCCGCAACCGCATCGGCTTCGACCAGTGGATGAAGCTCGACATGCAGTACATCGACAACTGGTCGCTCTGGCTCGATCTCAAAATCCTCGCCCGCACCCTCCCCGTCGTCCTCACCGGCCTCGGAGTCAAATAGCCACAAGCCGAATGCGGCCCGGGCCGCATGAGATGCGACCACGTAGTATCCCAGGTCGCAATTTACCCCGATTTCGAGTCGGGGCGGCCATTCGCGGTGATCATCATCAGATCTTAGAAATGCCAGGTGACGTCGACCGCAGCCGTTAGCTGGCTGTCGCGCGCGCCGTTGTCGTAAGCGCCTTTGAACCGAGCCGGGGCGCCGGTCGTGTTGAACGCGGCGGTGGTGCTCGCCAGCCCGTCGTCTCTCCAGCAATGGTCGAAGCGAATCTCCGGTCGCACCATCAGCAGCTTGTTGGGCCACCACTGAAACCCGACGGCATGCTCATCGTAACAGGAGGAATAGCCGGACCGATAGCCGCTCGGATCGTCCCAGATTTCGTTGCGGATCGTCAGGAACACGTTGGGCGCGACGCGGCGCATGGTGTAGTTGACAATGCCTCCCGCCCAGGCCGTGCCCGCATGGGTCGGGTAGAACCCGTCCTCGATTGGCACCGAGCGGGTTGGCGCCGTCGAACAGCCATGCGTCCACATGTACTGGGCCTCGAACGTGGTCCACCAGTTTTCGTTGAACTTGTGGCTATAGCTCTCGATACACTCCTGGAGGTTATTAAAGCCGAAATTGCCCTTATTGAACGAGTTCATCCCGACGTAAAATGAGTCCTTCCCATTCGGGGCGATGTACTGAACCATCACCGAGCCCGTCGGCTGGTCGCCGGGATCCTCGGTCGCCCAGGGCGCAATGTCAACGCCGTCGGCTATTGACAGTTGAAGCACCCAGTTGGCGTTCAGCTTCGTACTGGTCCACAGGCCCCACATCGTGTAGTTATCAAAACTGTAGACGAGCGAGTGACTGGCCATGAGGTTGTTCGGCGCCAGCTGTTGCTCGATGTCGGGCATCGAAATAATCCGCCCAAGAATGATGTTCATGCCCTCGGCAATTTGGGGAATGTACACATTCAAGTACAGCATCGGTGTGTCGAAACCATTGAACTTATTTTCCCGGAAGAGATTGTTATCGTTGAGGTAGCCGCGCGACGCCATGAAACGGTAATCCAGACCATCGAGACAGGCGATGCGAAACCCCCAGTCGATGTGGTCGGTCTGGTTCTCATCGGCCATGCGCTCGATATACAGCACGGCTTGGTCAAGCTCCAGGCGGTCCGGACGCTCATCATAGACTTCCGGGTAGTTCGCCGTTTGAGACGCATGGTTGGGCCCCTCGTTGTGCGAGGTGCTCAGGTTTCCGCTGACGGTTACCCAGCCGTAAAACTGGATGCGGCTGTCGTACCACGCTTTCCCGTCCGGGCCGTCATAGATGGCC
>JBEKUF010000156.1:0-8202 GCA_049515295.1 Verrucomicrobiia bacterium | reverse complement strand
CGATTCGCACGGCGCTGAAAGCGTTCGACGCGGGCGAAGGGCGTGATCATGCCATTGTGTTGATCACCGACGGTGAACAGACGGAGGGCGACGCCGTGGCGGCTGCGGACGAAGCAGCCAAAGAGGGTGTGAAGATTTTCGCCATTGGCGTCGGCACGACGGAGGGCGAATTGATCCCGATCCGCGAAGAGGGCAAGCCCATGGAGTTTTTGAAAGACCGCGACGGCGAGGTGGTCAAATCGCGGCTCGATGAGGAGACCCTGAAGCAACTGGCGCTCAAGACGGGCGGCATTTACGTGCACAGCGCGGCGGGCGATTTCGGCATGGACGCGGTTTACGACAAGGGCATCGCGCAACTGCAGCGCAAAGAATTCGCCTCGCGGCTCCAGAAGCAATACTTCGAGAGGTTCCAGTGGCCCCTGGGCATGGCGTTCGTCCTATTGGTGGTCGAGTCATTCGTCAGAGACAGGAGGGCGGCATGAGATTCTGGTGGTGGCTGCTCTTGGTGCCGACCGTGGCGCTGGCGAAGACCGAGAACTGGCCGGAGCGTTACAACACCGGTGTGACGGCGTACCGGAGCAACGATTTCGCGGGGGCTTCGCAACTGTTCGAGAATGCGACTTCGTCCAAGGATCGTATATTACAGCAACGCGCCCTGTATAACCTTGGCAATACCGAGTTCCGTCTCGGCCAGACGCAGCCTCAACAGGCGCAGCAGCTCTGGCAGCGGGCACTCAAGAGCTACGAGAGCGCGCTCGCCATCGACCCCAATGATGCCGACGCCAAGTTCAATTATGAGTTCGTCAAAAAACAACTCGAAGAGCTGAAGAAGCAACAACAGCAACAACAGCAACAACAGCAGCAGCAACAGAATCAGAAGAATCAGAAGAAGGACCAACAACAGCAGAATCAGGAACAGCAACAACAGCAAAGCGAGAAGAACCAGCAAAACAAGGATCAGGGCCAGAAACAGGATCAACAACAGCAGAGCCAGCAGCAGGGGCAACCACAGCAGAAACCTGAGGACAAACAGTCGGCAGAGCGGCAGAAACAGCAACAAGAGCAAGGAGAGCGGCAGCAAGAACAACCGGCCCGGGCGGAGCAGCAGCAGCAGGAAGCCAACGGCCAGCCGAAAGATATGGACAAGATGCAAGCCGCCGAGATCCTCGACAACCTGCGTGAGGACGAACGCGACTGGAACTTCTTTCCTGAAGTACAAATGAAGGACTTGAAAGATTCGGGCGAGCCAGCCAAGGATTGGTGACGATGAGACTCTGGCTGGTTATCGGACTACTATTTGCGACGACAAGCGCATTCGCCGATGTGTCGGTAGTCGCCTCCGTTGATCGGAACCACATCGCCTTTGGTGAATCGGTGACGATGACGATCTCGGTACAGGGCACTCAAAGTGGCGCGCAACCGTCGATTCCAAGGGTGGATGGCTTGAGCTTCGAAGGCCCATCGACACAGAGCAGCTTTTCCTTGAACAACGGGCAGATGAGCCAATCCATCAGCTTTGTTTATCAGGCGACACCTGCCCGAACGGGCGAGTTCACGATCCCGGCAATTGCCGTAAACGTCGGCGGCAGGAGTTATTCCACCGAGCCGATCCGGTTGGTCGTGGAGAAGAGCACGGTTCAGAATGATTCAAACCAGGCGCTCTTCGCTCAAATCCGCGTGCTGTCCAAGCAATTGTATCTGGGGCAAACCGAGCCTGTGCAAGTCGTCCTGTTTTCGCGCTCCGACGTGCCGCTGAAAGGGGTGGGCGGTTTCAACTGCGAAGCGGACGGGTTGGGATTCAAGTTCCTGCAGAATCTGAAGACTGGCGCGCGAGTGATCAACGGCGAATCATTCAACCTGCAGGTTATCGAAGGCTCGATCTCGCCGAGCCTAACGGGAACGCTGAACTTGGGTCCGTGCGTCCTGAAAGCGCAACTGGCCGTTCGAAAACAGGGGCGCAGTGGCTGGCCATTTGAAGATTCGATGTTTGACCAGATGCTCGGGAGAGTCGAGGTGCGCGAGGTGCCCGTGACCGTTGATGCCGTTCCCATCGAGGTCTTGCCATTACCCGAGGGAGGACGGCCGGTCGATTTCGCCGGCGCGATCGGGCAGTGGAATCTCGGAGTGACCGCCAAACCAACCGACATCACGGTCGGCGACCCTATCACTGTGACGATCAAAGTCAGTGGCAACGGCAACATCGACACGGTGCCGATGCCGAAGTTCGGTCCGTTGGATGCGTTCAAGACGTATGATCCGACGACGAAAACGACGAAGGACGATTTGAACACGACCGGCGAGCGCGTGATGCAACAGGTGCTCATCGCGAAGAGCACCGACGTGAGAGAGCTTCCCGAGGTGCGGCTGGCCTATTTCGACCCGGAGGATCGGGCGTACAAGACAGCGGTCCAGTCGCCCATCAAACTTGTGGTCAAGGCCGGCACCGGCGGTCGGACGACCATTGTCAGCGGCGGCGGACGATTGCGTCCGGATGAGAAATTGGGGCAGGACATCGTGTATCTGAAAGGCGACCTCGGGACGGCGGCACCCGCTGTTCCCTTCTGCGGAACGGCCACATTTTGGGCACTGAACGTCACGCCGGTGCTAGCCTTGCTCGGTACGGTCGGTTGGAAGCGGCGCACGGACAGACTGCGCGGCGACGTCGCCTACGCGCGTCGAACGCGGGCGGCGAAAAAGGCGCGCAAACTTCTCACCTCCGCGACGAGCTATGACGAAATTCAACACGCCTTGCAGCACTACCTCGGCGACCGGTTGAATATCCCGGTCGGCGGCATCACGGCGAACATCGTCGACGAACAACTCGTGCCGCGTGGCGTGAATGGCGAGCTTGCCGATCGAGCCAGAGCATGTTTCGAAGCCTGCGACACCGCCCGGTTCGCCGGCGGCGGCGCGGATACGAGCGTACAGGCAACCCGGGACAATGTGGAACGATTGATTAATGAACTGGAAACGAAACGGCTTTAAGATCGGCGCGTTCATCTGGCTGGTCGGCCTGCGTGTGGTGTTCGCCGGACCCGGCGAAGACTTCAAGTCGGCCAACCAGTTGTATGACACCGGGAAATTTACCGAGGCGGCAGCGGTCTACGAGAGAATCGAGCCCAAGACAGCTCATGTGTATTACAACCTCGGGAATGCCCATTTCCGCGAAGGGAAATTAGGATCGGCCATCCTCGACTACGAGCGGGCGCGGCGGCTGGCACCACGTGACCCGGATATCCTGGCGAATCTGAAGTTCGCCGAGCAGCGACTCGGCGTCGATGATGTGAACGCCCCGCCCCGCGCGTGGCAGAAGCTTCTGCGTTCGGTCATCGAGAGCCGCACCTCGACCGAGTGGGAGGTGTACGAGCTGTTGGCACTGTGGCTGACCGCCTTGGCGGTTGGAGCGTGCCTGTACATTCCCCGGCTACGGACTGGATTGCTTGCCATCGCGGCAGTGGCCTTCGTGGGATTTGCGGTTTCTGTTTTTGCGCTTGGCCGTGAAGTGCTGAATGATCGAACGACTCCTGCCGCGGTTGTCGTCACCGCGGAGACCGACGCGCGGTTCGCACCGGTGCCCGACTCCACCACCCATTTCAAACTCACCGAAGGAACCCGGGTCGTGATCCGAGAGGATCGCGGCCAATGGTTGTTCGTGGAACGGGCCGACGGGCAACAAGGCTGGGTGAAGTCGGACACGATCGAGCGGATCACACCTCACAGTTGACCCGCTGACCATCGCGTGGCGGGAACATTTTGACTTGACTGACCAGTCAACTTGTGGAATCTTCCGCACTATGGTGCCGATTTGAAGACGGAATGTGATACGAGACAAAGATTGTTGGACACCGCGATTGACCTGATCTGGGAGCAGAGTTACGGCGCGGTGAGTGTGGACGTAATTTGCGAGCGCGCCGGCGCGAAGAAGGGGAGTTTCTACCATTTTTTCCCCTCCAAGTCGGATCTGACAGTCGCCGCCATTGAAGAACACTGGGAGAAGTTTCGGCCCGACCTCGATCGCATCTTTTCTTCGCAGACACCGCCGCTGGAACGGCTGTCGCAATATTGCGATTCCGTTTATGAACGCCAGAGGCAGAAAAAGCAGAGATTCGGGAGGGTTTGTGGCTGTGCGTTCACTTCCCTGGCCTCTGAGTTGAGCACACAGGATGAAAAGATTCGCCAGAAGTCGCAGCAGATTCTGGATCGACGTTGCCGGTATTTTGCGGCGGCGTTGCGCGATGCAGTTCGCGAGGGGTTGGTTCCCGAACAAGACTGCGACAACAAGGCCCGCGAATTGTTTGGGTGCGTGATGGGCGTGTTGCTGGAGGCCAAGATCGAGAACAACTTGGAGATCATCCGCCATTTGAAGCCGACCATTTTTCGATTAATTGGCGTGGGCGAAAAGCAGTTTGCGGGCGAGACAACTCTTCGCGCGAAAGCTTGACTGATTGGTCAACAATAATCGTTATATGATTGAGCGAGGGAGAATTATCTTAGTGCAATTGCGGGGGAAGCCATGTGGATTGTCCGACTAGCCCTCCGTCGCCCGTATACTTTCGTGGTGGCGGCGCTGCTGCTGCTGTTGCTGACGCCGTTTATCCTGCTGCGCACGCCGACCGATATTTTTCCGGCGATTAATATTCCGGTGGTCAGCATTCTGTGGAATTATACGGGTCTGAACGCGGTGGAGATCGAACAGCGCATGGTGTACAGCGAAGAGCGAGCGCTGACGACCACGGTCAATAACATTGAGCACATCGAATCCTCCTCTTACAACGACATCGGCGTCATCAAAGTATTCTTTCGCCCAGGAACCTCGGTGGACGCGGGTGTGGCGCAAATCACTGCTGTGTCGCAGACAGTGTTGCGGGCGATGCCGCCCGGGACGACACCGCCGCTGATCATCCAGTACAATGCCTCGACGGTTCCGATTCTTCAGTATGGTGTCAGCGGCAAGGGGATGTCCGAGCAGGAAATCTTTGACACCAGCGTGAACCAGATTCGCGTCGGGCTCGTTACCGTGCAAGGCGCGGCGATCCCCTGGCCATACGGCGGCAAGCAACGGCTGGTCTCGGTCGATCTCGATCTGAAAGCCTTGCAGGCGCAGAACCTTTCTCCCGAGGACGTGGTGAACGCGGTCAACTTGCAGAACCTCGTTCTCCCGAGCGGCACGGCGAAGATTGGCCCGACGGAATACGACGTTAATCTGAACACAAGCCCGAAAGTGCTCGATCGGCTCAACGATTTGCCGATCAAGACGGTCAACGGGGCGGTCATTCACCTGCGCGACGTGGCGCAAGTCCGCGACGGTTATGTGCCACAGCGGAATGTCGTCCGCCAAGACGGCGTGCGTAGCGTGTTGATCAGCATTCTCAAGACCGGATCAGCATCGACCCTGAGCGTCGCCAATGGAGTCAAACAGGCGATGGCGGCGGTCCTCAAGACCGTGTCCGACAAACTGGTCGTGAAGGAATTTGCTGACCAATCGATTTTTGTGCGTGCCGCGATCTCCGGGGTGGCTCGGGAAGGTGTGATTGCCGCCTGTTTGACCGCGGTCATGATCCTGTTGTTTCTCGGTTCCTGGCGCGGCACCGTGATCATCGCGTTGTCCATCCCTCTGTCGATTCTGGTGTCACTGGCCTGCCTCAGCGCGCTGGGCGAGACCATCAACCTGATGACGTTGGGCGGGTTGGCGCTGGCCGTGGGCATACTGGTGGATGACGCGACGGTCGAGCTGGAGAACGTCCACCGGCAGATGGCGCTGGGCAAGCCGGTCATCCAGGCGATCCTGGACGGCGCGCAGGAGATTGCGCTCCCGGCGTTTGTGTCCACGCTGTGCATCTGTATCGTGTTCGTCCCGATGTTTTTCCTGGCGGGCGTGGCGCGGTACCTATTTGTCCCGTTGGCCGAGGCGGTGGTGTTTGCGATGCTGGCCAGTTATGCTCTGTCGCGCACGCTGGTGCCGACGCTGGTGATGTGGTTTTATCGCCATCACGTGTACCACGGTCACGTGGAAGACCCCGAAAAGGCCCCGCGACTGGTGCGACCGTTCGTAAGGCTGCAAGACCGCTTTGAGAATGGTTTTGATCGGATGCGCGAGAACTACCGCAGCCTGCTCGGCGTGGTATTCGAGCATCGCACGGGCTTTGCGCTGGTGTTCCTGGCGTTTTGCGTCGGCTCGTGCCTGCTCATTCCCTTCTTGGGGCAGGACTTTTTTCCCTCGGTGGACGCGGGAACGTTTCGGCTGCACGTGCGGGCCCGCAGCGGAACGCGGATCGAGGAGACGGCCAAATTCATCGACCAGATCGAAGCCGCCATTCGCCGCGAAATCCCGGCCGAAGAGTTCCACGGGATCCTCGACAATATCGGCCTGCCCAATTCGAGCATCAATCTCAGCTACAGCGACAGCGGGGTGGTGGGGCCGGGAGACGCGGACATTCTAGTGTCGTTGAATGAAGGCCACCGCCCCACTTCCCAGTACGTTCAGCGACTGCGTCGGATTCTGAATCGGGATTTTCCGGGCGCGATGTTTTATTTTCTGCCTGCCGACATTGTCAGCCAGACCATCAACTTCGGTTTGCCCGCGCCGCTGGACATCCAGATTGTTGGCCGGGATCAGGTCAAGAATCGAGACATCGCCGAGCGGTTGGCGGCGAAGATCCGCCGGGTGCCCGGCGCCGTGGATGTGCGCATCCAGCAGCCGTCGGATCGGCCCAAACTCGAAT
Organism: Verrucomicrobiia bacterium; assembly: GCA_049515295.1. Taxonomy (GTDB): domain Bacteria; phylum Verrucomicrobiota; class Verrucomicrobiia; order Palsa-1439; family Palsa-1439; genus Palsa-1439. Next base: position 1,480 of record JBEKUF010000156.1, on the reverse strand, counting down.
TTGCCATCGATCGCGACAAAGCGTCGGAGATGGGGCTTACGGAGAGCGATATTGCCAACTCGGTATTGCTGCACCTGAGCGGCAGCAGCCAGGTGTTGCCCACGTATTGGGTCAACTTCGGCGTGGGCGTGCAGTATCTGGTGAACATTCGCACGCCCGAGTATCGGATGGATTCGCTGACGGCGCTGAACTCCATGCCGGTCAGCGCCAGCCAGCCGGGCGCGGGCAACGGCCAGTTGCTGGCCAATGTGGCCTCATTTCGGCGCACCAACGGGCCGCCGGTCGTCTCCCATTATAACGTCATGCCGGTGATTGATATTTACGGCGGGGTAAGCGGACGCGACCTGGGTGGGGTGCTTCGGGACGTCGAGCCCCTGATCAAGCAGGCGGAAAAGGAATTGCCGCGCAGCAGCACGATCCTCGTGCGGGGTCAGGCGGAGACCATGCAGTCCAGTTACATCGGGTTGTCCATTGGACTGGTCATGGCCATCGCCCTGATTTACCTGTTGCTGGTGGTGAACTTCCAAAGCTGGCTGGACCCGTTCATCATTATCACGGCACTGCCGGGCGCGCTGGCCGGTGTCGTGTGGGCCTTGCACCTGACCATCACCACGGCCAGCGTGCCGGCGTTGATGGGAGCGATCATGAGTCTTGGCGTTGCGACAGCCAACTCGGTGCTGGTGGTCACGTTTGCGCGCAACAACCTCCGTCGTGGACTCGATCCGTTACACGCGGCGTGGGAAGCGGGGGTCGGTCGCCTGCGGCCGGTGCTGATGACGGCCCTGGCGATGATTATCGGCATGTTGCCCATGGCGCTGGGCCTCGGCGAAGGAGGCGAACAGAACGCGCCGCTGGGCCGGGCGGTCATTGGCGGCCTAGTGATCGCGACGGTCGCGACCTTGTTTTTTGTTCCGGTCGTATTCAGTCTGTTACGGAAGCACGCTGAAGAACCCAATCCGGCCGAGATGGCCCTGTTGCAGCCGCAGGGCGCATTTTCAACGACAGCGCACACATGAGGAATGTTGTTATGAACTCACCTGAGAATACTCCAACGCAATCTCCGAAAGGCACAGTTCCGCTGCCATCCACGTCCCCGCCCGGGCCCGTGACGACTTCGCACGTCAGACTTTCGCGGGTGGCGACCGTGGTAGGAGTGCTGGTGGTGCTCGGATTTCTTGTCGGTTTCATTCCCCGCTGGCGTCAACGCAATCTGGTGCGCGCGGAAACGGTGGAGTTGGCGACGCCGTCGGTTGCGGTCGTGTTGCCCCAGCCGAGTCATGCCGCCGCGGGACTGGTGTTGCCGGCGGAGGTGAGGCCGTGGTTGGAAGCGCCGATCTATTCCCGCGCCAACGGCTACCTCAAGCGCTGGCTCGTGGACATCGGGGCGCACGTTGAAGCCGGCCAACTGCTGGCAGAAGTCGATACGCCCGAATTGGACCAACAACTCGAACAGGCCCGCTCCCAGCTCGCGGAATCGGAA
>JBEKUF010000155.1:0-8232 GCA_049515295.1 Verrucomicrobiia bacterium | reverse complement strand
ATTTGACGACGGTGTCACCGCCAATCTTCTGTGCAGCATGGAGGCGGAACCGTCGTATCCCGCGGAAATCGTCGGCAGCGACGCCAAGCTGCTGATCCCACATCCCTGGCTGCCGCCGGCGTGGCCGGCCGAGCTTTATCTCACGCGAGAAGGCAAGACCGACGTCATCCGCATTGAGGCGGACGACGTGCCGCAACACACGCTCGCCCCGTTTGTGCTCGAGGTGAAACAGTTCTGCCGATGCGTGCGCGAGAATCGCCCGCCGCAATTTCCACCGAATGTCGACGCCGAACAGGATTCGCGCGCCAACATGCGCGTCATCGAGGCGTTGTTGGAGTCGGCACACGAAGGACAAACGGTCGACGTGTTGACGTGACGACGGTAGTTCTATTGGCCCTGTCTCTGCGCCACGATCAGGTCGCGAACCGCTTTCGGATTGGGAATACCTTCGATTTCTTCGTCGGGGTCAACCGTGGCTGCCGTGGAAATGGTGAGGTCGCCGATCCCGACTATTCGGGCGAGGATTCCCTGATCGATTTCTATGGATCGGATGTCGCGCACGATCAGCTCCCGATAGCTCTTGGAGAGCAGACCGCGCTCCAATGTGATGCGTCCGGGGTAGATGCGAAGCACTACCGACCTCCGACGGCACCACGCGATAATCAACGGCACGATCAGCCAGGAAAAGACTAGGTACCAGAAGTACTGCCACCACGAAGGTCGCACTTCAGCGAGCAGCTTGTCGGGCACGGCCTGAGGTTGTGCCACCTGAGACGCCACCGGGAAGCCGCAGGACGGACACGTCGCCGCCGCTGTCGAAACCTGTTTTCCACATTCGGGACAATCAATGAGTGCCATGGCGTCTTCGCCGCATCCTAGGCCCGGCGTTGAAAACCTGTCAAGGCTCAGCCGAACGCCCCGAGAGCAACCGCCGTACGCGATTGCGCGCGCAAATTCCTGCGATTGGGACGTTTAATTTCTTGATTCGTGGGGCATTTGTCCTAGAATGCGCCGCGAGGAGGAAGTTGATTTCTGTGACCAAGATAGCTCGAATTCAAGCCCGCGAGATTCTCGATTCGCGCGGGAATCCAACGATTGAAGTGGATGTGGAACTTTCCGGCGGCGCGGTTGGTCGCGCGGCGGTCCCCAGCGGCGCCAGCACGGGTGAACATGAAGCCTGGGAATTGCGCGATGGCGACAAAGCGCGCTACGGCGGCAAGGGCGTTCAAAAAGCCGTCGGCAACGTCAACACCAAGATCGCCCGCGAGTTGATCGGGCACGACGCGCTCGATCAGGTCGGCATCGACAATTTGATGATCGCGCTGGATGGCACGCCGAACAAAGGCAAGCTCGGCGCGAATGCGATTCTCGGCGTCTCGCTGGCCACGGCGCACGCGGCGGCATCCCAGCTCGGCGTCGAGCTCTTCAAATATATCGGCGGGCCGAACGCGAAAGTGTTGCCCGTGCCGATGATGAACATCCTCAACGGCGGCGCCCACAGCGACGCGCCGATCGATCTGCAGGAATACATGATCATGCCGAAGGGCGCGTCGAGTTTCCGCGAAGCGTTGCGGATGGGCGCGGAAGTGTTTCATGCGCTCAAGGGCGTGCTGAAGGGCATGAAACTCAGCACGGCGGTCGGCGACGAAGGCGGGTTCGCTCCCAATCTCAAGAACAACGAGCATCCGCTGGAAGTCATCATCGCGGCAATCAAACAGGCCGGCTACAAACCTGGCAAAGACATCTTCATCGCGCTCGACCCCGCGTCGAGCGAGTTCTACGACGCGGCGTCCAAAAAATACGTCTTCAAGAAATCCGACGGCACGAGGCATTCCGCCGAGCAAATGATCGAGTTCTACAAGGGTTTGTGCCGCAAGTACCCGATCATTTCCCTCGAAGACGGCCTCGCGGAAGGCGACTGGGATGGCTGGAAGAAACTCACCGACGCGATGGGCGATGAGATCCAGCTCGTCGGGGACGACATCTTCGTCACCAACACAAAATTCCTGAAACGCGGCATCGACATGGGCGTCGCGAATTCGATCCTCGTGAAGGTCAACCAGATCGGGTCGTTGACGGAAACGCTGGATGCGATCGAGATGGCGAAGGAAGCCGGCTACACGGCGGTCATCAGCCATCGCTCGGGCGAGACGGAGGACACGACGATTGCGGACATCGTGGTCGCGACCAACGCCGGGCAGATCAAGACCGGCTCGCTGTGCCGCACCGACCGCGTGTGCAAATACAACCAACTGCTGCGGATCGAGGAGATCCTCGGCAAGGACGCCGTCTACGGAGGCAAACTCTAAGGCAATGAGTTGGACAATGGCGTTGTGGCGACGGGTACAATCACTTGGGTTCGTCGTGTTCGTGGTGATCGTCGGCTGCGGCGTGGGGCTGCTGTTTGTGCCGCTGCTGCATCAACGGCACGCCATGCAAATGGATATCGCGCGGCTGGACCACGAGATCGAGCAACAGGAGATGCTGGAGAAGAAGCAGCAGACCGAGATCGAGGCGTTGAAGACCGACCCCGGCTACGTCGAGCGGATGGCCCGCAACAAACTGAATCTCTCGCGTCCGAACGAAATCATCTTCCGCTTCGAGCCGGCTCCACAGGCCGCGGCGCTACCCCGTTGAGCGACAACGAATGATGGTTCTGTAGCCGCGACTGACCCGAAGGATTCAGGGCTTGACGAATCCGCGCTCGGCCCGTAAGCTTGCCGCAGGTTTTCGAGTGCGGGGTGGAGCAGCCCGGTAGCTCGTCAGGCTCATAACCTGAAGGTCGTGGGTTCAAATCCCACCCCCGCTACCAATTCCAAAGGCTCGGACAAGCGTCCGAGCCTTTGTTTTGCCTAGCCTTGTCAAACACTCCCCGACACAGGTGCCGAACGTCGTTCTGATAAGCAGCCGCCCCGGTTACGGCCTCACGCCAACGAACCCAAGCAGGCAAGCAGAATGCCGATGACTACGCCGCAGCCAATTGCAATCCCGAACAACGAAAACCCTCGGGTCTTCCCACCGAACATCAGTAGCACCACAAGCCCTACAGCAATCGCTGTAACAACACCACCTGCCAGTCCAGCCGGAATGGTAGATGATAACGAGGCACTGCCGATCTTCACGACAGCCGTATTGCCATTTGCGGTCCGGTAAAGGACGCGGGCAATCACCTGTGCGATCAAAAAACCAAAAACTGCGCCTGCAATGAAGGCTCCTGCTGATGCCAGCCAACTCTTCTTGATGAGCCAAATAACCCATGTTCCGACCACGGCACCAGTCACGACTGCCGTCGAGGCGACAACCCCCGCAAGCTCCACGACTCTATCTCCAGCCTGTAGCATATTGAGAAGCAGTCCAACGGTTATTGAGATTTCTCGTCTGAGTTTATGACAGATTTGTGGACATCTGACAAGTCATGTAGACTCGCAACCTCATGCGGGACGACGGCAAGGAGAGCAAACGCGATCTCAGCCCCCGATTCTCGGTCAAGCGGGTCTGAAAATGCCGAGCTCGTTTCCTGGCCCAATCAGCTTTTCGCAGTTCCCCAGCGGCGGTAGAGGAAGCGTTCCCAGGGGGAGAAGAGGATCTTGTCGGCGAGCAGGCCGATGACGATGATGACGAGCATGATGCCGATGACCTGGTCCATGGCCTGGAGTTCGCGTCCGTAGTTCAGCAGGTTGCCCAGGCCGAATCCTGTCAGGATGGTCACGTAAATCTCCGCCGCCATCAGCGAGCGCCACGCAAAGGCCCATCCCTGTTTCATGCCGCTCACGATGAACGGCAACGACGCAGGCACGATCACTTTCGCCCAGGTATGCCATTGCTTCGAGCCCATCGTGCGCGCGGCGCGGGCGTAAATCGGCGGCACCGTCCGCACGCCGTTGTCGGTGGCGATCACCACCGACCACAGCGTGCCCATGATGACGACAAACAGCATCGCCGCTTCCGTCTGCCCGAACCACAACAACGCCAACGGCACCCAACACACGCTCGGAAGTGTCTGCAATCCCAGCGCGATGACGCCCAGGGTGGCTTCGCAGAACTTGAAGCGCGCCGTCAACAGTCCCAACGGCAGGCCGACGATCAACCCGAGCGCGTAGCCGATCAGCAGGCGCCGCACGGTCACGAACGTCGCGCGTTCGAGGTCTCCACTGGCCAGCGCGCCCTTGAGGTAGCTCGCCACGCTCAGCGGCGACGGCACAAGCACGGGCGACCAGATCTTCAGGCGCACCAGCATCTCCCAAACACCGACGAGCACCACGAAAAAGGCGACGACGATCAACCGGCGCCTCATTCCCCTACCTCCACCAAATCGGGCTTAAGGTACCGTTTGAGGGCGCGGGTGATATCCGTGGAATACTTGGCCAGGGCGACGCTGTTGATGTCGCGCGGCCGGGGCAGATCGACTTCAAACTTTTCGTGAATGCGACCGGGGTGCGGTGAGAACAACACGACGCGGTCGCCGAGACAGGAGGCTTCGCGGACGTTGTGGGTAACGAAGACGATCGTCTTCTTCCGTTCCTGCCAGATTCGCTGGATGTCGCCGTAGAGCTGTTCACGGGTGAGCGCATCCAGCGCCGCGAACGGTTCGTCCATCAAGAGCACGCGGGGATTGGGGGCCAACGCCCGCGCCAGGGCGACGCGTTGTTTCATGCCGCCGGACAGTTCGTGGATATTGGTGTTGGCAAATTTGCTCAGGCCGACCAGTTCGAGGTAGTACCGGGCGACTTCGCGACGCTCGCTACGGGACAGGTTCGGTTTGAGTTTCAGGCCGAACAGTATGTTGTCCATGACGTCGAGCCAGGGGAACAACGCCGGTTCCTGGAACATCATCATCCGCTCGCGGCCCGGTTGCGTCACAAGTTTGCCATCGGCCAGCACCTGTCCGTTATCGGGGTGTTCCAAACCCGCAATGATATTGAGCAGCGTTGACTTGCCGCAACCGGACGGTCCGACCAGGCACACGAACTCGCCCTCGTGAATGTTCAACGAGACGTTGTCGAGGGCGTGCACGGTCGCGCGGCGTTGCCGAAACCATTTCGACACGCCGTCGACAACCAGCTTGACCGGTGGGACGACCTGGAGTTCGTCCTGGATCGCCATCATTTGATTTCGGCGAGGCCCTTTTCTCGCAAGACCTCATTCAACAGCTTGAGATCGTAGATGTGGGACAAATCGGGTTCTTCCTTCAGAAATCCGATACGATACGCGTCCTCGGCGGACTTCAGCAACGATTCCTTGACCGGGTCATACGTGATGTGCAACCGCTTCCAGGCGCTGTTCAAGATGTCTTCGGGGAGCGCGCGTGTCGTCTCCGCCCGGATCTCATCATCCAGGATCCGCTTGGCCTCGTCGGGGTGCGCGTTGATCCACTCTGTCAACTCCACATGCGCGGTGATCCATTTCTTCAGCAAGGCCGGGCGGTCATTGAGAAACTTCGCGCTGCTGACCAAATGGGTGGTGACATACCGTCCGCCCGTGTCCGGCCACAGCGCACCTTCCTCGAGATAAACCTTGCCCCTGGCTTCCAACACCAGTCGGCTCACCCACGGCTCGACGGTCCATGCCGCGTCCATCTCGCCGCGTTGGAAGAGCGAGAGTTGATCGGGGTTGTCCGTCGGTATGACCCGGGCGTCGCCGCCAACCATGGTGATCCGCAGCCCTTTCGACAGCAGCCAGGCGCGACAGGCCACGTCCTGTGTATTGCCGAACTGTGGCGTGGCAATCCTCTTGCCGCGGAAATCCGCGTCCTTCGTAATCCGCCCGTCGGATTGCACCACGAGCGCGGCGCCGCCGCTGCACGCGCCGGCCACAATGCGGATTTCTTCGCCGTGCGACCGCAGGTAGGCGTTGACGGCGGGATTGGGACCGACGTACGTGAGGTCGATCGACCGGGCGAAGATGGCTTCCATCGCGCTGGGCCCGGCGTTGTAGACGAACCATTGCACTTCCACGTCCGGCCCGAGCCGTTGCTCAAACCACCCCTTGCCCGAGCGGCTGAGACCGTGGGCGATGACGGCCTGGGCATGGGTCACATTCGGGAAATGGCCGACACGCAGGATCACTTTTTCGGCGCGGACCGAGGCGCACAGGAACAAACACATCAGCAGAATCGACATCGATTTCATCAGGGTCGCTTCTCCAATTCGGCGAACGGCAGGGGCACTTTGTCCCGTCGCATTTTGCGCAGGGTGACCTCGACCGTGTCGGCCAGTGTATACTTGTCCAGGATGTTGGCAATCGCATTGCGGACATCGACCATCAACAGGCGCAGTCCACAATGGGCCTCATCGGGGCAGGAACAGGGATGATAGGCGGTCACGCTCGCGCAGGAGATCGGGGCCAACGGGCCGTCGATCAACCGCACGATCTCGCCAATGGTGATCTTGGCCATGGGTTTTTTGAGGAAGTAGCCTCCGCCCTTGCCGCGTTTGCTGTCCAGATAACCCGCGCGGTTGAGTTCGAGCAGGATGGCTTCGAGGAACTTGACGGGGATGTTCTCTTTTTCCGCCAACTGACGGATCTGGACCCTCGGGCGGCCCAATTCGTGGGCGATACCGAGATTAATGAGCGACCGCAAGGCGTACTCGCCACGTTTCGACACCTTCATGCCGAGTGAAGTCTACGCCCTTACTAGGGAATTGCAACTTTCTTTTGGCACCGGGACATTTTTAAAGTTCGGCCCCCGGCGTGTGCAACCTTGGACAATCCATCTGCGCAGTCGCGAGCGTCAGGGGAAACGAGTCTGGAGAAGAACCGGGGTGGCACTCTGCCCCTGTGTCCCTTTGGTCGATGGCAAGGCGATCTCCGGTTTAGCGAGGGAACGTGACCTGCCCCCCAAAACTTTCTGCCGGCAAAGCGACATCGCCAATTCTCCACTCGAGCGAAGGCGCGAGGCTGACCGGTTTTCCAAGAGCGTTACCGGCGCCACGCGGAGGTTTTGCATCCCAGTCAACTGCTCGGCCGTACCTATCGGCGAAACCTGAGCAGGTCACTTCTGGGGTTGGCAACCGACGAGAGAATCAATCGTCGCAGTCAGTTCCGTTGCTTCCAGCGGCTTTTTGAGAAATTTGTCAACCCCGTCACGGAAACTTGCCGCCACGAGATTTGGATCGGACGAAGTGACCGCCACGACTTTGATCGACGGGTTGAGTTTTCGCAGGTGTTTGAGTGTTTCGTCTCCATTAAGGTGTGGCATGGTGTAATCGAGAAGCACGAGCCGAATGTCGGCCGGAGAGTAGGTGAGCATGTTCAGTCCTTTGACACCAGAGGACGCGTTGAGCACGGTGAACCCATGCTTGCGCAAGACGGAGCTGGCCAGATGCAGAAACGATGCGTCGTCGTCTACGATCAGGATCGTGAATTCGTTGCGGTAGAGTCCCTGCCCCGGAGGCTTGGTGCCCTGCCCCGTGGACGGTCGCCGGTAGGTATCCACTATCCCTTCTACAAATGATTCAGAGGCCTGTGTCATGACATCTTGAGATTGCATACCGTGTGCCAAAGTTGCGGGTTACAGACCCGGCGGAAACATCGACATTGCAAGGTGTTAGCCGGTCCATCGGTTAACGTGAGCGGCGGCAGGCAGCGGACGACACCAAGGCCGCGACACGAATGGCAACGAACACCTAATTGGATCTGGCCCGGCGCTCTTGCCTCACGCGTGATGCTGTGATCCCGGCAAACTACTCGCCCGGAGCCGGCGGCCAAAACAGGAAACGCGCGTAGCCGTAGGCAATCATTTCACCGACGACCGTCCGCACACCCTCGCTTGATTTCCACCATAGGTTTGGGTTGTATTCAGTGTTCTCGATACTGATAATACCTACGCGACACTCGCGGCCCAGTGCCTTGGCAAATAGCAGGCGCGAACGCCGCGAGTGGTCGGCCATTGTCATGATGTTGAGCGAGGTGGCACTGATTTGATGACGGTAAAACCACGTTCTCAAAGCGACGGCCGAGGCGTACGTACGATCCCGCACAACCCCGGCTGCGGGCACGGCTTCGACGGAGTTCGTATCGGCGCCAAGTCGAACCAGTGTGGCCGCGCCAAGATCGGCCCAGTTTGTGTAGCCACACAGGAACGTGCCCGAGCTGATTGGCCCTCCGGTCACGAGGATCCGGCTGTAATGATCGCGCTTGAATTCAGCCAGCGTTCGTTCCAGCGCATAATCCGGAATCCAACCCTCGATCACGAGGATCTTGCTGGGGACCGGATCGTTCACCGTCAAGAAC
>JBEKUF010000154.1:0-8236 GCA_049515295.1 Verrucomicrobiia bacterium | reverse complement strand
GTAGACAAAGTCATCGGCGACCAACTCGCGGCCCTTGCCGACGGGGAAGCACGGGTCGTCCTGGAAATGAACGCCCTGCCTGATCTTGAACGTGTACGTCAACCCGTCCGCCGAAATGTCCGGCAGCGCTTCGGCCAGCCGCGGGATGGCGCGGTACGGTCGGTCGAGGTAGGCGTATTCCAGCAGGCCTTCGTACACGCGGTAGACCTGGTCGGCAGACTCGACATCACCGGCATCGATCGGGTCGAATCCCTTGAAATCGCCACCGATGCCGTAGAGAGTGGATCCCGAGAGGTCGGCGGCGAGGCACACGCGCACGCCGAACAGCGCCACGACCAGAATAAGTCTACCCGCGTACTTGGCCAACGCAGGATGTGGGAGCATCGTTCGTCAACTGACAGTTACGGAGTTTTCCCCGCTGGCGTGGCCGGTGGCGAAGCAGACGGACTGGAAGCTGGAGTAGTGCCCGCAGGCTGAGCGGCCGCAGGCGCCACGGGCGCCACAGGAGTTGCCGGCGTGGTTTCGGACGCAGTTGGTGCGGACGGCTGGGGCGCGAAAGGGAATGCTGGCTGTGCGGTGGCCGGGGCGGAGGGCGCGACGGGCATGGTCGCCAAGGACCGCCTCATCAGGGAGCCGCCCGTCTTCGTGCGATGCGAATGATGTAGGACGGCCAGTGTCAACGTGGTGGCCAACAACAAGCAGGCGCACCAGATCGTCATGCGCACCAACGCGGTGGTGGTGCCTGCGCCGAACACTGTTTCGGTCATGCCCCCACCGAATGCCGCGCCGACGCCCTGCTCCGAAGATTTTTGCATCAGCACCAACAGAATCACGAGAAACGCGACCACTACGTGGACCAATGTCAAAAGTATGATCAAAATACTCATCTCAATTACCTCAATTCCTTCTGTACGACTGCTTCGTTACAACGCTGCCTTCACGATGTCCGTGAAGCCTTTTGCGTCCAAACTCGCCCCACCGACCAGCGCACCATCGATGTCAGGCTGCCCCAGCAACTCCTTCGCATTGGCAGGTTTCACGCTGCCGCCATATTGAATGCGGACCTTGTCGGCTACCGACGGATCAAACATGGCCGCCAGCAATTCGCGGATAAACGCGTGGACTTCCTGCGCCTGCGCAGGTGTGGCGGTCTTGCCCGTTCCGATGGCCCACACGGGCTCATACGCAATGACCGTGTCGAGCATAGCATCTTTGGGGAAACCTGCAAGCGCGCCCGCTATATGGTCGCGGACAACGATCTCCGTATGCCCGGCCTCGCGCTGGGCGAGGGTTTCACCGACGCAGATGATGGGTCGAATGCCACTGGCCAGGGCGGCTTTGGCGCGTTTGTTGACACCTTCGTTTGTCTCGCCAAAGTACTGGCGGCGCTCGCTGTGGCCGACGACGACGTACTGTACAGCCGACTCATTTAGCATCGGTGCTGAGATCTCCCCCGTGAATGCGCCTTCTTTCTCCCAGTGAACGTTCTGGGCACCCAATTTGACGGTTGAACCCTGAAGCATTGTGGCAACCGCGTATAACGCCGTAAATGGCGGACAGACAACCACTTCCACGTCTGACTCTCTGACGCCTGCGAGTTCTTTGGTCAACGCATTGACTAGGGCCAACGCCTCGGCCGCGGTCTTGTACATTTTCCAGTTGCCCGCGATGATTGGCTTGCGATTCGGGTTCATGTCTGCTTTTCGCTGAGCGCGGCCACGCCCGGCAACACCTTTCCTTCCAAGAACTCAAGCGATGCGCCTCCGCCCGTACTGACGAACGTGACTTGCTTGTCGACGCCAGCCTTTTTCACGGCCTTGGCGCTATCGCCGCCACCGATGATCGAAATCGCAGCCTTGTTGGCGGCGACGGCCTTGGCTACCTCGAACGTGCCCTTCGAGTATTCCGGGACCTCGAAGATGCCCATTGGCCCGTTCCAGACTATTGTCTTCGCCCGTGCAATTTCTCTCGTGTAGACCCTGATTGTTGCCGGCCCGATGTCTACGCCGTACCATCCGTCTTCTATGCTCGTTCCGTCGGTAAGGCGCGTCATTGCGCCTGCTTCGGGTTTCGACGCTTGTAGGTGATCAGCGGGAAGGAATATACGTCCCTTGGCCTTGTCCAGCAGCGATTTGGCCAAATCGAGCTTATCGTTCTCCACGAGCGACTTCCCCACTCCGAATCCTTGGGTCTTGAGAAATGTATAGGCCATTGCGCCGCCGATGAGAATGGCATCGGCTTGCGTGAGCAGGTTTTCGATCACGGCGATCTTGTCGGAGACCTTGGCGCCGCCGAGGATACACACGAACGGTCGGGCTGGGGAACTAAGTGCCCCACCCAAATACTTCAACTCCTTCTCCATCAAGAACCCGGCAACACACCTCCCACCGCGCTTCTTGATGATCTGGGCCGCACCTTCGGTCGAGGCGTGCGCGCGGTGGGCCGAGCCGAACGCGTCATTCACATACAAGTCGGCGTTCCTGGCAAGTTCTTCGGCGAAGACGGGGTCGTTCTTCTCTTCCTCAGCGTAAAAGCGCAGGTTTTCCAGTAAGACGATGTCGCCCGGCTGCATGATGCTGATGGTCTTGTCCACTTTTTCACCGATGCAGTCATCGACGAATGCAACGGGACGACCGAGTATCTCGGCGAGGCGTTGCGCCACAGGCCGCAAGCTCTGTTTCGGGTCGCGCCTACCTTTCGGACGGCCCAAGTGCGAACACAGGATGACCTTGGCGCCGCCTTTGACCAGATAATCGAGGGTCGGGACGGTCGCCTTGATGCGCTTATCGTCGGTGATCGCGCCGTTGTCGTCGAGCGGCACGTTGTAATCCACGCGCACCAACACGCGCTGATTGCGGAAGTCCTTCAGATCGGCAATAGAAAGTTTCGACATTCTCGAGTCTCCGTAGAACGGCCCTCGCGGGGCGGAAGCAGAGTAGCGAATCATGGCGGCGAGTCAAACCGAAAAGGCATGCACCGCGCCCTGTTTCTGTTTTCGTGCAGAACGTTCAATCGAGAGGCGCCACTCAGATTCCGCGCGTGTGCGGTAATCTCACACCGAATGGGGCGCCGGCCAAAGGCTGCAGCGACAAGCCATGTTCAGGATAAGATTTTCGCCTTCTTGAGCAGGGAGCGGATGCGGTCGTCCAGGGCCTTTTGGTCGGTGGCGAAGGAATAGAGAGCGCTGAGGTTCATCAGCGCATCGAGACCGATCTTGCCGGACGCGAGGCGGTCTTTCCAGGTTGCATACACGGGGATCTTACCGTCCTTGGTTGCGGTCTGGATGTCGGCGGCGGACCAACGGGGCAGGAAATCGGCGAAGCCGGCTTTCTCGAAGTGAGATTGCAGGTCCTCGGGTTTGAGCGCCTCGGGGTTTTTGCGAAGCAGGTCTTCGACGGCATCCTTGAACTTTTGCGGGACGGCCCAGAGCGTTTCGCCATTGAATTGTGCGAACGTGACACCCGGCGCCAGCGGCACCTTCGGGTCGTTGGCAACCTGCGAGGTGACTTTCGGCTTTGGATTGGCGCGATATTCGGCGGCGGCCTTGGTGGGCATGGTATAAACATCGACCCCGGCGAGGTCGGCGATTTGTGGGCCGGAGCGGATGCTGGCGGCGATGAGTTTCGTCCTGGTGCGGCCCGCCTTGCGCAGGTCGAGCAGCACGCGTTGCGTGGCCAATGTAGCCTTCTCGCCGACATTGCGGCCATCGCCGAGCTTATTGTCCGCCACGACAGAGTTCAAGCGTCCGAGGAACACGTTTACGTAGTCGGGTTTGGTCAGCAACGCAGCGACGTAGTTGTGACGCGCCGAGAAGCCGAGTGTGAAATTGATGGGGGTGCCGGCCTGTACGAGTTTACGCGCGCCGAGGTAGCCCGCCGGCGTGAGCGGGACCTTGATGTAGAATCGCTCCGGGCAGATCGCGAAATACCGTTTTCCGTAGGCAACGGTGCGCTCGACATCGCTCGACAGGTCGGTGTGCAACTCGACGCTGACGTTGGCGTCGAACCGGTCGACGAGGCGCAGGGCATGGTGAGCGTTGAGAATGAACGCGATTTCGAGGATGAGATCCTGCTGGCTGATTTTCGGGGCGGCATCCAACACAACCCGGGCGGCTTTGGCGACGAGATCGTCGTAAATGCCCTTCTGAATCTCCTTGTTGAGGAGGGTGTTGTTGGTTGTCAACGCATCGAACGAGGAATTCCACAGTTTGCCGGCTTCGTCGATGTCGCCCGTGTCGAGCCACAGGCGGGTGCCGGTGTCGCGTACCTTGCGCCACTCGGGATCGTCTTTGACCCCAACCGCGGGTTTGCCGAACTGGTGGGTAAACCCCTCGCGGACGAATGCCTGCACGCTGGATTCGAGATTCATCATGGCCAATGCCTCCGTGAAATCGAGAATGTCCTGCGATCTTCGCGACCGCCACTCTCTATTTGTCGCTGGAATTCGCCCGCGCGTCAAGCTGCGAGGGGTGGATGAGGATGCGACGGTGCACCGTCAGGCGCAGACGGTCACAGCCGGCGCAGTTTGGAACGATGTCAGCTACGGGGACGGGGAGATGTTGGGGTTGGTGATCTGGATGCGATAGAACTCGTTGGACGGCCAGGGAGTAAGGTCGGTGACGGTCTCGGTGATGGGCGTCTGATCAGTATTGATCTGCGTGGGGGGTGGGTTGGACGCCAAACCACTGTAGTTGACCAGGTCCGGGCTGGACACCACGGCATAGGTGAGATTGTTGGAGTACGGGCCGAACGTCAGGTTCATGAACTGATTGGAGGCTGCGATCTGCACCGTAAAGACCTGGGTCGGATCGGTGGGATTAAGTTCGGCGACGTACTTGAAGTAGTTGTCCTGGCCGGTGCCGTCGGCGTCGCAGGCAGCGCAGGAAGTATTGTCCGTGGTGGAACTGTTGCCGAAGTACTGCTGACGCCACCAATCGGCAATGCCATCGCCGACGGAGTCAATGTTGTACAACTGGGTAATCTGCGAGGGCGTGAGGGCGCTGCCGTAGATCCGGACGTCATCAATATTGCCGTAAAAAAACGTGTTGCCATTGCCGTTGGGATCGGCGCCGATGACCAAGCGATCGGCGGTAACGGGCACACCACCGCTGGCGACCTGTTGGGCGACCAGTTGGCCGTCGAGGTACAGGCTCATCACCAACGAGCCGTCGTAGGTGGCCGCCAAGTGATGCCAAGCGCCATCCTCCGGCGCGGCGGCAACGAGGGTGCCATTGCTGACGCCGGCCAGGAAAAACTCGAATTGGGCGGGGGAGGTGTTCCCATTGGCAAACAGCGCGTATTGGTTCTCGGACGCGCCCTTCTCAATGAAGCGGGGATAGGTGGACCAGTTGCCGCTGAGGTCTTGGACCCAGGCGGCGAGGGTGATGCCGTTGACGGGATTGAGAGAAGCGGAATTGGGGACAGTCACTTCCGTGTAGTAGCCGTCGAAGAGGATGGCACCGTTGACCATCCCGTTGGGGATCCATTGGCCGAAGCCTCCCAGATTAGTGGCAAACGTCACGGTGCCGGTGTTGGCATTTTCAGTGGAATCGTAGGCGAGCGAGCCGCCGCCTTCATCAAAGGTCCAGTAGGCCAGCAGATTGGTGGCGCTGGTGGCTGGCAGCGTCGTGGCGCAAACCGTGGGGGAAGCGGCGGAAGCCCCGCCAACATTGGTGGCGACGACGCTGTAGCAGTACTCTACGCCGACCAACAAGTTGGTATCGGTATAGGCGTTGTTGCTGGTGGTGGCGATCTCGATGGAGCCACGGTTGACGATGTAGCCTGAAGCGCTGCTGGAGACAATCCACGCGAGACTGATCTGGTTGGTAATGACGCTGGTGAACGTCACGTGTTCCGGAACCGGCGGTGCGGCGGGAAGATTTTGGGAGAGTACCAGTACACTGTAGGGAGCAACGGAGATCGTGCCGGTGCCGCCACTGACGTTCACGATGCTGCTGCCGTAGTTGCCATAGTCGGAACAGTACTTGGTCCAATCGCTGTTGACCTGCACGTACCAGGTTCCATCATGCGGGAACCCGAGCTGGCCACCACCTGAGGGACCGATATTGTAAGCAGGCCAGTAGACGTTGGCAAAATTGCAGATGACGACGACGTCGTCCCCGACGCTGCCCGTGTTCCAGCGGCGGTAGGCGATCATCGGGAAGTTGGTGCGGGTATCTGTCCAAATGATACTCGAAGCCATGCCCTGCAAGCCCGAGGAGCGGCCTGTGAGATTCCGACGCAAGCTGATCAGGTCCCTGTAATACGAGACAATGCCGCTGTAGGTGTTCGTGTACGACCAGTCGATGGGAAGGTTGGACCCAAAGTCATTGGTGGTCAGCATTTCCTCGCCCTGCAAGAGCATCGGGATTCCGGCCGTGGTCAGGTTGATCGCCGTGCCGAGCATGGTCCGTTTGCGGGCGTAGTAGCCCGTCGGATTCGAGCTATCAATGTCCACCGGAAGACGGTTTGCCCCTGTAAACTGGCCGCCGCACTGGTCGTGGTTCTCCATGAAGTTCACACTGCCCCAGCCGCCCAGACCGCCGCCGTCGAAGTTTTCCCAGACCGCATTGCTGACGGCCAGCATGTTGCGCGAGGCATCGCTGGCGGGGGTCAATTGACCCTGAATGTTATCGAAGAAGAAATTGTTGTTCCACGTGGCATCGAAGCACTGGATGCCGTCGACATAATTCTGGTCCTCACCGATGTTGATTTTGCCCCCCGGGTACGAATGGACCATCGCGGCGATGTTGGTGACCAAGGTGGCGCCAGCAGCGATTGCATCACCGCAGTCATTTTTCACCATTTCCCCGATGGAGTCCCAACGAAATCCATCGACATGATACTCGTCGAGCCACATCGTAATATTGTCCTTGATGAACTGGTCGATTTGCGAGCCGTCATAATAGGGCTTCGGTCCCCAGGTCTGGGAGAAAGCGTCACAGGAGTCCTGGTAGAAATAAACGCCCCCGTACCCGTTCACGCTTTCGCCGTCGAATTGCCACAAACCGTAGATCAAATCTCCGTAGGTATTCGTGTCGTCGCCGCCATAATGGTTGTGGACCACGTCGAGAAGGACCGCCAGCCCCTGTTGGTGAGCGGTCTTCACAAACGACTTGAACGCATCCGGTCCGCCATAGGCGTCACTGTCCACGGCAAAAATATCCACCGGGTTGTATCCCCAACTGGAACAGCAGGGAAATTCACTGACCGGCATGACTTCCATGGCGGTGATGCCGAGTTGTTTCAGGTACGGAAACAGATTGGTCGCCGTGTAGAACGTGCCGCCGCTATTCGGCCCACTAAAGGAGCCGATGTTCAACTCGTAGAGCACCGCATTGCTCAAACCCGGAGCGGTAAAGTTGTCGCCCTGCCAGTTGAACGAGGACGTGTTATAAATGTAGCAATAGCCGGAGACGGAGGCCACGCGCCGGGCTCGAGGATCCTGCTTGAAAAAGTTGGTGCCGACGGTGGAATTGGAGAGGTAATACTCGTATTTCTGCCCGTTGACCGCCCCGGGAACATCGACGGACCAATTGCCATTCCCTTCCGAATACAGCGGCGTAGCGTTCGTGGAGAAACCGTTGAACGTGCCGACCACGTACATGGCGGTTGCATTCGGCGCCCAGACGCGGAACGTGGTGCCGGTCGCAGCGTAGCCGGAATTGGCGGCGTTATCGCTGGCAATGCCGCCGGAGATGCTCAGATTGTTGAAATAGGCGTTGTAGCTGTAGCCCCCGCCGCCGCCAGCGTTGAAATTGAACAGCCGCACGCTGGTGATGGACTGGCCGCCGCTGGGGTTGAGGAGGCTGCCCGTGTAGGTGGCGCTCGTTCCCACGCCGGCCCCGCCGCCCGGGGTGTACGAGAGGACGGTGACCGAGTAGGTGCTGGCCGAGGTCAGTGAGAAGGTTATCCGCATGCCGTCGACGGTAAAGCCGGGCGTGTTCGTAGGGTTCACGCTATCGGCATTAATCGTGTAGTTGGCGGCTCCGCCGGAAAAGTAATACTCCCACACGCTCTGCCCGGAGCCGTTCTGCAGGGCGAAACCGACACTGCCCCCTGAATTGATGTACCCGTTGTCCATGTCAATTTGGAAGGTCTGGCCGACGGTCAATGCGCTCGGGAACGGACGCGTCGCACTGGCCAATGCGCCGTTAGTCGCCGTAACGCCCCAGGCAACCCCGGCGGTATCGATGTCGTTGCTGGCATTTCCCGGCGCGTTGCCGTTTTCGTTTTGG